>VGSZ01000334.1 GCA_016874845.1 Deltaproteobacteria bacterium
CGCCGCACGAGAGCCATGACGACGCCGGCGACGACGAGCCCGCCCCACACCCAGTCGAGCAGCGGCCGGCCACCGGGGCGGGGCTGGGCGACGAGGGGCTGCCCCACGGTGTCGGTGAGCCGGTTCACGGCCTCCTTCGGGTGCTTCCAGAAGGACGGCAGCGGCGTGTAGGGGAAGCGGCTGCCTGGCTGCCACGCCGGGTGCTGGCGCGCCTCGTCGTAGGTGATGATCCGGCCCCACTCCTTCGGTGAGCGCAGGTCCTGCGCCTTGGCGAAACCGAGCGCCAGCACCGACGCCAGCGCGAACGGCACGAGGGGGCGCCACGTACGGCGCTGCACGGCGTCGACGAGCACGACCGCGGCGGCGGCGGGCCCGCAGGCCAGCAGGGGTGACGGGTACGTGCCGCCGCACACCACGAGCACCGCGAGCAGCAGGCCGCGCCGCTGCTCGACGACAGCGAGCAGGAACAACGCGAAGAACAGCGGACCAAAGGTGCGCGGATGGCCGCCGACGGTGGACAGGAACGCGCCCTCGGCGTGCGCGTACAGCACCACCGCGGCGACGCCGACGAGCACGCCGCCGCGCCGCCCCGCGGCGACGCCGATCACGGCGACGGTGGCGAGGAAGACGACGAGGCTGAGCCCCACCGCGGCGTCCTTGGCGTCGACGAACGTCGACAACAGCGCCATCAGCGCCTTGTAGAAGGGCGGCGCGTTGTAGATGTCGGCGTACTGCTCGAGGAGCTCGCCGGCGGGCAGCGTGCCCGGGTCGAAGTACGAGTAGAACTGGTAGGTCACCTGCTTGGCGTCGGTCTCGGCCCGCCACCGATCGAAGGCCGGCAGGAACCGGAACCGGGCGACGCCGAGCACCCAGGCCGCGGCAGCGACGGCGACGATGACCTCCCACCAGGCCGGGCGCCCCGGCTGCTTTGGCGTCGATACCTGCTCCGCCGTTTCTGCCGTCGTCGGCGCCGTCGTCGGCGCCGTCGTCGGCGCCGTCGTCGACGCAGGGACCTCGGCGGCGCCGTCGTCGACGGTCGCGTCGGTCACGGCTTCTTCGCCCACAGCTCGACGGTACCCCCGCGGCCGACGGCGGCCTCGACGGCGCTGGCCGCGAGGCCGGCCGCCGCCAGCGTCGGCGCCGCCGCCGCCGACAGCGTCGCGGCGACGGGGTGGTCGCCGAGGGCGTGCATGCGGGCCGAGGGCTCCTTCAACAGCGAGTAGAGCAGGTTCTCGGGCATGCCCGCGGCGTTCAGCGCGCTCTGGATGTAGCCGTACGGGTTCTGCTCGAGCGACAGCGTGGAGCGCCCGAACACCGACAAGCCGGCGCGCTCCATCAGCCGTACGACGTCGTCCGCCGCGAAGTGGTGGTAGTGCCGCGGGATGTCGAGGTGGAACCACCAGCGATGAAACAGCTGGGCCTGCAGGCTGCCGCTGTTGGGGACCGCGATCCCGAGCACGCCGCCGGGCCGCAGCAGCTCGACGGCGCGGGCGAGGGCAAGATCGGCGCGGCGCACGTGCTCGAGCGAGTGCCAGAACACGACGCCGACGAACGAGCCCGGCTCGTAGCGCGTGTCGTACAGGTCGATGCCGACGTCGACGCCGAGGCTGCGTGCGTGGCTGGCCGAGGCGTCCGACAGCTCGATGCCAAAGCTCGAGAAGCCCATCCGCTGCAACTCGGCGAGCATGATCCCGCGGCCGCAGCCGACGTCCATCACCGGGCCGGGCCCCGGCAGACGGGCCGCGATGGCCTTCGCGCGTCGACGACGGATGGCCAGCGACGTCTGCTCCATCAGCCAGTTGAAGCGCTTGTTGCCTTCGCCGTAGTAGGCCTGCGGGTAGTACCGCCCGATCTGGTCGTCAGGCACGTCGGGCACGGTTCGGCGGGCGCCACACACACGGCAGGCGCCCACGGAGAACCCATGAGCCATCGCCGGGAAGAGCTCGTCGAAGCCGGCGGCGCCGCAGCAGATGCAGGTGATGTCGTGGGACACGGACATGCGCGTCCTTGCTGCGCGGTCGGAGCGCCGTCAACACCCCGACCATGGACAACCGCATCGGCGCGTGCGATCCGCCGACGACGTGGATGGGGTCTGCATGCTCGGAAACAAGAAGATCGTCGTTGTGATGCCCGCCTACAACGCGGAGGCCACCCTCGAGCGGACCGTCGCCGAGGTCTCGCGAGAGGTCGTCGACGACATCATCCTCGTCGACGACCGCTCTACCGACGAGACGGCAGCCGTCGCACGGCGGCTTGGCCTGCACACCATCGTGCACGACCGCAACCGCGGCTACGGCGGCAACCAGAAGACCTGCTACGCCGCGGCGCTGGTGAAGGGCGCCGACGTCGTCGTCATGGTGCACCCCGACTACCAGTACACGCCCCGGCTCATCCCGGCGCTCGCCAGCTGCATCGTCAGCGGGCTGTACGACGTCGCGCTGGGCAGCCGCATCCTCGGCGGCCGCGCCCTCGCCGGCGGGATGCCGCTGTACAAGTACGTCTCAAACCGCCTGCTCACCGCGGCCGAGAACGTCCTCATCGACGCCAAGCTGTCCGAGTACCACACGGGCTATCGCGCCTTCAGTCGCCCGGTCCTCGAGACCCTTCCGCTCGAAGAGAACGACGACGACTTCGTCTTCGACAACCAGATGCTCGTGCAGGCAGTGGCCTTCGGCTACCGCATCGCCGAGATCACCTGTCCGACGAAGTACTTCGACGAGGCGTCGTCGATCAGCTTCTCTCGTTCGGTGAAGTACGGGCTCGGGGTGCTGAAGACGGCCGCCGAGCTGCGCTTGAAGCGCGCCGGAGTGCTGGACCCGGCATACCTGCGCGCCGATGGGCGCAAGCTGCCGGGCTCGTCGTCCGGCGGCTGACCCGCCGACGGACGGTCGGGTGCGCGCTCGTCGTCACGTGGGCGCCCTCTCCCGGGGCGTCGGTGGTGCCCACGGCAACCGCACGCTCCCGACGCACGGAGGCCGGCGAGGAGCCCGCGTGGGTTCCCGTCGGCCTTCTCGTACGGCGTGAACGGCGAGCCGATCGACCCTACGCCGCCCGACCGACGATGCTCAGCCGGCGACGCCCTTGCGCAGGTCGTCGGCCTTCTGCAGCGCCTCCTTCGACTCCTTCGTCTTGCCCTTCATGCCGCCGAGGGTCTTGCCCTTCAGCTCCCAGGCGTCGGCGATGTCGTCGAGCGAGCCGCCCTGTTTGTCCCAGAACTTGATGGCGCTGTCGAAGGCGCCGTCCGCTTCTTCCAAGTTCTTCTCGTCGAAGCGCAGCTGGCCGAGGGCGAAGTAGAGCTCGGCCCACTCAGGGTTGCCGTGGAAGCCGAGGGCCTCCTTGTAGGTGTCGAGAGCCTTCACGAGGTCCTTGTCGGCGTGTATGGCCCGGGCCTTGGCGAAGATCGCGAGGTCGTGGGCGTTTCCGAGCTTGGCGACGGCCTCCTCGGCCTCCTTCAGCGCCTCCTTCGACTGGCCCGCCGCCGAAAGGAACAGCGACAGCTCGGCGTGACCGAGGCCGTTCTCGGGGTTGGCGGCGACGACCTTCTGCAGGTAGGCGAGCCCGTCGCCCTCGGCGCCGGCGCGACGCAGCGTCTTGGCCGCGGCCACCGCGATGGGCAACGAAGACGGAGCGACGCTCAGGGCTTGATCGAACGCGGCCTTCGCCTCGGCGACCGTGCCCAGCTTGGCGAGGGCGCGCCCCTTCAGGCCAAGGGAGGCGGCCTGCCCGGGATCGGTGGTCAGCGAGGCCTCGGCCTGCTGCAGCGCCAGGGCCGCCTTGTTGTCGACGAGGAGGATCTCGCCCTTGGCGTACTCGATGAATCCCTTGACCCGCGGCGGCACCGACTGCCCGATGGCCTTGTGCATGTCCTCGGCGTTGCCAAGCAGCGTGTCGAGGTTCGACGCCAGCAGGTCGGGCTTGGCCTTGCGCGCGGCGGCGGCCACCATCGCCAACGCCGTGCGAGCGCGCAGGTGATTGCCGTTCTGCTTCTTCGCCTTCAGGTAGCCGCCCTCGGCGCCGGTGTAGTTGCCCTGGGCGAGGAACGCGTCACCTTCGGTGATCGGCAGGCGCACGAGCTGCGTCGACAGCTTCTGGCCCTCCTGAGCGGCGACGACGGCGTCCCTGGCCTTGCCCTGCACAAGCTTGGCGACGGCAAGGGCGTGCAGCAGCTTGGCGTGGCGGGCGCCGCGGTTGTTGACCAGATCGGTGAGGAACGCCTCGGCCTCGGCGGCGCGGCCGTCGCCGAGCATCAAGTAGGCCTCGGCGGCGTAGCGCTCGGCCTTCTTCAGGTCGCGCTCCTTCGCCATGCCGACGTATTTCTCGGCGCGGGCCTTGGCCTCGGTGATCCCGTACGTGAAGTACAGCTGCGCCTGCAGCTCGGCCATCGCCGACAGGATCGACGGGTCAGCCTCCTGCGTCGCACCCGTCAGGTCGATCTCGTCGAACAGCTTCTGAGCCATCAGCAGCGACGGCGAGTCGTCGCCCTCGGTGGCCTGCTTGGCGTTGACGGCGAGTTCGGCCACCCGCTTCTTCTCGCTGCTGGTCTTCCACCAGCCGAAGACCGCGCCGATGACGACGAGACCGACGACGAGGACCTGCAGGAGCGCCGCGGCGCCGGACTCGCGCTTCACGTTGTTGCCGTTGGCCATCGTCGTCAAACCTCCGTGAGGGGCGCTGCGTTCCGCGCTTCCGGTCGCGCGCGGTGTGCGGCACGGCCGCGCCGCTGTCAATCCGTTGGCGCGGCGACG
>VGSZ01000335.1 GCA_016874845.1 Deltaproteobacteria bacterium
CAACGTCGTCGTCGTCGTCGGCGGCGGCGGCGAAGCGGAAGGCGTCGCTGGAGTCGAAGCGCATCGCAACACTGGGCGCGCGGCCTTCTTGCTCCTGCTCGTCACGTCCGTCACCGCCTGTCGGACGCCGCCGCCCGCACACGGCGACCTGTCTCGGCGACGGCACCTGCGATCCACGCATCGGCCTGACCGAGCCGCTGGCCACCTGCTCGACGACGAAGCCGTGCCGCCGGCTGCTCTCCCTGTACGAACGGCGGGAGATCGTCGCGCCGGCGGAGGCGAGCACGCCCCCGCGTTGCTTGACGACGGCGGAAGGCCGGCCGGCGTTCGACGACGGAAGCCCACGGTCCATTGTCGCCGACGACGGCGTCGAACGTTCGTGGTGCGAGCTCCGGCCCGCCGGCGCGACGGCGACCGCGCCGCGACCGCTGGTCGTGTTCACCACCGGGTCAGGCGGCAGCGCCGACGACGTCTATGACTCCACGTCGCTGCGCTCGAAGGCCGCGACGTTCGATCTGGGCACCGGGCGCGGCTTCGTGCTCGCCTCGCTGCAGCCGCGCAACCCGCACTGGCCCGGCGACGAGCGCTGAAGACGGCGCCAAGGTTGTCACGTACGATCGCGACCTCGCCCCGCTGTCGTCCAACCGCAACGTCGCCTGCGCCGACCGGGTGATCGACGATCTGGTGGCCGCAGGCGTCGTCGACCCGGCGCTGATCGGCGTGATGGGATGGTCGAACGGGGGACGATTCGCGGCGCTGTATGCCATCGCGCGGCACGAGGTGCCCACGCCAGGGGGCAACCGCGCCGCCGCCTTCGCGACCTAGAGCTCTGGCGCTCCGCTCGAGCACATCGCCGCGTCGCAGGAGCCATCATGCAAGCTCGACGAACACCCGACGTCCGCGGTGCCGGCGATGATCGTGTCGCGCTCGTGCGATGTCGTCGCATGCGACGAGGCGCAGGCGGCGGCCTTCACGAACGCCGGACAGCCGCCCACGCCCGGCAACGTCGCCGCGACCTGGACCACGACGCTTGCCGACCTTGGGGCACAGGTGCGCTGACGGAAGATCGTCGACGACGGTGCCGACGTCGACGCCGGCGCGCGGTCGTGCGGCGTGACTGCGCGCGCTCGCCAACCATGCGCGCTGGCTCGACGGCGTTGCCGACCGCGGCGGCCGCGACCGCGAGGTGGACCACCGCAATTTTCTTCGCGACCACCAGCGCTGACCCTCGGGCAAAGGGGCGACGGCACCGTCGTTCCTGGTCGTCGTCGCTCGCTGTCGTGCATCGGTTCCGGTGGGCTTGCGAGCGAGGGCCAGACGGTCCTCGACCCTGCTCGAGCAATCTGGCAGGCACGGCCGATGAAATCCCGCACCCGCCGCCTCGCCCCAGCCGCTGCCGTCGCCCTTGTCACCCTCGCCGCTCCGCTCGGCGCCTGCGGCGGCGGGAAGTCCCTCGTGCCGACCACCACGCTGCCGATCGCCACGATCGCCGAGCCGGCGCCGACCACGACGCCGTCGGCGGACGCCGCCGTGCTCGCCATCGACGCCGCCGCCTCGAAGATTGAATTCACCGGCCGCAAGGTCACCGGCGTCCACCCGGGCGGCTTTCGCGCCTTCGACGGCGAGGTCCGCGTCGGCGCCGGCGTCGGCGACAGCAGCGTGACGCTGGCCATCGACACCGGCAGCGTGTTCTCCGACAGCGAGCGCCTCACCGGGCACCTGAAGAGCCCCGACTTCTTCGACAGCGCCCAGCACCCGAAGGCGACCTTCGTGTCGACGGCCATCGTCGCCGGCGGCGCCGGCGGCGCGACGCACACCGTCCAGGGCAACCTCACGCTGCGCGGGGTCACCAAGGCGGTGGGCTTCCCCGCCACCCTCGTGGCCAGCAAAGACAAGGTCACGCTGAAGGCCGCCTTCGCCCTCGACCGCCAGGCGTTCGGCATCGTCTACCCGGGCAAGGCCAACGACCTGATCGCCGACCACGTCGACCTCGCGTTCGACATCGTCGCTACCCCGCGTGTCGCTCCCCTGCCCGCCGCACCCACCGACGCCGGCGCTGCTGCTGCCGCCGCTCCCACCGACGCTGGCGCGGCCCCTGCCGGCGCGGCTCCCGCGCCCACCGACGCCACCGCGCCCGCCGCCCGCTGACGAGGACGCGGCCGCGCCGCGCTCCGCGGGCGGAGCGGGCCCGCCTCAGCCGAGCAGCTTCAGCGCGATGCGCGCCCGCTGGTTCGCCTGGGCGAGCATCGCTCCGCCGACGTCGGTGACGATCAGCGCGCGGGCAAGCTCGGCGGCCTTCTGCGCCACGTCGGCGTCGACGATGCGCGCATGGGCGGTCTGCAGATTCACGACGGTGTCGCCGAGCTGCGCGATCGTCGACGACAACCGGTTCTGCAGCGCGCCCAGCGACGTCCGGGCCGCGGTGACCTTCTGGATGCTGGCGTCGACGACGGCGATGGCCCGCGCGGCGCCGTCGGCGGTGGCGACGTCGATCCGGCTCAGCGTCTCCAGCTCGGAGTCGTCGGCGGTGCCAGCGACAAGCGACGACGTCGTGTCGGTGGTCCGGACGACGAACGCCCCTCGCGTGGATTCGAAGCGCACGGTGCCGCCGACCCGCGTCGAGTCCACCGTGCCGCCGGCGTACAGCGGGTCGTCGGCGTCGCCCACCAGCAGCGCCGGACTGCCGGCGTCCTCGTTAGTCCCCGTCGGGACCTCGCCGATGCCCTGCACGAGCAGGTTCGCGCCGCTGACGTCGCCCACCGCGATGTCGCGACCGTCTTCGGCCACGAGGAGCACCGTGCTCGCGTCGGCGCCGAGGCGGGCGACGATGCCGGTGACGTCGGCCTGCTGGTTCACCGCCGCGACCAGCGCGGACAGGTTCGCGGTGTCGGTGATCTCGGTCAGGACAAACGCCTGGGGCGCATTGGTCTGGCCGCCCGTCGGGTCGCCCTGCAGCAGCATGCTGAACGGGCCCGTGCGGCTCACGTTCGACAGCTGCACCACGGTGCGCCCCCGCGCGGTCACCCCCGTGGTGCCGGCGACGGCGTTGACCGCGGCGGCGACGGCGGCGGCGCTCTGGCCCGCGGCGACGGCGGCGGTGGCGGTGCCTTCGGCGCCGACGACGGTGAGCGTCTGCGCCACCATGCGGTTCGTCGCCGCTCCGGCGAGCGTGCCGATTCCGCTCAGGGGCGGCTCGCCGATCACGCTGGGCGCCGGCAGGACCGTCGCCGGCCCCACCGGGTCGGTGACGTCGTGCAAGCGCCGCAGGCCGGTCACGTTCACCGTGAAGGCGTTGCCGTTCGCAAACGACGTGATCGTTCCAGCGCGGAAGATCCCCGCCTGCAGCGACACGGTCGGCGTCGTCGTCGACAGCGACGAGGCGTTCACGTCGGTGGCGACGTAGGTGAGCCGCTGGCTGCCGAGCACCGCGCCGGTCGTCGCGTTCTCTGCCTGCATCAGCCACTGCGCGGTGTTGGTGACACTCGACAGCCGGATCATCCGGATCTGGAGGGGAGTCAGGCGGCCGTCGGTGCCGCGCAGCTCGGGCGGCGGACTGCCGGAGATCACCCGCGAGTCTCCGACGGCCATGTCGGTGTCGAGCGCGCCGGTCACGGCGATGGAGCCGGGTCGATGCACGGTGATGTCGTTGCGGACCGGCACGGCGCTGGAAAATCCGCTGCCCGCAGTCACCGCGCTGGTCGGAAAGCCAATCTGGAACGTCGTGCCGAGGCTGTTGCGCCCCGTCGTTGTCGCCGTCAGCGACGTGGTCTGCGTCGTGAAGCCCCCTGCCCCGTCCGGCGCAAACACCACCGAGCCCGCCGCCCACAAGGCGCCGGTGGTCGCGACGCCGGCGCGGATGGTGACGTTCCACAGGTTGGGGTCGGGCGCGACGCCGTCGATGACGCCGTCGCCCTGCGGCGAGCCGTTGCGGACGATCGAGGTGATGGTCGACGACGACGGCTGCTGCGTCACGCCCGCCATCTGGAACGTGACGAGCTGGTTCTGCGTCGCCCCCGCGGTCGCCGGGTTGAAGCGCACCGCGTTGTCCTGCGTCGACGTCAGCAGCGCCCCGGTGCCCGGGTCGAAGGTCAGCGCGCCGCGCGCGACGACGACGTTGGTGCCGGCGGCGCCGCCGTTCACCGACGCGCCATCGACGACGGCGTGCCACTGCCATTCGTCATCGGCGGTCTTGCGGAAGTAGACGTCGGCGGCGTGCGACACGCCGCGCGAGTCGAAGAAGGTCGTGGTGCCGCGCAGGTGCGACGTGGCCACCGGACTGGCAGGGTCGAACGCGCCGCCGAAGGCGACGGCGCCGGCGTCCAGGTTCGCCGTGACCGTCGCGGTCGTCGTCGGCACCGCCGCCGGCAGGACGTCGTCGGGGACGCCGTCGTTGTTGATGTCGTTGGGCACCGGCGGGCGCTCGAAGCGCAGCGTGGCCGTCGTCAGGTTGCCGTTGCGATCGCGCACCTGGAACGACCGCGAGTGACCGACCCGCGCGGTCGTGCCGCGCGCCAGGAAGCCGGCGTTGTCGAGCACGACGCCGTCGATCGTGATGCCGGTGGTCAGCTCCAGGTTGTTCAGGCCGGCGCTCAGGCTCCCGCCCTGCAGCGGGCTGCCCGCGGGCACGGCGCCGACCTCGCTGTTCACGACGCCGTCGTCGTCGTCGATCTGGGTCAGCGCGAGGTCGAGCCCGAAGGGGCGCCCGGCGATGAA
>VGSZ01000336.1 GCA_016874845.1 Deltaproteobacteria bacterium
AGCAGTGGCGCGCGCAGCGACAGTCGCAGCCCGTAGGCGTTGCCCTCGAGCAGCGGCGTGCAGGCCTGGGCCACGCGCAGCGGCACGCTGCTGTCGAGCGTCGCGCTGCGCGTCAACAGCGCGCCCCAGCCGAGGGCGTCGACCACTTCAACTTGCGCGTCGACAGAGCGGTGGCCGCGGCGTCGTCGGGTGCGTCGTCGGGTGCGTCGTCGGGTGCGTCGTCGGGTGCGTCGGTGGCGCCTTCGTCGACGGCGGGGGGCACGGGGGCGGCGGCGGCACGACGAAGACGAGCAGCTGCTGCCGCTCGACGACGACGCGCTCGTCACGCCCGGCGGCGGGGCGAACGCCTTGGCCATTGCCGCCGACGGTGACGGTCAGGCCCACCTCTTCGGCGTTGCGGCGGCGGCCGCTGGACGCGTCGGTGCGCAGCGATGTCGTCGCGTCGGCGACCCACGCGAAGTACTCGTCGATGCGCGGGCTGCGGGTCTCGAGGTGGAGCGCGATGACGAACGCGGCGCTGCTCTTCGTCGTAGGCACCGCCGCGAGGAGCTGCTCGAGCGGCGGGTCGCGGGGGCGACTGGAGGCGGTGCGCTCGAGCTGGTCGCCGTCGATGGCGAGGTCGCCGTGGGTGACCGCGTGGGCGAGCAGCGCGGCGGCGAGGCCGGTGGTGCCGTGCTGCCGATACGCCACCGCCCACACGTCCCCGCCACGCGGCCGCCGGCCGCGTCGCAGCCGGGCCGGGGCGGGGTGACGCCCCGGCCCGACGGCCCGGCGAGGGCGCTCCCGGCGTCGGGGGCGGCGCGCTCGACGAGCACGCCGACGCCGCGGGCGATGGCGTGCACGACGAGGACGACGGTGGCGTCGAGCAGCGCGTAGACGACCGCGAAGCCCGGGCCGGGCGGCAGACCGAACGACCAGACGTGGAAGAAGCTCACGCCGCACCTCCGGCCGACGCGGTGGCCGCGGTCATCGGGGTCGTCGCCGCCGTCGTCAGGGGGACAGCGTGGGCGTCGACGGTGACGATGGCCCGGTCGAGCAGCAGGGCGAGGGCGTCGAGGGTGGGGCCGGGGGCCTCGCGGAGCCGGCCGAAACGGAGGTCGCCGACGTCGAACTGCTTGCCGGCGTGACGCAGGACGGTCTCGAGGTCGTCCCAGCACGCGCATCGCCGCGCAGCCGGAGCGGCGCGTGCAGCGGCGAGCGCAGCGGCTTGAGCTCGTGGCCGAGCGGGCCGACCAGCGCCTCGGGCGGGCCACCGGCGGCGTCGACGACGAGGTGGCGCAGGCGGATGCGGGCGTCGCGCAGAACCTGCTGGATGCGCAGGCGGCGGTGCTCGTCGGCGCCCTGCAGGCCGGCGAAGGGGTCGTCGCCGACCAGCGCGGTGTGGGCGGCGCGCAAGTCGTCGTAGAGCAGCGGGAAGACGTCGGCGGCGCCGGCGATCTCGGCCTCGTCGAGGATCCTGCCCTCGATGCGCGCCTGGACCGCGCCAGCTGCAGCGCCGGCCCCGCCGCCGCCAGCGCGGCGCGCGACGCGCGGCGCACGACCATGATCAGGTCGACGTCGCTGCGCCCAGCGACGTAGCCGCCGCGCACGGCGCTGCCGTGCACGATCACCGCCGACAAGCTGCCGCCGAGGCGGTCCAGCAGCGTCGTCACGAGGTCCTCGACGCAGGTGCGCACCGGCGTCGGCAGCAGCGCCACGATCGCGGTCTTGTCGTACTTCGTCATCCGTCTCCCCTGGGTGCGTCGTGGTCCGTCATGGTTCGCGGTCCGTCCTCGTGGCTCGCGGTCCGTCGTCATGCCTCGCGGTGATCAGGCTGACGGCCGCCGCTCGAGGTGGCGCGGGGGCGCGCCGGCGCCCGGCCCCTTGACGACGACGCAGCGGCGGCCGTCGCCCAGCCGCTGGCCGCCGAGAAATGGCGCCACCCGCGGCGCCTGCGCCGCCGCGGCATCGTCGTCGAGGCCGCAGAAGCGCGCCCGCAGGTGCAGCAGGTCGCGGCGGGCGTCGTCGACGAAGCGGGCGTCGGCGCCAGCCGCCTTCGCCACCCGCACCGCGTCGCCGGGCGCCACCCGCCGCGCCGGGCGCGGGGCGTCCTGCAGCGCGACCGTGGCCAGCGCCTCGAGCGCGTCGCCGTGGCGCGCCTGGTACGGCAGCAGCGGCAGCGCGTCGTCGACGCGCTTGCGCGCAAGCACCGCGCGCGCCCGACGCCGGGCCGCGCGCTCGTCGTCGCCCAGCGCGAGCCCGTCAAGCGACGCCGCCGCGGCGCGAGTCGTCGGGCCGGACGCATGATCGGGTCCGTGCACGTACGCGCGCGCGTCTCAGGGGCGAGCGCGGAACGGCGGCGCGGACGCCCTCACCAGCGCGGCGCGCGCGCGCTACAGCTCGTCGTGGAGGGCGGTGAACGGCGGGAACGCGCCGTCGCGCTCGAGCAGCACCGGGCGGGGACCTGTACGGGCCACCAGCCGCTGCAGCAGGTCGAAGACGCCGTCAGGCACCGGCGCGGCGTGGTTGTCGTAGAAGGAGTCGTCGACGAAGACGCCGCCGGCGATGTGCACCGTGGCGACGTGCTCGAGGGGGAAGGCGTCGAGCACCGACGCCGGATCGCGGCCCTCGTTGAGCGCGTTGGCGCGCAGGTTCGACAGGTCGAGCAGGAGACCGCAGCCGGCGAGATCGATGACCGCGGCGTAGAACGCCGGGTCGTCCATCTCGTCGCCGGGCCAGCGCCACGTCCAGGCGACGTCCTCGAGCAGCAGCGGCACGTCGAAGTGGCGGCGGACGCGGTCGACGTTCTTCGCCAGCGTGGCGATGGCGGCACGGGTGCGGGGCAGCTGCGTCAGGTGTCCGAGCTCGACCCCCGACGCCGCCGTGAACGCCGCGTGCTCGCTGACGAAGGGCGCCCGCAAGGACCGCGCAAGCGCGCCCAGCCGGCGCGCCTTGTCCTCGTCGACGCCGCTGTCGCTGCCCAGGGACAGCTTCACGCCGTGGGGCACGACGGGCCAGACGTCGGCGAGCGCCCGCGCCTCGCGCTCGGCCGCCGCGCTGACGAGGCAGGTCTCGGCGACGACCTCGACGAGGTCCACCGCCTCGGGCGCGCGCAGCAGGTCGTCGGCCAGCGCCGGACGAACGCCGAGGCCCACCGCGTTGTCGTCGAGGACCGTCACGACGCGATCGCTACCATCACCGGTCAGCGGGGCGCGTTGCGTGGGGCGGAGATCTCCTCGCGGCTCCAGTCGACGACGTGCTTGACCAGGCGCTGCAGGCCGCCGGCGACGGCGTCGAGCGGCGCGTGGGCGAGGCCCGCTGGCGTCGTCGCCACCTTGCGCTCGCCGTCGAGGATGACGTCCTGCACGCCAGCGGTGATGTGCGCGTGGCCCATGCCCTCGACAGTCCGGGCGAGCTCGATGTTGTCGCCCAGCGTGAGGCGCAGGCGTCGCGAGCTGGCCCGCGCCACCAGCGCCACCAACAGCGCGGCGACGCCGCTGGCGCCGACGGGGATGCGCGCCGCGAACGCCTCGCGCAGCACACGGTTGACCTCGCGGTTGGCCACGCCGGCGGCGCCGCGCGCGGCGAAGTCCGACAGCGTCTTCGCCGCGCCGCCGCCGCCGGGCAGGAGCCAGCCCTCGTGGTCGGTGCCGTGGGCGCGGGCGAGGTCCTTGACGGGACCGCGGGCGAGGCGCGCCGCCTCGCGCAGCACGCTGCGCTCGCCGCCCGTCGCCTCGCCGGTGGCGTGGTCGATCTCGGCGTGCTTCAGGTCGGGCGCGTAGACCATGCAGATGACGCCGAGCTGGGCGAGCGACAGCTGGATCAGCACCGTCTCGTGGACGTCGCTGCCGTCGAGGTGGCCGGCGCCCGAGAGGATGACACCGAGGGTGGGGTTGTCCATCGCCTGCTCCTCGCCGCCGCGGCGCGCCTACCGCGGCGCTCGTCGTAGCCCGCCTGACGCGGGCTGAACAGACGAAGGACCGCAGCCCGCGCCGCACGGCCGTCCGGGCACGCCCGCGGCGACGACGGAGACGACGCGTGCTACGCGGCGAGGCCGGTCATGTTCCGGCGGAGCGCGCGACAATGAGCAAGGGCAAGGGATACCGGACGTTCTCGGTAGGCGGCTACGACGTGCTCGTCGGCAAGGGCAGCCGCGACAACGACGCGCTGACCTTCGACGTCGCCGTGGGCCACGACCTGTGGCTGCACGTCGGCGGCGAAACCCCGGGCTCCCACGTTGTCGTGCAGAACCCGTCGGGCGGTGACGTGCCCCGCGACGTGCTCGAGGCCGCCGCCGCGCTGGCCGCCTGGTACAGCAAGGCCCGCGGCGCGCCGCTCGTGAAGGTCGACTGGTGTCGGCGCAGCGACGTCGTCAAGCCGCGCGGAGCGCCGGCCGGCCTCGTCGAGCTAAAGCGCCACAAGACGCTGAAGGTGAGGCCGGGCCTGCCCGCCGGCGCCCGCGACGACGACGGCTGAAGGGCTGACGCGTCGTCGTCAGCACCACGCGTTGTTCATGATCTCGCCGAAGCCGCCGCCGCCGGGCACGATGTACTGCTTGTCGGTCAGGCCGCTCTCTTCGCTCCAGCGCGCGCCCGGCTTCGTCTGCAGCACGTCGTCGGGGCTCGCGCCGCGATCCAGCCGCAGCGCGTAGATGACGACGTCAGGGTGCTCGCTGGTCATCCGGCGCAGGTACTCGGGCGTCACGATCAGGTTGACGGCGATGAACTTCTT
>VGSZ01000337.1 GCA_016874845.1 Deltaproteobacteria bacterium
AGCACGTCGTCGAGGGCGTGGGCCAACGCCTCGGCCGATGGCGTCCGGTGTTCGAGCGGCCGCGTCAGCGCCGCGAGGCACGCGGCTTCGAGGGCGCGCGGGATGTCGGGGCGGCTCGACGATGGCGGCGGGATCTTGAGGCCCATGACGCGCGCGACGGTGTCGACGGGGCTGTCGGTAGCGAAAAGGCGCGCGCCGACCAGCATCTCCCACAGCACCACGCCCGTCGCCCAGACGTCAGTGCGGGCGTCGACGCCTTCGCCCGACGCCTGCTCCGGCGACATGTAGCCGAACTTCCCCATCACCGTCCCCGCGGTCGTGCGCGACAGCTTGTTGCGCGCGGCGGCGATGCCGAAGTCGCCGATTTTCACCGCCCCGTCCCAGGACACGAAGACGTTGTGCGGGCTGACGTCGCGGTGGACGACGCCGAGGTGGCGGCCCCGGTGATCCCGCGCCAGGTGCGCCGCCTGCAGACCACGGGCGATGGAGCGCGCGATCCATGCGGCGGCCAGCGGCGGGACGCCCTCACCGCGCGCGCGCGCGGCGCGCAGGAGATCGACGAGGTCGACGCCGTCGACGTACTCGATCGCCATGAAGTAGGCGCCGTCGACCTGGCCGAAATCCAGCAGGCGGACGATGTTGTCGTGGGTAAGCCCGACGGTGATCCGCGCTTCGTCGATGAACATCGACACGAACTGGCGGTTGCTCGAGTAGGCCGGCAGCACGCGCTTGATGACGCAGGGCCGGGTGATGCCGCCCAGACGCGTGCGCGCCCGGAACACCTCGGCCATCCCGCCGATCGCCAACAGGCCGACCAGCTCATAGCGCCCGAAGCCCATGGGTCGCGCGACGTCCATGGCATCGTTTAGCGCGCTACTGCGACCTCAGGGTAGCGCCGACCGGCGTGGGCCCGCGCTGGCGCCTCGCTTGCGTCAGCGGCGGGTGCGGTCGCGCAGGAACGAGAGCAGCCGGTCCTCGAGCTCGGTCGGCACCTTCGCGAGCATCACGTCCCGCGTCGCGGCGGCGGCGAAGCGGTACTGCCGCAAGAAGGCCACGCAGGGCGCGCACTGGTCGATGTGGCGCTCGACGGCCTGCTTTTGATCGGCGGGGAGCTGGTCGTCGACATACTCGCCGAGGAGGTCGACGAGGCGCCGGCAGTCGACGGCGCCGTGGTCGTGGTGGTCATGGTGGTCGTCGCGGCTCATGTGCAACCTCAACGAAAAGCGGGAAAGGGAGATACAGGGGGGTGTCAGCCAGTCGAACGGGGGGACTCTGGGGGCGGCTTGCCGCGCAGGCGGTCGTCGAGCAGGGCGCGCAGCAGCAGCCGCGTGCGGTGCAGGCGGCTCTTGACCGCCGGGACCGTCATCTGGAGCGCCTCGGCCAGCGCCTCGTGCGACAGGTCGTCGATCGAGCGCAGCAGCAGCAGCGCGCGGTCGTCGGGCGCCAGCTGGCCGAGGGCACCTTCGAGCGCGTCTTGTACCTCGTGCGCGGCGGCCGCCTCGTCGGGACGCCGGGCCCATAACGACAGCGCGTCGAAGGGGCTCGTGCCCTCGGTGCGCGTCGCCGCCCGCGACAGCTGCGGCTCGAGGTCGACGAGGTCGCCCTGGGGATCGGGCTTTTTCTTGCGCAGCTTCATCAGCGCATGGTTCGAGGCCACGCGATGCAGCCACGTCGAAAAGCGGGCCTCGCCGCGGAACGTGCCGAGGTGCTCGAACGCCGACAGGAAGGTCTCCTGCACGGCCTCTTCGGCCTCGGCGGGGTTCTTCAAGACGCCGAGCGCGACGGCGAACACGCGCCGCTGGTGGCGCCGGACCAGCGCCTCGAAGGCGCCGTAGTCGCCGTCGCGCGCGCGCGCGACCAGCGCCCCGTCGTCGTCGCCGGGGGCATCGGGTCTGGCGGGTGGTGCAGGAGAGGCCACGAGCACTCCGAGGATCAGGAGCCGATCACGAGCACGGCGACGCCCACCGCGAGCCCGATCACGGCGAGGACAGCGCCGCCGATGAGCACGAGCTCAAACGTGCCTAGGCCCCGCGGCGGCGGCGGGTCGTCATCGAAAGGGTCGGGCTCGGGGTCAACGGCCTCGTCCACGCTCGCGCCATTTGCCGCTGCGGCGTCGTGGTTGAGTCGCCCGCCGGGGCCTTCGTCTGCGTCGGCCCGGGCGTAGGTCTCGGGGTCGTCAGCGGAGGCGTCCTCGCCGTCGGCGGGGGCGTCCTCGTCGTTGCCGGCGGTCGCGGCGGTCTCGTCGTCGAGGTCGGTGGCGGCGTCGGCGAAGGCGGGGATGTCGTCGAGCTTGCCGATGAACTTCGCCGACGGATCGATGAACGTCAGCCGCACGGCGCCGAGCAGCAGCTCGTCGGCGTCACGCAGCGGCGTCGCTCGCGCGATCTTGCGCCCGTTGATCTCGACGCCGTTCTTGCTGCCGGCGTCTTCGACGGTGATCTCGTTCCAGTCGCGACGGATGATGGCGTGACGACGCGAGATGTTGGCGTCGTTGATCTCGAAGTCGCAGTCGGTGCCGCGCCCGATGACGGCCTCGGCGATGTCGACACCGACGGGGAATTGCTTGCCTTCGTCGGGGCCATTCATCACCCGCAGGTAGGGCACCTCGCCGCCGTCGCGGCCGATCGAGGCAAGGACCTCCTCGACCATCTTGCGGGCGAGCGCCTCAGTCTTCTCGACAGAATAGTCGGGCGAGACCCGGTCGCGGTTCTGGAACGTGATCTGGAAATGGATGAGGTCGATGGTGTTGCCGTCGCGCAGCAGCTTCTTGCCGCCGGCGCCGACGGGCCGCCCATTGTGCTTCGTGCCGTGGGTGGACTTCAGGTCCTCGAGGTACCACTCGTCGCCGTCTTGGAAGAGCACGCAGTGCTTGCGGCTCACCGTCGACAGCGGCACCTGGATCTCGTTGTCCTGATCGCGGCCGATCGAGATGCGGCTCTCTTCGAACTCGTACTCGAATTCCCGCGGGTCCTTGCCGGGGATCGACATCACGACCTGAAGCTTCACCGCCATCGCGGGCCAACCTCGGCGGCGCGCGCGCCGCGCGCGCCGTGCGCGCCGTGCGCGCCGTGCGTGCCGTGCGTGCCGTGCGTGCCGTGCGTGCCGTACAAGCCGTACAAGCCGTGCGAGCCGGTCCGGACGACGACCGGCGCGGACCCACCCCTGCGGACCGTGCCGCCGTCGACCCTGGCGCGCGAACGGACGAGGTTCATCAGCCTCGGGGAGCCCGTCCGCCTGCGCGAGGTGTGCACCACGACAACCCATTAGCCCAAGCGCGCCGGGAGCACAAAGTCGGTCTCGGGGTCGCTTGTCTCCGACGGGACAAAAGTTGAACTGCGTCGCGGGGTTTGCGAACGTCAGCCGCGCGATTTTTTTTAGCGAACCGATGCGTCGACCGAGCGCAGAAGAAGGCGAGCAGTGTCGTACACCATCGTCATCACCGAGAAGGACGGCAAGCCGCGCTCCGAGGTGTTCGAGCAGAACGAGATCACCATCGGCCGGGTGCAGGGCAACGACATCGTCCTGCCGAAGGGCAACATCTCGAAGCGCCACTCCCGCATCGTGCTGCGCGACGGCAAGTTCATCATCGTCGACCTGAAGTCGACGAACGGCACGTACGTCAACGGCAAGCGCATCAACTCGCCGCAGGTGCTCAAGGACGCCGACAAGGTCTACATCGGCGACTTCACGCTGACTCTCGAGGGGCAGGGCGCCGGCGCCCGCGCGGGTGACGACAACGCTGGGGCCGATGCGGGCGACTACGCCGACGATCTGCACCGCGACGGTGATGACGCCCCCGCCGGTGACGACGACGAGATGTTCCCCGGGGGGGACGACGCCAGTCCGGTGCCACCGGGGCCGCAGGCGCGCCCCGAGCCCGTGCGCCCCGAGCCGCGCCCCGAGCCGCGCCCTGAGCCGCGTGTCGACGCGCGCCCCGAGCCGCCGCGCCCCGAGCCGCGTGCCGACGCGCGCCCCGAGCCGCGACCCGCCGAGTCACGACCTGTCGGCAGCGGCGGCAGCCGCGACGTCCGGCCGCGCCCCGACGTGCCGCGGCCTCGGACGCCGGTGGCGGCGCCGGGCCTGCAGGCCGCGCTGCCGCCGCTGGTGGCGCTGCAGGCGCGCGGCGCGGTCTTCCTGTCGGTCACCAAGGCGATCGCCGCCGACGGCGGGCTGCCTGCCGACGACGACACGACCCTCGAGCGCGCGCGCGCCGCCGCCGAGAAGACGCTGAACGCCCTTGCCAAGAAGTTCGCCGGAGTCACCACCGACGGCTGGCCCCTCCAGATCGCGCGCGAGGTGTGCGGGCTCGGGCTGCTCGGCGAGCTGCTCGAGGACACCAGCGTCGTCGAGATCTTCGTGAACGGTCCGCACCAGGTGCTCGTGCGGCGCGCGCCCGACAGCTCGTCGGTGGGCATCCCGCTGACGGCGGCGCCGACGTTCTTTTCGTCGGACGAGGCGGTGGCGCTGGTCGTGCGGCGGATCATGCAGACGGCGGGCGTTCGCTTCGACGCCGAGCACCCCATCGCCGAGGCGCGCCTGCCCGACGGCACCCGCGTCAACGCCGTTCACCACGCTGCCGCGGTGCGCGGTCC
>VGSZ01000338.1 GCA_016874845.1 Deltaproteobacteria bacterium
CGGGCCATCCGCCGCGCCGCCGTCCGCGCCCTTGTCCCCCGCGGATCCGGCACGTTTGCGCGCCACGGTGCCCGGCGTGACAATCAGGCCATGCCTCCGACGATGTACGGCCAGCGACGACGGTGCCCGCTCCTCGCCGGCGCGGCGCTCGCGGCACTCGCGGCGCTCGCGACGCCCGGGTGCAGTCACGGTCGTGAGCCGGCGCCCAGCGTTGTCATCGAGCTGCATGCCCTCGACGCCAGCTTCGTCGCCTTCACGAGCGCGCGGCTCACCGACCTCGAGGCCGTCGAGCAGGCCGTCGCCCGGCTCGAGGCCATCCGCCTCGACTGGCTCGACGTCGTCGGCCGCGCCGACGGGCCCCGCGCGTCGCGCGACCGCCTGCTCGCGTTGCTGCGCCTGGCTGAGCTGCACCTCGATCTCGCCGCGCGCGTCCGCCGCGTCCCGTACCCCGTGGGCACGGACGACGCAGGCCGCGGCGCCTTCGACGCCGAGCTGAGCCGGATCGCGCTACCGCTGGAGGCGACAGGGCAGGGCATGCTGGCGCAGGCCCTCGCCCGCGCGGCCCGCGATGGCGTCGACGGTCGCTTCGTGCGTCGGGCCCGCCTGTACCAGCGGCTGCACGGCGGGCGGCCGATCGACGACGACGACGTACGGGCGTTGCATGACGAGCTGGCGGCGACGACGTTTCGCGCCCCGGCGACGCTGCTGCAGGTCGATCGCGTCGGCCAGCGCGCCTCGCGCTGAACGCAGCGAGGGCCACCGCCGCTCGCGCGTAGGCTTCTCCTTCAAGCCACTGCTCGCGCCCGCCGTACCGCTGGTGACCCCCTCGCCGCCGCCCGTCTGTGCGGCGTCGTGGCGGTCCGCGTCGCGGCCGGCGCCGTGGCTGGCGGTGGCTGGACGGCGCGCGTGGGCCTGACCGGCGACGTCGGGCCCTTGCGCGCCGCCGTCGTCGTGGGGGACGCCGGCTGGTGGCTCGGCGACGGCGGGCCGGCGCAGACGGGGCCGGCGCTGGTGACGCCGCCGCGGGCGCCAGGGTTCGTCCGCGCGACCCTCGCGCTGTCGCTGGCCGTCGTTGGCGTGCCGGCGACGTCGGCGGGGGCGTGGCAAGGCGAGGCGGCGTTTAAGACGCGGCTGCCGTGGCGTGGCCGCTCGCCCGGCTGGTCGTTGGCGCGGTGACCGCCCGCGCGCCCGCGCCAGCACACCGCCGCCTTGCCGGGGCCGCGGACGTGCCTATCGCTGGTCGAGCACCGCACGTCGTCACGACGCCGCACGCGGCGCCCTTTCTGCCGACCCGCACCGAGGAGACACGCCATGCAGATCGACAAGCTCACCGCCCGTGCACGCGAAGCGCTCGAAGCGGCCCGCCAGTCCTGCCTGACGGCAGGGCACCAGCAGATGCTCGGCCAGCACCTGTTGAAGGCGCTGGTGCAACAGGCCGACAGCGTCGTGCCGCAGGTGCTGGCGCGGCTGGGGGTCAAGACCGACCTGCTCGTCGATGTGCTCGACACCGACATCAAGGCCGAGCCGAGGGTCGGGGGCACCGACGAGGTCTACTTTGCGCCCAACGCCAAGAAGGCCATCGATCAGGCCGCCGTCGAGGCGAAGGCGCTCGGCGACACCTACGTGTCGACCGAGGCGCTGCTGCTGGGCCTCGCGAAGCACGGCCGCACTGACAGCCTGCTGACGGCGCACGGCGCGCCGCACAAGAAGATCCTCGAGGCCGTGCAGGCGCTGCGCGGCGGCGAGACGGTGCAGGACGAGAACCCCGAGTCGAAGATGGCCGCCGTCGACAAATACACACGCGACCTGACCGCCGACGCCAGGAAGGGCAAGCTCGATCCGGTGATCGGCCGCGACGAGGAGATCCGCCGCGCGATGCAGGTGCTGTCGCGTCGGACCAAGAACAACCCGGTGCTGATTGGCGAGCCCGGCGTCGGCAAGACCGCCGTCGTCGAGGGAATCGCCCAGCGCATCGCCATCGGCGACGCCCCCGACAGCCTGAAGAACAAGCGGCTGCTGAGCCTCGACCTCGGCGCGCTGATCGCCGGCACGAAGTTCCGCGGCGAGTTCGAGGACCGGCTGAAGGCGCTGCTGAAGGCGTTGGCCCGCGCCGAGAGCGAGGTCATCCTGTTCATCGACGAGTTGCACACCATCGTCGGCGCCGGCGCCGCCGAGGGCGCGATGGACGCGGGCAACCTGCTGAAGCCGGCGCTGGCCCGCGGAGAGCTGCGCTGCGTCGGGGCCACGACGCTCGACGAGTACCGCAAGCACGTCGAGAAGGACGCCGCGCTCGAGCGTCGCTTCCAGCCCATCGTCGTCGGCGAGCCCGCCGTCGAGGACGTCATCGCGATCCTGCGCGGCCTGAAGGAGCGCTACGAGGTGCACCACGGCATCCGCATCCGCGACGCCGCCATCGTCGCCGCGGCCACGCTCAGCCACCGCTACATCACCGGCCGCCGCATGCCCGACAAGGCCATCGACCTCGTCGACGAGGCGGCCAGCGCGCTGAAGATGCAGATCGAGTCGTTGCCGCAGGAGATCGACGAGATCGAGCGTAAGCGCGCCAAGCTCGAGATCGCGCGCGAGGCGCTGAAGCGCGAGACCGACGAGGCGAGCATCGCGCGCCTGCGTGACGTCGAGGAGGAGCTCACCGAGGTCAAGGATTCGTCGGCGTCGCTGCGCGCGAAGTGGCAGCAGCAGAAGGAGCTGATCGGCGAGATGAAGCAGCGCAAGGAGCGCATCGAGCGCCTGCGCCACGAGATCGAGATGGCCCAGCGCAAGGGCGACTTCGAGGGCGCCGCGCGCATGCAGTTCGGCGCGCTCCCTGCTCTCGACAAGGAGCTGCACGAGAAAGAGTCTGCGCTGAAGGAGGCGCAGAAGCAGGGCGTCTTCCTGAAGGAAGAGGTCACCGAGGAGGACGTCGCCGCCGTTGTCAGCCGCTGGACGGGCATCCCGGTGAACAAGATGCTTGAGGGCGAGCAGGACCGCCTGCTGAAGATGGAGGAGCGCCTCGGCAGCCGCATCGTCGGCCAAGACAAGGCGGTCGCGGCGATCTCCGACGCCATCCGCCGCTCGCGCGCCGGCTTGTCCGACGACAAGAGGCCCATCGGCTCGTTCCTGTTCCTCGGGCCGACCGGCGTCGGCAAGACCGAGGTGGCCAAGGCGCTGGCGCAGTTCCTCTTCGACGACGACGGCGCGATGGTCCGCATCGACATGTCCGAGTACATGGAGAAGCATGCCGTCAGCCGCCTGGTCGGCGCGCCGCCGGGCTACGTCGGCTTCGAGGACGGCGGGCAGCTCACCGAGAAGGTGCGGCGTCGGCCCTACACCGTCGTGCTGCTCGACGAGATCGAAAAAGCGCACCCCGACGTGTTCCACATCCTGCTGCAGGTGCTTGACGACGGTCGGCTGACCGACAGCCAGGGGCGCACCGTCGACTTCCGCAACACGGTGGTGCTGATGACGTCGAACATCGGCAGCCAGCACCTGGTGCACGGCGCGACGACGGCGGCCGAGGATCGCGTGATGCAGGAGCTGCGCGGGCACTTCCGCCCCGAGTTCCTGAACCGGCTCGACGACGTCATCCTGTTCCATGCGCTGGGCAAGGACCAGATCGAGCGCATCGTCGAGCTGCAGCTGCAGCTGTTCGCCGAGCGGCTCGAGAAGCGCGACCTCGGGCTCGAGGTGACGAAGGCGGCGCGGCAGAAGATCGCCGACCTCGGCTACGACCCCGTCTACGGCGCCCGTCCCTTGAAGCGCGTGATCCAGCGCGAAGTCGCCGACCGCGTCGCCCGCGCCGTGCTCGAGGGCCGCTTCGACAAGGGCGACATCGTCCGCATCGACGTCAAGGGTGACAGCTTCGTCCTCGACAGCGGCGCCGTCTGGGGCGCTACGCAGGCCCGCGCGACGGCGTGAGGCGGCGCGCCGCCGCCCCTGCTGCTGGCAGGGGCGGGCAGGCCGCGCGCGGCCGGTCGGCATCCGTTGTTCGGCCGTCGTGTCGGCCGAACAACGGATGCCGAAAGGTCGAGCGAAACGAGGCGTTGGTCGAGGAGCGCGGCGGGCGTCCTCGTTGTTCGTGAGCGAGCGAGGACGACCGGCAACGAGGTCGCGGCCGGTCTCCCGTCAGCCTTTCAGCAGCGGCGTCGGCGTCCCCGTGCCGCAGCCAGCGCGAGCCCGAAGAGCAACAGGCCCGGCGCGGTCGACGCCGTCGCGGCGCAGCTGCCCACGGGCGTCGCGCCGTCGTCGTCGCCGTCTTCGACGAGGAAGCCGCCGTCGAAGACGAACACCGCGTCGCCGCGCTGTACGACGACGTCGTAGACGCCGGCGGGCAGGTCGCCCGCGAACGTGCCGAGCGCCGCGCCGTCGTTCTGCACGTCCACCTCGGCGAGCGCGCTCGGCCCGATGCGGAACGTCGTGTCGTCGTCAAAGCCGGCGCCCACCACGGTGACCCGCACCGCGGTGCCAGTCGCGGCGGTCGCCGGATTCACGCTCGTGATTGCCAGCGCGACCGCCTCGCTTTCGCCTTCGCCTTCGCCTTCGCCTTCGCCTTCGCCTTCGCCTTCGCCTTCGCCTTC
>VGSZ01000339.1 GCA_016874845.1 Deltaproteobacteria bacterium
GATCCCCGGCGCGAGGTCCTGCCGCACGGCCTCGACGGCGAGCCGCACCTGCGCGCCGACCCGGTTGGCGCCCAGCGCCTGCTCGGCACCCTCCACGAGAGACGTCGCGCCCTGCACCCGCTGCCGGTAGTCGCTCTGCGCGAGGTCGCGCTCGAGGTCGGCGAAGGCGGCGAACGACGGCGCCAGCTCCGACGACGACGGCGTCTGCCAGCGGCGCGCCGTCAGCGCGTCCTTCTTGCGCAGCGCCTCCTCGATCTCGCGCCGATAGCGCCCGAGGTCGCCCTTCAGGTTCGTCAGGCCCTTCAGCTGGTCGACCGACGACACACGCACTGGCTCGAGGCGCAGGTCGGCGACGTGGCCGCGGAAGCTCGCCGGTCGCAGCTGGTCGCCCGACAGGTTCGGCAGCTCGTAGGCCTGACCGAGCTTCTGCGCGATCAACGTCTGCACCGACGGCGCGACGACCTCGCCGGCGGGCTTGAACCGCCCGGTGACCATGCGGAAACGCGCCTGCGGGTGGTTCAGCGCGTCGCAGTGGATGCCCTTCAAGAGCGCCATGCGGTGCGAAAACGGCAGCAGCGGCTTCATCGCTGGCCCCAAGCGCACGCCGCCGGCCTCGACCACCTCGTTGTCGTCGTAGGGGATCCAGAAGCCGTCCTTGCGGGCGACCGGATCGGTCACGAACATCAGGTCCCAGCCGCCGACCAGGAAGTAGAAGACGAAGTAGTGGTCGGTGCGCCGCTGCAGCGATGTCGACGACGCGCAGCCGCCGCCCGCGAGCGAGTACAGCCCCGACGACAACACCAGCGCGCCGCCGCCGAGGGCAGCGCGGGAGAGGAAGCCTCGACGCGTGGACTCCATGCGCACCGGTGTAGCCGCTCACGAACAGGCGCACCACGGACCACCCCCGCGCGCGTGCCGCGTTGCCGCACGAGTCGACCTGCGCGCGCGCCCGCGCCCTGCGGCAGCCAGGCAGGGCCAGCCCGCCCATGTCTTGCGTCGGGGTCGCTCATACCTACACTCGATCCATGCGTGCCGTCGTGGTCCTCTGGTTGCTCGCGGTGATGCTGACGACTTCGACGGCGGCGCAGGCGCACAAGCGTTATGCCCGCAAGCTCGGCGTCGAGTGCCGGGAGTGTCACGAGTCCGCCGAGGGCGGCGGGCCGCGGAACCTGATCGGCCAGTACTACCAGGCGAAGGGCGCGCTGCCCGCCGACCGCTCGCCGGCGATGATGAAGCTCGTCGAGAGCACCGTTGATCGCTGGCTGCTCGAAGAGCTCTCGAACCCGCCGACGATCCGCTGGCGCCACACCAGCCTCGCCGCCGCCGTCGAGGCCCCCGCGCGCGCCTATACGCCCGCCCCCGACCACGCCGTCCTGCGGCGCCTTTCCCTCGACCTGCGCGGCACCGCCCCGACGGAAAAAGAGCTGCGCGACCTGGCCAGCGGCAAGCGCACCGTCGACCAGTTCGTCGGCGACTTCGTCGCCAGCAAGGACTTCGACTCGACGTTCTTTCTGTACCACAAGGACATCATCCGTCCGCGCACCGGCATCTTCTCGACGCCGCCGTCGTTCAGCCGCGTCAGCAGCCGCATCGTCGCCGCCCGCCAGGTCTGGCAGTCCGAACGCCTACGCACCGAGGCCGCCGACGGCGACTGCGACGCCGACAAGCTTGTCACCGTCAGCCCGTGGTGGGACCGCAAGAACACGCTGAGCGTGTGCCGCCAGACCGCGTCGACGGCGACGACCGTCACCGTCGCGGGCCGGACGCTGCGCTGCGACACTGAGGCCGGGCAGGCGTCGGGGCACTGCGGCTGCGGCAAGAACCTGGTGCATTGCTATCAGGATGGTCTGCGCGAAGAGGTCGTCAAATCAATGAAAGACGAGATGGCGCAGCTGGCGATGGCCGTGGTGCGCGAGGGCCGCCCCTACACCGAAGTACTGACCGCCGACTGGACGATGCTCGACGGCAAGCTCGAGGTCTTCTATGGCAAGGTCTGGGAGACCCAGTCGCTGATCGAAGACCCCGACGCCGCCCGCCCGTGGCGCCGCGTCGAGCGCGATCCGCGACACAGTGGTATGCTGAGCTCGCCGGCGATGCTTAATTTCTTCTACAACGGACGGCGCTGGGCCGAGCGCACGCTCGAGGCGTTCTTCTGCCACGAGACGACGCCCGACTTCGACCTGCTCGACGACACGGTCGACGCCGGCGAGTCGGTGGCGGTGCCCTACCGCGACAGCCCGGACCTGACGCCGACGATGAACGTCACCCAGGGGCGGGCGTGCGCGGCGTGCCACCTGCAGCTCGACGCCGTCGCCCGCGTGAAGGACCGCTGGGACTTCTTCGGCCGCTACTACGACGAGATGCCCACCCGGCAGCTGCCCATCCCGCAGGACGTGATCTTCCAGGGTCGCGTGGTGTCGGGCATGGACGGCTTCGGCCGCGCCCTCGCCGAGAGCGAGACGTTCCACGGCTGCGTCGCCAACCAGGTGTGGCAGCACATGACCGGCCACCGCTTCCGCCCCGACGAGACAGGCACCCGCCGCGCGCTGGTGGCCGGGTTTGGAGCCAGCGGGTTCAACTTCAAGTCGCTGGTGAAGGCGGTGGCGCAGACGCCCGAGTACCGCTCGCAGGAGAACCTGAAGCTGATGAAGCGCGAGCAGTACCTGCGGGCCATGGGCCGGGCCACCGACGTCGCCTGGAAGGTCGGCGACAAGAGCGGGTGGGACGTCTACTACGACAAGGTCGGCGGCATGGACTACCGCAAGATCGAGGCCCGCGACATCCGCCCCGGCGTCGGCCACTCGCTGGTGCAGTTCAAGGGCGCCGGCGAGACCTGCGGCGAGTTCGTCACCCGCGAGCAGAAGCGCGACCGCAAGGAGCGCCTGTGGCTGGCGATGGTCGAGGACGTCGGCGTCGCTCCCGACGCCGCGCAGCTCGACGAGGCGCTGGCGCGGCTGTATGCGCGCGCCGTGACCCGCCCCTGGGATGACGTCCCCGCGGAGGAGCGCGCGATCGTGCGTGCGCTCTTTCACGACGTGAGCGACGCCCACGGCGCCTTAGACGGCTGGCGGGCGGTGTGCACCGCCGTGTTCGGCTCGGCCGACTACGCCTTGTACTGACCGTCACGTAGCGTCGTCGCCGGACTGCGCGCCGCGCTGCCAGGGCGCGACCTTCAGCAGCAGCACCATGCCCGGCACGGCGAGCGCGGTGCAGAGCAGGAAGAACGCGAACCACCCGATCTGGTCGACGATGTAGCCGGTGCTCGCGTTCACGAACGTGCGCGGCACCGCCATCAGGCTGGTGAACAGCGCCAGCTGCGTCGCTGTGTACAGCGGGTTGGTCGCGCGCGCGATGAAGGCGACGAACGCCGCGGTGCCGAGCCCCACGCCCAGCGCCTCGAGCGCGATGACGACGGCGAGGGCGGCGAGGTCCGGCGGGCCGATGCTCTCGCGTGGCCCTGCTAAGGCGAGGGCCGCGAAGCCGAGGATCGACACGAGCTGCACGACGCCGAACACCCACAGCGCGCGGTTGATGCCGAGCCGTACCATCCACAGCCCGCCGAGCAGGCCGCCCACCACGCTCGGCCACAGCCCGGCGTTCTTCGCGACCAGTCCGATGTGCGTCTTGGTGAAGCCCATGTCGAGGTAGAACGCCGTCGCCAGCGCCGTGCACATCGAGTCGCCGAGCTTGTAGAGCAGGAGGAACGCGAGGATCAGCGCGGCGCCGCCGAGGCCGTTGCGTTGGAAGAAGTCACGGAACGGCTCGACGACGGCGCCGCGCAGCGTGGCCGGCGGGCGCACGGACTGGTGCTCGTCCACCAGCAGCGTCATCACCGCGCCGGGCAGCATGAACAGCGCGGTGGCGACGAAGACCTGGCTCCACGGCAGGTGGTCGGCGAGCACGAGAGCCAGCGAGCCGGGCACGAGCTGCGAGACGCGGTAGGCGTTGACGTGCACCGAGTTGCCGAGGCCGAGCTCCACCGACGGGAGCAGCTCGCGGCGATAGGCGTCGAGGACGACGTCCTGCGTGGCGCTCAGGAACGCGAGCCCGGCGTTCAGCGCGATGACGACGTCGAGGTCGGCCTTCGGCGACAACAGGCCCACCGAGGCGATCACCGCGAGCAGGCCCATCTGGGTGACGAACATCCAGCCGCGCCGTCGCCCGAGGAAGGGCAGCGCGTAGCGGTCGAGCACCGGGGACCAGAGGAACTTCCACGTGTACGGAAACTGGATCAGGGCGAAGAGCCCGATCTCCTTCAGCCCGAGCCCCTCGGTGCGCAGCCACGCCGGCAGCAGGTTGAAGAGCACGTAAAGCGGCAGCCCCGACGAGAACCCGGTGAAGATGCAGATCAACATCCGCCGGTTCCACAGCGCCCCGAGCACCGACGGGCGCGCGTCCGCGGTCGCTGCCGTCGTCGTCGCCGTCGTCGCCGTCGTCGCCGTCGTCGCCGTCGTCGCCGTCGTCGCCGTCGTCGCCGTCGTCGTCGTCGTCGCCGTCGTCGCCGTCGCCGCCGTCGCCGTCGTCGTCGTCGGCATGGTGTTCGTCGCTG
>VGSZ01000340.1 GCA_016874845.1 Deltaproteobacteria bacterium
GGCCCAACCGCCGGAAATCGCAAGGCCGAAACCCGCGGCTGCGAGCGCCGGCCGGCCGGCGCGCGAGCGCAGCGCCGCCCACGCGCCGCATCGCTGCAAGTCTTCGTATTCACGAGTCAAAGACCGTGCGAGCGCCGCAGGCACGACCCGCGTGCGCCGCGGCGCTCGCGGCCGACGCCCAAGGCTACACGATGATCGCGCGGCGGTCGGGCAGCGACACCGGCAACCCCAGCGACTCCACCGACTCGCTGCCGCGCCCGTCGGCGGGACCCAGGTCGACCAGCAGCACCTGATCGCTGTCGGCGTCGAGCGCGTCCTGCAGCTCGCCGCGCAGCCGCGCGTGCTGCGTGGCGCTGGCCAGCACGACGAAGACCGAGAACTGCAGGCGCTGCCCGTAGCCCGAAAGGACTGCGGCGATCCGGGCCCGGCGCTTGTCGTCGGCGACGTCATACGAGACGAGAAACAGTCGCATCGAAAACCTCGTCGTCAACGGGTGCGAAACGCGGTCATCTTCGGCAGCTCGCCGGTCAGCGCGCGGGCCAGCAGCCGGGCCTGCACGCCGAGCACCTGGCGATACGTGACGCGATAGCCGAACACCGGGTGCGTGATGCTCTCCTGCATCCGCCGCTCGTACGCCGCCACCACCGCACGCCGCGTCGGCTGGTCCATCGCCACCGCCGCGCCGGTCTTCGCAAACCCCGACGGCGCCACCTCGCGGCGACGGATGACGCCCAACACCGTCGAGTCCACGACCAGCGGCCGAAACGGCTCCATCAAATCCAGCGCCAGCGACGGCCGCCCGTGCGTCGGCGTGTGGAAGACGCCCAGGTAAGGGTCGAGCCCGACGAGCCGCGCCGCCAGCAGGCAGTCCTTGGTCAGGATGCCGCTCAAGAACCCGAGCATCGCGTTGGTGGCGTCGCGCGGCGGCCGACGACTGCGACCGTCCATCGCGAAGGCGGGCTCGTCGCGCCCCGCCAGCAGCGAGAACACCTGCCAGTACCGCTTCGCCGCCTCGGCCTCGAGGGCGAGCAGCGCGGCCGGCGTCGCCGCACAGGCGCACTCGTCCACCAGCCGCTTCAGCCGGGCCAGCGTGCCGTCGTCGACGGCGTCGCCGGCGTTGCGGCGCAGCATCGTGCGCTGGTTGTGGATCTTGTCGGCCACCAGCGCGCGCGCGACCGCCAGCGCCGCGTCGGTGCCCCACGCGCGGTGCTGGGCCATGCGCACGCCCACGGCGCGGCTCTCGTCGCCCACGGCGACGCCGGCCAGCCAGCCCGACGACGACAGGAAGGCCACCGACACGCCCTCCTCCAGCAGCGCGCGCAGCGCCGCCGTCGACAGCTGCGCGGTGCCGAGCACACAGACGTGGTCGATGGTCGACAGCCCGACCTTCTGCTTCGGCGCGTCGTCGGCGCGGGGCTCGATCACCAGCGTCTGGCGCTCGGCGAAGACGCGGGCGCCGGGGTCGGTGATGTAGAGCGGGCGGGTGTCGGCGGCCTCGGGGATCACCCGACGCAGCGGGGTCAGCTCGTCGCACGTCACGCGCCCCGACAGGGCGTTCACCTCGTCGGGCTGGCAGATCGCGTTCAGCGAGCAGCCCGGGCACTTCGGGCTGTCGACGAGCGGCGGCGGCGCCGTCGGGCTCTGCTGCACCCGGCGCGCCTCGTCGACGGCGGCCCGCGCGCGGGCGACGCGCGCGTCGTCCAGGTCGACGACGACGCGCTGCCGCGTGGCGGCGTAGAAGACCCCGACCCGCTGCACCCGGTGGCCGGCGTCGCGCAGCAAGAGCCCCTGCAGGGTCACCTGCACGTCGTCGGCGGGCCACAGGCCATCGCCGGGCGGCCGGCCCTTCTTCGTGTCGAGGGGCAGCACGCAGCCTTCGTGGGCGGGGTCGACGACGACGCGGTCGAGCTTCGCGGTCACGCCAAGCGCGCGCGACGACAGCCACGTGCCGCGCTCGACGACGTCGACGCCGTCGTCGTCGACGGCCGGCAGGGTGGCACCGCCGGCGTCGTCGACGCGACCGTGGGCCTGCCGCCCGCGGATGGTGTGGGCGTTGTCGGCGAACTGGCCAGCGCAGTGCTCGAGCCAGAACAGCCGCGGGCAATAGACGACCTCGTTCACCATCCGCGCCGGAAGAAGATCTTCGCGGTCAGCGTCATCGTCGGCACCTTGCGTCACAGGAACTCCGTGGTATCTTACCGTTGTCTTACCGGGAGGTCGGCGATGGTCGCAGCGACGAAACCAGAGGGCGCGCCCGCCTCGACGACGCTGTCGTCGAAGGGGCAGGTGGTGATCCCGAAGGCCGTGCGCGAGCGGCTCGGCCTGCAGGCCGGCGACGTGCTCGACGTCGACGAGGTCGATGGCGCGATCCTGCTCCGCGTGCGGCGCGAGACGGCGGCCGAGCAGAAGCTGCGGCTGTTCGGTCCGCCGGTGCCGCTCGACGCGATCGCCGGTCGCCTGCGGCACCTCGTGAAGCCGGGCCCGCCGCCCACAACGAAGGAGATGCGCGAGCAGGCGCGGGCCGACTTCGCCCGGCGCTGGCGCGAGAAGGAGGCGCGGATCGCCGCCCTGTTCGCCCGCGGCGACGACGGCGACGACGACGGCGACGACGACGACGAGACCGAAGGCGACGGCGGCGACGAATGAAGTCCATCGACACGAACCTCGTCGTGCGCCTGCTGCTCGACGACGACCCGCGGCAGTCGGCGGCGGTGGCGGCGCTGTTGCAGGGCGGCGCGGTCTTCCTGTCGCCCACGGTGCTCCTCGAGACGATCTGGGTGCTGCAGAGCTGCTACGGCGCCTCGGGTCCGGTGCTGCGCGAGACGATGGCGTTGCTGGTGCGCCACCCGCACATCGTGCTCGGCGCCGCTGAGCAGGGCGCCGAATTCTTTCGGCTCTGGCAGGGCGGCCTCGACGCCGAAGACGCCGCCCACCTCGCCTTCGCCGGCGACGTGCAGGCGTTCGTCACCTTCGACCGCGCGCTGGTCAAGCGCGCGAACAAGCTCAGCAGCCTCGTCGTCGCCGAGCGCGCCGGCTGAGCGCGTCCTCAATCGTCGCTGCGGTCGATGGCTACGAAGCAGCCGAGGCCGAAGTGGCTGCCGTAGCCGAGCGAGAACGGCGCCAGCACCGGCTCGTCGAAGCGCAGCCGCAGCCCGAACGCCGGCTGGGGCGCGTCGTCCTTGCGCGCCCGCGCGAAGTCGAGCCACCGCACCCGACGCCGCGCCACCCGCGGCTCGGCAGGGCCGACCTCGACGGGTTCGGGCAACCCGCGCCGTCGCGCCTCCTGCCGCACCTGTGCCGTCATCCACGCGCCAAACGGACCGTCGCGCTTCAGCCGCCAATGTTCGGGCGGCGCAAACGGCGTCACGCTGTGCACGACGTGGGCGCGCACGCCGAGCTCTTCGCGCGTGCCGTAGCGCAGCGGCGTCAACACCAACGGGTGACCGTTGCGTCGCGGCACCGGCCGCAGGCGATCGATCGCGCGCTGCTCGGCGACGGTGAACGCCGCAGGGCTCGTCAACAGCACGACGTCGATCAGGCCGTCGCCGTCCTCATCGAGCGACAGGATCGAGATGTGCTCGTGGTTCTTCACCGGCTGGCCGAGAGCGTCCTTGCCGCTGAAGCGTGACGTGACGCCGTCTTCGCCGGCGACGAACTTCAGCGCGCCCATCAGGTTGCGGCGCACGTGCTCGCCGACGCGCAGCGCATCCGTCAACGGCGCAGCCACCCGCCCGTCGACGGCGAAGCGCACCGCCTCGACCACCCGCGTTGCTCGTCGGCTGACCGGCGGCGGTCGGGCGTCCAGCGCGTCGCGCCGGCGCACGTAGAACGTCGGCTCCAACGCCGGCGGTCGGTTCATCGTGTGCGCGATGGCCTCGGCGCTGCCCCAGCAGAGCGCCTCCAACCACGGCACCGCCCGGGCCTTCTTCTTGCCTTTGGCAGGGACCGTCCACGGGCGCGCGTCGTAGGTCGCCGGCTCGACGACGCCGGCGACGCTGACCGCCTCGTGCCCGTCGGCGACGACCCCGTCGGTCAACGGCTCGCAGTTCCACGCGACGTCGGCGTCGTCGAGCACGCGGCACGACACCCACGTCTCCGAGCGCCCGAGGTAGCCGAGCGAGCCGAACAGCTGTGCGGCGACGGCGCGCGCCTCGGCGTCGAGCACGAGGCCGGGCCAACCGACCAGCAGCGGCGTTGAACGCTCGACGATCGCGAAGCCGTCGAAGACGAGCTTCTTGTCGGTGGGGTCTTCCGAGCCCTGCGTCAGGTACGAACGCGTGTGGCCCGCACACGCCGGCGGCAAGCGGTATCGCGGCGGCACGGCCAGCGCGCGCAGCAGCCGCTCGACGACGTCGGGCGCCAGCGTCGGGTGCTTGCGGTGCCAGCAGTCGACCAGCGCGCGCAACAGACGAAATGGCGCGGGCGGCCACTCGGGCACGGCCTCGTTGACGTGGCGCCCCCACGGCGTCGCGTGGAGGCGGCCGGCGAGCAGCGTGACCTCGACGATCATCCCGCGGCCCCGCTCTCGTCGCTCTTCTTCGCC
>VGSZ01000341.1 GCA_016874845.1 Deltaproteobacteria bacterium
CGTTGTCGACGTCGCTGCCGTCGAGGGTCAGCGTCAGCGGCGTGTCCTCGGTGGTGTTGAAGGCGCCTGGCGCAGTGACCGGCGCGTCGTTCACGGCGTTCACGGTCCAGGTGACGGTGGCGGTGCGCGAGGTCAGCGTTCCGTCGCTGACGCGGTAGACGAGCGAGTCGGTGCCGTTGAAGTCGACGGCCGGCGTGTAGGTCAGGTTCGGCGCGACGCCGGTCAACGTGCCGCGCGTGGGCGCGCCGACGACGGTGAACGTCAGCGCGTCGCCGTCGACGTCGGCGAACTGCAGCGGCGAGAAGATCGCGGTCTCTTCGTCGGTGGTGAGCTGCTGGTCCGGCGCGGTTGGCGCATCGTTGACGGCGGTGACGACCACGCCGATGGTGAAGGGGCCGACGGTGTTGGTGCCGTCGCTGACCGACACCGTGAAGCTGTCGTTGCCGAAGGCGTCGTTCTGCGGCGTGTAGGTCAGGTTGGGCGCCGTGCCGCTGAGCGTGCCGAAGCCCGGCGCGCCGACGGTAAACGTCAGCTGCGACGCCGCGTTGTCGACGTCGACGACGTCGATCCGGAAGCTGACCGAGGCGTCTTCGGTGGTGCGCGGCGCGGGCGGCGTCACCACCGGCGGGTCGTTCACCGCCTCGATGGTGATGGTCACCGTCGCGTCGGCGGAGTCGACGTTGTTGTCGACCTCGAAGGTCTCGTAGGCGAACGAGTCGGCGCCGTTTGCGTCCGCGTCGGGCACGTAGGTAAGCGTCGTCGTGACGTCCAGCCCCGGCGCCTGCGGCTGACCGCCGCCGACGACAACGGGCAGCGCCGCGTCGCGGGCGATGCCGGCGAGCGTGCCGCGCGCGGGCAGGCGCGTGATGCGGAACTGCAGGAACGACGCGGTGTTCGTCGTACCGCTCAGCGTGACCGTGGCCAGGTTGTCTTCGGGGACGCTGAACGCCTGGTTGTTGGCGAACGCCTGCGCCTGCACGTCGCGCACCGCCGGGGCGGTCGTCGTCGGCGCGCTTGGGGCCGCGCCCGTCGTGGCGATGACCCGTGTGTCGGTCAGGGCCGGCGCGCCGGTGGGTGCCGGGGGACGCCCGGCGTCGCCGTGCAGGGGGGCGTCGTTGTCACCGCACGCGGGCAGAAGGCCGACGAGCGCGGACAGAACCAACGAGCACAGGATGCGAAGCGACGGACGCGACATGCCGGACCTCTACGGAAGGCCCGCAGCATAGCCGGTCGTCGTCGTCGCCGCCCCGATCCCCCTGGGCGTTCGGCCAATCGACCGCGGCGCTGGTCAGGTGCGTCGGCGACGGCGCAGCAGGCCGAGCGCCAGCAGCAGCGCCAGCGCCGGCGCCCGGTCGGGGCTCGTCGTCGTCGCCGAGCCGAAGCAGCCTGCGGGCTCCTCCTCGTCGGGCGGCGGAGGCGTCGGGCGGCTGTCGCTGTCGCGGTCCAGGAAGTCCGGGCGCCCGTCGTCGTCGCTGTCGCCCAGGCCGTCGTCGTCGCCGTCGGGGACGCCGTCGTCGTCGCTGTCGACGTCGCGCCAGGCCGGCAGGCCGTCGCCGTCGGGGTCGTCGGTGCCGGCGGCCAGGGCCGCGGCCTTCTCGGCCGACGTGGCCAGACCGTCGTTGTCGTCATCGGGGTCGAGGGCGTCGATGGTGCCGTCGCCGTCGGTGTCGCGCGGATTGGTCGGATCGCGGCCGACCTCGTCGCCGTCAGGGACGCCGTCTTCGTCGCTGTCGGCGAAATCAGGATCGGTGCCGAGCCGGTCCTCCTCGGCGTCGGTCAGGCCGTCGTCGTCGAGATCGTCGTCCACCGGCACAGTGTCGTCGCGGTCGTCGAGGAAGTCGGGGATGTCGTCGTCATCGGCGTCGCCCGTCCCTTCGTCCTCGTCGTCGATGCCGTCGCCGTCGCTGTCATCGTCCAGGAAGTTCGGCAGGCCGTCGCCGTCGACGTCGTCGTCGCCCTCTTCGCTGTCGTCGATGCCGTCGTTGTCGCTGTCGAGGTCGCGGTGGTTCGGTGCGCCGTCGCCGTCGGCGTCGTCGTCGCCCTCGACGGCGGTGGGGATGCCGTCGTCGTCGTCGTCGTCGTCAAGCGCGTCGATCGTGCCGTCCAGATCGAAGTCGGGGGGCACGGCGCCGTCGCCGACCTCGACGTCGTCGGGCAGGCCGTCGTCGTCGCTGTCGGCGCTTTGCGGGTCTGTGCCGAGCGTGCGCTCGAGGTCGTCAGGCAGGCCGTCGCCGTCGGCGTCGATGGTGCCCGGGTCGCGGCCGGCGGCCACGTCCTCGCCGTCGGTGAAGCCGTTGCCGTTGGTGTCGGGGTTCAGCGGGTCGGTGCCGCGCTGGACCTCGTTGCCATCCTCGAGGCCGTCATTGTCGCTGTCGGCGTCGGCCGGATCGGTGCCGCGCAGCACCTCGTCGCCGTCCTGCAGGCCGTCGCGGTCGCCGTCGCGGCTGTTGGGGTCGCTGCCGAGCACGTCGACCTCGCGGAGGTCGTCGAGGCCGTCGTTGTCGCTGTCGACGGCATTGGGGTTCGTGCCCAGCGCTGCCTCGCGCCCGTCGGACAGGCCGTCGCCGTCGCTGTCGGGGTTCAGCGGGTTCGTCCGCCGTGCGGCGTTGGTGTTGTCGACCTCGACGCCGTCGGACAGGCCGTCGTCGTCGGTGTCGGCGTCGCGCGGGTTGGTGCCGAGCGTCGCCTCGCGCCCGTCGTTCAGCGTGTCGTCGTCGCTGTCGGGGTCGAACGGGTCGGTGTTCGCCGCACGCTCCTGCCCGTCGGTGCGGCCGTCGGCGTCGACGTCGGCGACGAGCGGGCTGGTCTCGCTCGGGTCCTGGATGCCATCGTTGTCGAGGTCTTCGCCACGCAGGCAGCCGGCGAAGCCGGGCCGCGCTGGCACCGCGTTGCCGCCGTCGCACAGGCCGTCGGAGTCGGAGTCGGCGCGCAGCGGATCGTAGAGGGCATCGAGCTCGACGTCGTCGCGCACGCCGTCGCCGTCGGTGTCGGGGTTGCGCGGGTCGGTACCGAAGCCCTGATCGGGCCCGGCGCCGTCGGTGTCGACCTCTTCACCGTCCAGCAGGGTGTCGCCGTCGGTGTCAGGGTTGCGCGCGTCGGCGGCGGTGCCGTTGCCGCGGCACTGCGGGCACTGGGCCGACGGCGAGACCTCGAACGGATCGGTCAGGCCGTCGGCGTCGACGTCGCCCTGGTTCAACGGCGTGCCGATCAGGCGCTCGACGGGGTCGGGGATCGTGTCGGCGTCGGTGTCGGCGCTGGTGGGGCTGCCGCCGGCCAGCACGTCCTCGCCGTCGCGCAGGCCATCGCCGTCGCTGTCGTCGCCGCGCAGCCCGCGCACGACGCCGAGGTTCGGGTTGCTGCCCGCCAGGCTCTCGCGCTCGTCGCGCAGCCCGTCGTTGTCGGTGTCGGCGATGGTCGGGCTGCTCTCGCGGTCGAGGCGGCCGTTGCCGTTGCGGTCCTCGTTGGCGCCCAGCCGGCCGTCACCGTTTCCGTCCTCGGTGAAATCGAGGTCGAGGACGCCGTTGCCGTTCAGGTCTTCGCCGCCGGTGCAGACGCCGGGCACGCCGCCGACGCTGTCGCACAGCGTGTCGTCATCGCTGTCGGGATCGAACGGGTTGCTGCCGGCGCGGCGCTCGCTGCCGTCGAGCAGGCCGTCGCCGTCGACGTCGGCGGAATTCACCGTCGGGTCGACGTTGCCGGGGCTCGTCTCGCCCGAGTCGGGGATGCCGTCGCCGGTGGTGTCGGCGCCGATGTCCTGCACGCCGTCGCCGTCGAGATCCTCGCCGCGCACGCAGCCGGTGATCGGCAGCTGCGCCTCGACGCAGGCGGCGAAGGTGAAGCCGCCGGCGGTGGCCGCGGCGGCGGTGACGGCGCCGCCGCCGTCGCACAGTCCGTCGCAGTCGCTGTCGGGGTCGAGCACGTTGGTGCGGTTGGTGAACGCCGGGTTGGCGAGCAGGTTCAGCTCGACGTCGTCGCGCACGCCGTCGCCGTCGCTGTCGGCGTTGCGCGGGTGGGTGCGGGCGGCGCGCTCAGCGCCGTCGTTGACGCCGTCGTCGTCGCTGTCGGCGTCGAGCGGGTCGCTCTCGATGCGCAGGGCAACGCTCGCGGTCTGGCCGTTCACCGTCCGGTCGCCGTCCAGATCCTCGCCCTCGCAGCCGACGATGTCGCGGCCGTCGCACAGCCCGTCGCCGTCGGTGTCGGGATCCTGCGGGTTGGTCGGGCGGCAGGCGGCGCCGCTGCAGCCGGTCGCGCGCTCCTGCTCTTCGCGGTCGCTGCGGCCGTCGTCGTCGCTGTCGGCGTCGGAGGGATCGCTCTCGTCGAGCAGCCGGTTGGCGGCGGCGGCGGTGCCCGTGTAGTCGGGGTTGCGGGTGGGCGAGCGCAGCCCGTCGACGTTCTCGTCCTCGCCGCGGATGCAGGTGCGGGCGCGCACGCCCGTGGGCGGGGCGCCGCCGACGTCCACGTTGCCGTCGCACAGGCCGTCACCGTCGGTGTCGGGGTCGAGGGGGTTCGAAAGGTTGGGCACGACGTCGAA
>VGSZ01000342.1 GCA_016874845.1 Deltaproteobacteria bacterium
GGCTGGCCGGCGAGCTCGGGCTGCCGTCGACCTCGTCGGGAGTGCTCACCCACGGCGGATCGCTCGGCAACCTGACGGCGCTCCTCGCCGCGCGGCAAGACAAGGGCGCCGACCCCTGGCGCCGGGGCGTGCGCGGCCAGCCGCTCGTCGTCTTCGTCGCCGACACCGCCCACTACAGCGTCGCCCGCGCGGTCCGCATCCTCGGTCTCGGCGACGAGGGCTGCGTCGGCGTCCCCGTCGACGACCACCTGCGCCTCGACGTGCGCGCGCTTGACGACGCCATCGCCAAGGCGCGGCGGCAGAAGAAGCGGCCCATCGCCGTCGTCGCCTCCGCCGGCTCCACCGCCGCTGGTGCCTTCGACCCCCTCGACGCGGTGGCCGACGTAGCCGCCCGCGAGGGCCTGTGGCTGCACGTCGACGGCGCCCACGGCGGCGCGCTGGCGCTCTCGCCCCGCGAGCGCCCAAAGACCCACGGGCTCGCGCGCGCCGACAGCGTCGTCGTCGACTTCCACAAGCTGCTGCTGATGCCCGCCCTCGTCACCGCCGTGCTGTTTCGCGACGGGCGCGCCGGCGCGGCGGCGTTCGCGCAGCAGGCCGGCTATCTCTTCGACGACGAAGACGACGACGGCTGGTCCGACGTCGGCCGCCGCACCGTCGAGTGCACCAAGCGCATGCTGGCGCTGCCGGTGTGGGCGACCCTGCAGGCGTACGGCGCCGACCTGCTCGTGTCGCACGTCGACCGCTGCTGCGCGCTGGCCCGCGCGTTCGCGGCGATGATCGTCGACGACGCCCGCCTTGAGCTGTTGACGCCGCCCGAGTGCAACATCGTCTGCTTCCGCGTCCGCGGCCGCGACGGAGGCGAGCAGGCCGCCATCCGTCGGCGGATTGTCGGCGAAGGCCGGCTCTATCCCGTGCAGGTCCACCTGCACGCCCGCGGTGTCGCTGACGACAAGCAGGGCCTGTGGCTGCGCACGACGTTGTTGAACCCGCGCACGCGCACTGACGAGCTGCGCGCGCTGCTCGACGCCGTGCTCGCCTGACCGGGGAGCGACGACGCGCGACCAAGGTCGACGACAGGAGCGGCTACCGCTGCGACGGCGCCTGCTCGACCAGCAGCTCGTAGGTGCCGCGCGCGCCCTGGGAGGCGTCGATGACGCCGCAGCCGTCGACGAGAGCGAACCACAGGCCGTCGCCCGCTCCCGTGCCCTGCAGCGTCGTCTCCACCGTCGAGCACAGGATGCGCCCTGGCTCGACATCGTCGTTGCACGCGCCCGGCACCGGCGCGCCGATGCAGTTGCCGTCGCGCAGCTCGAGCAGCGTGTCGAAGCGGGTCTCGTCGCTGTCGGGACGCGCGGCGCCGTCGGCGACGCCGTCGCCGCAGGTGGTCAGCCGCACGCGCGAGGCGCCGGGGCAGGTCGCCAGGTACCACAGCTCGTCCGACGCGCCGGCGCCGCAGCCGCCGAGGCACGTCGGCGACGTCTGGTCGCGGACGCCGTCGGCGAGGACGTCGGAGACGACGCGCGCGTCTTCGCCGGGTCCAGCGAGCTTCTGCGCGTCGGCGCACCCCGAGTGCTGAATCTTCAGCTGCACGCGGCCGCCCTCGCCGGCGTTCTTCGCCTTCACGACGGCGGTCCAGGCGCCGTCGCCGAGCAGGCCGAGGTAGTGCGCGCCGCCGGCGCCCGCGACGCCGCAGCCGTCGTCGGCGCAGTAGACCTCGTCGGCGGGGACGCAGGTGGCCCCCGGGAAGATCGACAGCGTCGTGTCGATGGTCGAGCCGTACGTCGACAGGTACACGGCGTTGGCCGACGCGGTGTTGAAGTGCACGACCAGCTCGCCGCCGGCGCCGCCGCACGAGGGCGTGATGCTGCTCGGATCGGCAGCGGCGATCTCGCCCACGACGAGCGCGGGACCATCCACCGAGAAGCCGTTCTCGCAGCTGTCGGCGCCGGTGACGGGGGCGCAGCCGTCGTCGATGTCGCCGTCGCAGTCGTCGTCCCGGCCGTTGTGGCAGACCTCGCCGGCGGGATTGGGCTGGCAGCGGTTCGGGTCGGCGGGGATCGTCACCGGCACGCGCGCGACGTTGTTCATGAAGTCGAGCTCGCCAAAGATGCGCTGGGGGTTGACGTGGACCTCGAGCAGGTACTCGCCCTCGGGCACGCCGGTGATGTCGATCCACTGGCAGTCGAGGTGGCTGCCGTAGGTGTCGGCCCAGCCCTCGGAGATGCCCTGCGGCTCCGTGCCGTCGCTGCTGCAGCCGAACTGTCCGGTGCGGCGGGCGTCGTCGGTGCGCCGCTCGAGGTCGATCAGGCAGAACGCCTGCTTGTGGCCCCGCGCCGCCACGGCCCCGTCGAGGGTGAGCAGCCGGTAATCGGCGTACTGGTCGAAGTGGTAGTGGCCGTGGCAGTCGGAGAAGCTGAACAGGTCGGGGCGGTCGCGCGGGCGGCCCATCACCAGGTCGGCGTTGCCGAGGTTCGGGGTCGTCGTCGAGAAGCGCAGCACCCGGCGGTCGCCCGGGGCGTCGACGCAGCCCTCGACGATGGCGCAGGCGTCGGGCGAGAACGCCTGCTCCTGCACCGCGACCGTGGCCGCCAGCGCGACCTCGTCGACCGAGAGATCGGGGAGCTGGCAGCCGCCGTCGGCCTCGTCGCAGCCCACGCCCGCCGGGCAGCACACCCCGCCGCAGACCGTCGCCGACGACGGGCACTCCAGCCCGTCGACGATCACGAACGGCGCGCGCAGCACGTCGTTGTCGTGGTCGTCGTCGCCGCCCAGCGACTCGCCGAAAACCTCGAGCTCGAACACGTAGTCGCCGGCGGGGACGTCGGTGATGTCAATGCCCCCGCACGCCGCGAAGGCGAGCGCAGCGGTCTCGCCCGGCGCCATCGCCGGCACCGGCTCGACGTCAAGGTCGACGGCCAGCGCCACGTTGCCGTCGCGGTCGACGACGCGCGCCGAGACGAACGCCGGCACCACGTCGCCGCCGCAGGCCGCCGTGTTCACCGACGCCGTCGACGACGCCTGACCCCGGTTGGTCACGACCGCGGGGACCGACAGCAGCGCCCGGGCGCCCTCGACGGCGCAGCCGGCCACGACCTCGCAGTGATCGGGCCCGTAGCTCCGCCAGATCGACCGCTGCAACGCCGCCTCGAGCTGCTCGCTCGTCGTCGCCCAGGCGAGGTCGACGCCACTCCGAGGCGGCTCGCCCTCGCCTTCTCCCTCGCCTTCTCCCTCGCCTTCTCCCTCGCCGCCGTCGGTGGTTCCCTCGACGACCGGACAGCCCGCGGCCACAACCATCAGCGCGGCAGTGAGCGCGGCAACGACGGGGACACGGGACGGGCGGTGCATGGGTGCTCCGGCGGAGGGCGCGACAACCGAGGTTGTGGAGCCTACCAACCGCGCCGCAGAAATGCCTCGCGCAGGGCGAAGACGGCCGCGACGTATGCCTGCGTCTCGGCGATGGCGGGCACGGTGTTGCCCGCGCGCTTCACGCGGCCGGGGCCGGCGTTGTACGCGGCGACGGCCAGCCGCTCGTCGTCGAAGTAGCGCAGCAGCCCGGCGAGGTAGCGCGTGCCGCCGTCGACATTCTGCGCGGCGTCGTCGGGGTCGACGTCGAGATCGGCCGCGGTGGCGGGCATCAGCTGCATCAGCCCGCGAGCGCCAGCGCGCGATACGAGCCCGTCGCGGTAGCCGCTCTCGACGCCGATCACCGCGAGCACCAGCGCCTTGTCGACGCCGTACTTGCGAGACGCCGTGTCGGCGAGGGCGAGCACCATCGGCGGCACCGAGGGGACCACCACGTCGCCAAAGCCGCGGTGCGGGTCGCCGGTCTGCCGCAGCAGGATCTCCTCGAACGTGCCGAGGCGGTACGGCTCGGCGTCGGGCGAGTCACGCCGATCAGAGACCACCGGCGTGCCGTCGTCGTCGAACCAGATCCACAGGCGAGGCGACCGCGCGCGCGCTGGCGTCGCCGCGCTGCGGGGGGCGACCTTGTTCGCGCTGCTCGAGGGCGCGCTCTTCGCCGTCGTCGTCACGGGCGCCGGCGCGCCAGCCACCACCGCCGCCGGCAGCGCCGCGACGAGCAGCAACAGGAACAGCGAGCGAGAGCGCACGGGGAGCGCAGGCTCGCCCGTCGGGACGACCCTGTCGACTGCCCTCCACGAGGCGCTCGGCGTCGTCGGCCCCTCAGGGTGGCGGCGACCGATCGCGGTACAGCCGTCGCCGCCGCAACGTGCGCCAGCCGCGCAGCAGCAGCGCGCCCACACCCAGGAAGAAGCCGGCCGTGCCCATCGTGCGACGCATCGCGCCCGGGCTCCCCGACGACGACGACGACGGCAGCTCCTGGCAGGCGCAGCCGCAGTCGACTGGCGCGTCGTCGTCGCAGACGTCGACGGCCGGTGGTCCCTCGCCCTCGCCCTCGCCCTCGCCCTCGCCCTCGCCGACCGGAGGCACGTCACGCCGGGCCAGCCGCAGCGTCACCGGCGCGAACTCCGGTGGATCGTCGGCATCGACGACGGTCACGTCGCAC
>VGSZ01000343.1 GCA_016874845.1 Deltaproteobacteria bacterium
GAGGCCCCCGGTGGCGCCTACCGCCGGCAGCGCACCGCCCAGCGCGCAGCCGACGGCGCCGTCGACCAGCACCGGCGACCAGTCGTTGGCGACGGGCAGCACGTCGTTCGCCAGTGGCAGGCGCGGGATTCGCGTGCGCTTGCGCCGCCGCTCGCGGACACGCTGGTCGTCGCGCTCACCGTCGCCGTCCTCGAGCCCGCCGTCGTCGTCGCGGTCGTTTGGTCCCGACTCGTCATCGCGGTCGTCCGGTCCCGGCTCGTCGTCGCCGTCGTCCGGCGCGGCCTCGGGCGCGTCGTGGTCGTGCTCGTCGGCGTGGGCAACGACCGCGCCGGAGACGGCGGCGTCAGCCGAGGCGTCCGTGGGGCGCGCGGGGCCACCGTCGACGGCGGCGGCGACGGCGAGACCGGTGAGCAGCGCGGCGAGCATCGGGGACTCCTCGGGCGAATGGTCAGGCGACGTCGCCGGGTGCGCGGGGCGCGTCCTCGTCGGTGGCGCGGCCGGCGTCACGGGGCGGCGGGTCGTCGTCGGCGGCGGGGGCGTCATCGCGGCGGGGGACGGTCTCGCCGTCGCCGCCGTCAGGCGGGCCCGCTTCGGCCGCGAGCGGGGCCGGCGCCGCGTCGGCCGCCGGCGTCGCGTCGGCCGCCGGCGTCGCGTCGGCCGCCGGCGGCTCGATGTCGGTGATGCCGGCCAGGTGCCGCAGCCACTCGGGGCGCACCGCGCGCACGTCGTCGGCGACGTCGCGGGGGATGACCGCGTGCTCGAGCCCGTTGTAGCCCATGAACGCGACGACGGCGGCGCTGCTGTCGGTGAGGCGCTGCTGGACGTCGGGCTCGACGGTGAGGTGGCCCACCGTGCCGTCGGCGCGGGCGAAGTGGAAGCGGACGGCAGCCTCGGTGATGTGCTTGTCGTCGACGCGGTCCTTCATGACCCAGCCGCGGATCGCCGCGTACTGCTCGCTCTTGCCGGCGGCCTTCAGCTGGTCGAGGCGCTTGCGCCAGCGCTGCGCTTCGTTCCACTCGTGCTCGCGTCGGGCCCGCTTCTCATCGGGGTCCTCGTCGTGGCGCTCGCGGCGCGCGTCGCGTCGCTCGCCGCCCGGCGCGCCCGTGGGCTCCTGCGCAGGCCGGCGCTCGGCGCGCGGCCGCCCGCGGTCCTCGCGCGGCCCGCGCTGGTCGTCGCGCGGATCACGGCGGTCGTCGCGCGGACCACGGCGGTCGTCGCGCGGACCACGGCGGTCGTCGCGCGGGCCCTCGACGCGCCGTCGCTCGTCGGCCTCTCGGCGCTCCTTCGCCCGCTGTTTGCGGGCGGCCTCGTCGGCCTCGACCTTCTGCACCTGCTCGGCGGTCACGACGCCGGCAGCGAGGAGCTTCGCCTTCAAATCGAGCATGAGACTCCCTTAGCGCGTTTTTGCGCGGCCGGAACAGCCGCCGAGGGGCTTGTGCGCTCGACCGATGCCCATCCGCCGAAAAGGACCGCCCTCGCCCCGCTCCAGCGTGGGCGTCCTCGTCGCCGTTGGCCAGCGGCGCGCTGTCGGCCGCCCCGGCGCCCCGCGCGGCCCGCGTCGTCGTCTACGACGGCTGGGGCGCGCCCGACGGGTTCCGCGTCGCTGGCCGCGTGCCCGAGGACCACGGCGCGGCGCCGGCGCCGAGGCCGGACGCCTCGACGCTGCAGAACCTCGCCGACAGCTTCGGCGCGCTCGAGAGCGACGAGGTCCGCGGAGTGGGCGTCGCCGTCCACCTCGGTCTGGCGACGTTCGCCGCCACCACCGACGCCGACGGCGTCTTCGTCGTTGCCGCCCGGGGCCTGTCGTTGGCGCAGGCGCTGCCCAAGGGGGCAAACCCCGTCGGCGTCGAGCTCACCGCGCCCGAGTGGTCGGCGCCGCGGGCCAGCGCCTTCGTGCACGTGCTCGGCGGCGCCGGCACGGCGCTCGTCTCCGACATCGACGACACCGTCGTGAAGACCTACGTCGTCGACAAGGCGAGGATGGTGGCCACGGTGCTTGGCCGGAACGCCCGGCCGCTCTCCGGTGGCGACGTGCGCTGGCGGTCGTTGGGCGCGTGGCTCGTGGGTCGTGGGTCGTGGGTCGTGGGTCCAACGACGGCGTGGCGCCTAGGCGCCGTCGCCGCCGCCGCCGACCACGGCCAGCAGCTCGTGCCCGCGCTGCTCGACGAGCTTCCTCGGGATGCCGGGTACCGCCGCCAGCGCCTCCGTCGACGTCGGCGCCGCCGACGCGATCCCGAGCAGTACGCGGTCGGAGAACACGGCGAAGGCGGGGATCTTCTTGGCCTGCGCCTCGCGCAGCCGCCACGCCCGCAGGCGATCGAGCACCGCGCGCGGCGCCGCGGCCCACTGGGCGTCAACGTCGCCCTTGCCGGCCCGCGTGCGCGTCGGCCGCGGTCGGCGCGTGTCGTCGCCCGTGCCCCGCCGCGCCCCGCCCCGGCTGCGCGCGCGCCCGCCGCCGGCGCCGTCGTCGTCGGCGCGGGCCGACACGAACAGCGACAGGGCCGCGTCGGCGACGCCCTGCGAGAGGCTCGCCGACTGGTAACGCACACGCTCGCCGCGGTCGTTCTCGAAGGTGCGCTCCTCGACGCGGACGCGACCGGCCCGCACCAGCGCACCAAGCAGGTGCTCGAACGACCGGCGGTCGATGCCCTGCGGCTCGAGCGACTCGGCGTAGAGCTTGCCGGTGCCCACGCCGCGGGCGCCCGCCGACGTCAGCCGCGCCTCGATGGCGGACACCATCTTCGACTCGTCGTCGGTGACGGCGCGCGACTTGCGCAGGCGGCAGCCACCCGGGTCGCAGGCGTCGCAGATGCCGCACGGTCCGCGGTCATCGTCGTCACCGAAGTGCCGCAGGAGCGCCAGCTGCCGGCAGGACTTCTCGTCGAGGAACCGGGTCATGCCCGTGATCTGCTGCTCCTTGTGCCGCTTCTGCGCGAGGTAGGGCTTCTCCCACTTGTCGTGGCCCCGCCGCCACTGCGCGCCGACGCCCACCGCGCCGCCGTGGATCCACAGCTTCTCGAGCGCCTTCGGGAACGTGTCTTCGTCGAGGCTGCTGGCCTTGCGCAGCACGTCCTCGTCGACGGCGTCGTCGTCGACGGCGGGCAGCGCGCGCCACAGCTTCGCCAGCACCTTCGTCTCGGGGTAGTCGCGGTCGAGGAAGAAGCCGTGCATCTTCGTGTCGACCATCGAGCCGAGCAGCAGCGCCCGGCTCGGCTTGCCGTCGCGGCCGGCGCGCCCGACCTCCTGCGAGTACGCCTCGAGCGACGACGGCAGCGCCAGGTGCACGACGGTGCGCACGTCGGCCTTGTCGACGCCCATGCCAAAGGCGACGGTGGCGACGACGACCTCGACGGCGCCCTGCAGGAACGCCGTCTGCACGCTCTCGCGCTTCGGCGGCGGCATGCCGGCGTGGTAGGCGGCGCACGACAGGCCCTCGGCGGCGAATTCGGCGGCGATCTCGTCGGCGTCCTTGCGCGTCGGCGCGTACAGGATCGCGGGGCGGTGGGCGTCGCCGGCGACAGCGGCGGCGGCCAGCGCCCGCCGCTGCGTGGGCGCGCAGTCGACGACCTCGAGGGCGATGTTCTCGCGGCGGAACCCGTGGATGAAGCGCCGCACCGCGCTGCCGGTGCCGCGCGCGCCGGTGCCGAGCCCGAGCAGCTCGACGATGTCGTCCTGCACCGCCGGCGTCGCCGTCGCCGTCATCGCCACCACCGGCGCGCCGGGCAGCTGCGGCAGCCGCTCGCCGAGCATCCGGTACTCGGGCCGGAAGTCGTGGCCCCAGTGGCTGATGCAGTGGGCCTCGTCGATGGCGACCAGCGCCGGGGTCTTCTTGGCGAGCAGCTCGGGGAAGCCGGGCACGGCCAGGCGCTCGGGCGCGAAGAACAGGAAGTCGAGGTCGCCGCGCAGGTAGCGTCGACACGCCTCGCGCGACGCCTCGCGATCCCGGCCCGAATGGATGCGCTCGGCGGCGAAGCCCCACTGCTGCAGCTTCGTGACCTGATCGTCCATCAGCGCGATGAGCGGCGACACGACCAGCACGCAGCCGCCCTGCTCGCGACGACGAAACAGACCCGGCAGCTGGTAGCACAGCGACTTGCCCGCACCCGTCGGCATGACGACGAGAGTGTCGATGCCTCCGGCCACCGCCTCGCACACCGAACGTTGGTGCGGCCGGAAGTCGTTGTGGCCGAAGCGCTCGCGCAGCAGCCGGTCGAGCCCCGGCTCGGGGCGTGGCGCACGGGGAGCCGGCGGATCGACGGCGGCGGCGGCGACGGCACGAGGGGCAGGGCTCACACTCATCCTTCGATCGAGGCTGGACATTTGTGCAGGTGAGGGCCAACTGTGTGCCGGATTCCACCGTGGGTTCAAGGGGTTCGTCGGATCCGTCCGTGCGCGTCCGCCCGCCGCCGGCGCTCGTGCCCGGCGCGTCCCGCCTGGCTCGCCGCGCGCCGGCGAGCAGAACGACGGCTACTCTCGCCGCGATGCGCGCCCTCGCCCCCCT
>VGSZ01000344.1 GCA_016874845.1 Deltaproteobacteria bacterium
GGCGGGCGCCGTCTGTACGCAGCCTGGACAGTGCGCGTCGGGCAACTGCCTCGTCGACTTCGACCTCGGCGCCTCGATCTGCGTCGCGCCGTGCGACAACGACGACGACTGCGCGGGGGGCACCTGCTCGGGCGGCCGCTGCTACGGCGGTTTCCCCGACGAGGTCTGTCCGACGCCGTCGGCCAGCGGCTGCGGCTGCACGACGTCATCACCGGCGGGGTCGGCGGCGGCGGCGGCGGGGCTCGCGACCCTGTGGGGCATGGTCACGTGGCGGCGTCGGCGCGGAGTCCGCCGATGAGCGACCAGCTCGCCGGGGGTCGCTATTCGGTGCTGCGTCGGCTGGCGGCCGGCGGCATGGGCGAGGTGTTGCTCGCCGATTTCGGCGGCGACGACGAGATCTCCCCTGGGCTGTTGGTCGTCAAGCGCTGCCTCGGTGGCGTCGCCGGCGAACCGGCGGCGCTGGCCAGCGTGCGCATGCTGCGTGAAGAGGCGCGGCTTGGCCTGCGGCTGCGACACGAGAACATCGTCGAGACGTTGCGGCTCGACGAGCACGCCGGCGAGCCGCTGGTCGTCATGGAGCTGCTGGCCGGGCGGTCGATGGGTCAGGTGCTCGCGCAGGCGAAGAAGCGGAAGGAGAACGTGCCAATCGAGGTCGCGCTGGCCGTGCTGCGTGGTGCGGCGTGCGGACTGCACTTCGCCCACACGCTGCGCAGCGCCGACGGGCGGGCGCTCGGCCTCGTGCACCGCGACGTCAGCCCGGCCAACATCTTCGTGACGTTCGACCGGCACGTGAAGGTCATCGACTTCGGCATCGCCAAGTCCGAGGACAGCGAGATCAAGACCACGACCGGGATCCTGAAGGGCAAGCTCGGCTACATGTCGCCGGAGCAGGCGCACGGCGAGGGCAAGCTCGGCGCGCAGGCCGACGTGTGGTCGCTGGGCGTGTTCTTCTGGGAGATGCTGCTCGCCGAGCGCATGTTCTATTCGCCGAACCCGAGGGCGACGTTGATGCAGATCGCGTACGAGGAGCTGACGCCGCCGTCGGCCCGGCGCGCTGAGGTGCCCCGCGCGATTGACGACCTCTGCATGGCGATGTTGACCCGGCCGCTCGACCGTCGTCTGCCGTCATGCGCGGCCATCGTCGCGGCCATCGACGCGCTCCCCGGCGGTGTTGGCGTCGGCAGCGCCGATGTCGGCGCGTGGTTGGCCGGCCGCTTCCCCGAGGAGGCCGACGCCGGCGCGCGCGACGCCGCCCGCTGCGCGCGCCGCTTGACGGCGGAGCCCCTGCCGCAGGGCATCCTCGACGGCGCGGTCACCGAGCTCCCCGAAGACGACGGCGACACCCGGCATGGCATCCGTGCTCTCGTGGGCACCGAGCCCGGCGGGCTGCCGGAGCGGTCGAGCGAAGGAGAGATGGCGACGGTGCGGCTCGACGCTCGTATCGTCGACAGACTGCGCCGCGCGAGCCGCATCGAAGGCGACGACCTCCTGGCGGCCACCGAGCGCATCTCGCCTGCCGCCGTGGACGCCGCGCGCCGGCTTGCCCTCGCCGAGGTGACGGACCGCAGTCCCCCCTCGCCTGAGGCGCCTGCGTCTCGCTCGCGGCCGTTGACCCAGCCGACCCTCCAGATCCGGCCCCGCGCCGCCGAGCCGGTCGTCGTCGAGATCCCCGCCACCGTCCATGGGGCGACGGCGCGGGCGCGCCCCGCGGAGTCCGTGCCCACCGGCGCCGGTCGTCACCCGGTGTCCCCCCGGTCGCCAGCGCCGTCGCCCTCGTCGCTGGGCCCGCTCGCGCCGGCTGCGCTGGCATCATCGTTGGCACCATCGTTGGCACCATCGTTGGCACCATCGTTGGCACCATCGCTGGCACCATCGCTGGCGCCGACGCAGGCGCCGTCTTCGGCGGCCGCTGGTGTTTTGTCCGGCGGCTCATCCGGCGTGCAGTCCGGTGTGGCTGCTGCGCACCAGCACGGCCCGGCGACGGCCCCGCCCGCCGTGGGTCCGTCGACGTCGCCGCCGTCCTTGCCGCCGCCCCCGCGCACCCCCTCGTCGACGTTGGTGGCGCCGGCGCCGGGCTCGAGCACGCCGGGCGAGACGTCATGGCTGTCGGTAGCCTTCGCGACCTTCGGGGGGCTCGTCGTCCTCATTGGCCTCGTCTTCGCCGCGCTCATGCAGCGCCCGCAGCCACACTTCTATGCGTACCTCGACGTCGGCGGCTTCGACGTCGTCGTGGCCGACCGCGAGCACGTGCCGGAGGGGGCGGTCGCGCGCGAGATCGTGCCTTCGACGCAGCCCGCGCTGCTGCGCGCCGGGGTTGTCTCGGCCATGGCGGCGTCACCGGCGGAGCTGCAGCGAAAGCTCGAAGAGTCCGGCGTCACCGCCCGCGCGAAGCTGCCGTCCACGGCGGCGGCCCGCCTCGCGGCGTTGATGCCGGTGGCCATCGTCGGCCTGGGGCTGCTGTCGTTGGCGCTCGCGCTGCCTTCGTTCCTCGCGCGGGGCGCCGGAGGACGCTGGGGGCTTCGTGCCGTCCTCGTGGCTGCGGTCACGCTTGCTGTGGTGGCGCTCGTGCAGCGGGGCGGTCTTGGCTGGCCAGGCCGGAGCGCGCTGAGCGCTGCGCCGCGGCTCGAGTGGCGGTGAGCCCTCGCGCCAGCGCCGCAGCCGTTCAATCTTTCCGAACTGATGTGGCCTCGCCGCCGACGACCGCCTCTTGGCCAGCGTCGGTCACGGTCGCGAGGATGGGCTCACCGCGTTCTCGGTCCGGTCGACCACCGTCGGCGAGCTCGCCGACGACGCGCCGTTCGGGGTACAGCGCGTAGGCGATGGCGGCGCCGACCAGCACCACCGCGGCGACGGGGCCGGCGAGCCGGACACCGGTGGGGTCCTCCACCGAGCGCCCCTGCTCGAGCAGCCAGCCGAGCACGCCTGTCGAGACGCCCAGGTTGATCTTCTGAAGGAAGCCCTGCGCGCCGAAGAACATTGCCTCGCGCCGCTCGCCCGACCGCCTCGCGTTGGCGTTGCAGACGTCGGAGAGGATCGAGTTGGGCACCGCCAGGAAGATGCTGACGCCGACACCGCTCGTCGCCAGCAGCAGCGCACCGGTGGTGAGGTCGTGGACGAACCAGAAGCCGGCGAGGGACCCCGCCAGCACCAGCGCGCCGCCGATCATGACGGGCTTCTTGCCCCGGCGCGCGGCGAGCACGCCGACGAAAGGGAACGCGAGGGCGGCCACGCCGAACACGAGGATCGGCGCCGGGCTCTTGCTGTTCTGCCCCATGAGCACGGTGACGAAGTAGGGCAGCGCCGAGCGCACGATGTTGAAGCCGAAGGCGAACAGCGTGGTGCCGACGACGTAGGGCACGAAGGCCCGGTCGGTGAAGGTCTTCCTCAGGCTCTCCGTCAACCCGGCGTGGCTGGCGCCGTCCGCGGCGGGCGCGACCAGCCGACGCTCGGGCACGAACAGCACCGGCACCATCAGCAGCGCGAAGGCGACGACGGTGAGCACCACCACGGTGATCTGGATCGAGCGCTGCCGCGCCTCAGCGTCAGCGTCGCCGAGCGCGCCGATCATCGCGCCGCCGCCGTTGATCGCGAGCAGGCCACCCACGAGCGCGAACGCCGCCATCAACGTCGACACGCGGACGTTCAGCGCCTTGTCGGGCGCGACCTCGGGCAGCAGCGCGAGATACGGCGCCACGTACACCGAGAAGAACGCGTAGTAGGCGGTCAGCAGCAGCGACAGGAACGCGACGTTCGTCGTCGACGGCGCGCTGGACGGCGGAAAGAAGACGCCCACCGTGGCGAGGCACAACGGCAGCGCTCCGGCGAGCATGAAGACGCGACGCCGCCCGAGCGGGCTCTTGCTGCGGTCGCTCCAGTGGGCGACGAGTGGATCGAGGAACGTGTCGATGCCGCGGGCGACGACGTTGGCGAACATCATCGCCGGCACCAGCCCCCAGACCAGCTCGGGCAGCAGCGAGCGCACCGGCTCGCCGCTCATGGCGGGCGGCAGGTAGAGCCACAGCAGGTAGGTCGCGATCAGGCTCTCGCTCAGCACGTTGCCCGCCTGCCCGCAGGCGTAGGCGAGCTGGCGGGGCAGAGTGAGCTTCAGGTCGGGGCCGGTCATAGCGCATGAGCGTAGGGCACCCGCGCGCGCACCCGCGCGCTCTCGCCGGCTTGGCCCCCGTGGCTGTTTTTTTGCGTTGGGCGGGGACGTCCTGCACCGTGTGGAGCCAGCTGGCGCAAGGAGTCCCCGGTGGTGACCAACGAGGCGATCGACAGGAACGACCACAGCGACGACGGCTACGGCCGTCACCGCAAGCTCACGCTCACCGAGCCGCCCCGCGCCGCCGACGACGGCAGCGACGACGACGGCGACGACGACGGCGACGACGACGGCGACGACCTGGCTGACGACGAGGCCGAGGGCGCCTCCGCCGCGCCGCGCCGTGCCCGCCGCCGCCCACGGGTCGAGCACGTGTCGACGCCGCCGATGCCAG
>VGSZ01000345.1 GCA_016874845.1 Deltaproteobacteria bacterium
TGCGCAGGGGTTCCGGGGCGCCGTCCAGCTGACGGCCGGCCGCTACGTCGTCAGGGACACGCTGGTGATCGCGCACAGCGGGGTCGTGCTGCGCGGCGCCGGCCAGGGCGACAGTGGCACCGTGCTCGTCGCCACCCGTCGCCAGCAGCACGACCTGATCGCCGTGCGCGCTGCCACCACCGGGTTTCGGAGGGTGGCCGGCACCGAGACGGCGATCACGAGCCCGCTCGTGCCGGTGGGCAGTCGTTCGTTCACCGTCGCCTCGGCCGCCGCCCTCGCCGTGGGGGATGTCATCGGGGTCGTGCGCGCGCCCGACGCGCGCTGGATCGAAGACCTCGACATGGCGCAGTGGAACTGGGACGCCGCGAGCTTCGACATCCCGCACGAGCGCACCATCGTCGCTGTCGATGGCGATCGGATCACGGTCGACATCCCGCTGCTCGACACCATCGAGGACCGCTACGGCGGCGGCCTGGTGGTCCGGCTGGATACGTCCGCACGACTGCGGCACTGCGGCGTCGAAGATCTGCGGCTCGTCTCGGAGTTCGCGAGCCCCGAGGACGAAGACCACGGCTGGAACGCCGTGACGCTCCGCCACGTCGAGAGCTCCTGGGTCCGTCGCGTGACCGCCCGACACTTCGGCTACTCGGCGGTGACCATCGAAGGCGACTCCCGCGACAACACCGTCGAGGAGGTCGCGCAGCTCGATCCGATCTCGCAGATCACGGGCAGCCGCCGGTACTCGTTCTACGTGAGCGACAGCAGCGTCGGGAACCTGTTCCAGCGCTGCTATGCCCGCGAGGGTCGGCACAACTTCGTCACCGGGGGGCGTGTGCCTGGGCCCAACGTCTGGCTCGACTGCATCGCCGTCGACAGCCACAACGACGAAGGCCCGCACCTTCGCTGGGCCACGGGCATGCTGCTCGACAACGTCCGCGCGCAAGAGATCCACGTGCAGAACCGCGGCGAGTCCGGCAGCGGGCACGGTTGGGCCGGCGCGCAGACCTTGTTCTGGAACATCGCCGCCGACGAGATCATCGTCGATGCCCCCCGCGGCGCGATGAACTGGGCCATCGGCGCCGTCGGTGAACGACGTGAAGGCAGCTGGGTCCCCGGCGAGCCCTTCGGCTGGTGGGAGTCCCCCCAACAACCCGTCAATCCCCGCAGCCTCTACCTCGCACAGCTCAAAGACCGTCTCGGCGAAGACGCCGTCGCGGCGGTGACCACGCCCGCACAGCGACAGGGCCGCGTGTGGAGCCGGCTGCAAGCCTGGGCAGGCAACGGCGCCTACCGCACCTACGACGACGACGTCTGCGCGGGGATCGTGCAGAGCGATGTCTGCTGCCCCCTGTCCTGCGGCAGCTGCGGCGGCACCGGCTGCAGCGACCGACCCGGCGGCGCCGCGGCCTGCTGCGTCGGCGCGATCCGCGACAGCAATCGCTCGTGCGAAGAGTTCGCGCCGCCGTGCGTCCTGCCCTGATCGGCCCGCGCGTGACGCAATGACCGCTGCCGACGGCGCCGTCGTCTCCCTGCTGCCCGGCCGCGGCACGTCGCGGCGATGCCGGGGACGACGCAGGCGCAGTGGGTTGCTCGGTGCGGTGGTGTAGCCATAGGCGACAGATCTGGGTCCGTGAGACGATTGGGGACCACCCGAGAGGTCCGATGCTTCTGTTGCCCCTCGCCCTGCCCGCTGTGGCCCCCGTCGTCGTCTCCCCCGCCGGTCTCGCCTTGAAGGCGCCGCAGGCGGTGCGCCTTGTGCGGTGGAAGCAGCTCGTCGACCTGTCGGCGGGGCTGGCGGTGCGCCGTCATGGTTGACGCACCGGGCAGCGGCGCACCCCGTCCCGGCGGCAGCCAGCCCCCGGCGCGGAGCGAGCGCGCCCTCGACGTCGTCGTCCGCAACGCCGTGCCGGTGGTGCTGTTCGCGCTGACGAGCCTCTTTGCGTGGGCGGTGACGTGGTTGCGGCAGGATGTCGTCGGCTTTGCGTTCGCGGGCATCGGCGCCGCCATCGCGTTCGATGCGGCGCGACGACGCGATGCGTGGCGCCCGCTGCGGCTGTCGCCCGCCCTCGTGTTGCTCGGCTCGCTCGGCGCCTGTGAGGGGTTTTCGTCGTGGGCGATGCACGAGGGGAAGAAGCGTGGCGCCGCCATCGCCGAGGCGTGCAATCGGGCGCAGACCTGTCCGCTGATCCCGACGGACTTCGTCGCGGACGCCGAAACGTCGTTCCCGGTCCCTGACGCCAGCGCCCTTGTCGCCGGCGGTCGGGGGCGTCTGATCTACACGCGCGACGAGGACGGGCGCGGCTTCCGGCTGCGTGTCGTTGGCTCCACGAGGAGCGCCACGTTCACGGGGGGCGTGCAGCGACCGCTGGCCCCATGACGCTCCGGGTCTTCGCGCGCCTCGGCACCGATCGCGACACGCTCCACCTCACCGCCGCGGCGCTCACGCCGGCGGCGTACCGGCGCGCGCTGTCGACGTAAGCCCTCGACTGGCGGCGCCGGTTTGAAAGCGAGCCAGGGCGCCGGTCTGACACGGAGCCACCTGTGTGCCGTGACTGTGTTTGCCGTGACGTCGATCGTCCTGCCTTCGTCGTCGTGTTCCCGGCCTGCATTGATTGCGCCTGCCGCGGCCGGACCGCCGCAGCTGCCAGCGTCGACGACGACGTCCACGACGAGCACGGCCCGCCGCTGGTCCGCGAACCACGCCGCGCGCTACGACTGCGCGACGCCCACCAGCCCCGCGCCACGTCCCCCCTCGGAGCGACCCATGACCCCTGCCGGCGGCCCCGTCGTCTACCTGCTGCCCGGCCGCGGCGGCCGGCTCGACGGCGGCCTCGGTGCGGCGCTGCCCGCGACCCGCGCGCTGCGACGTGCACGTCGGCACGCAGGACACGCAGAGCGACCCCGACGCCGTGGCGGCGCTGTGTCGACGTCTGGGGTTCGGCTTCTACGCCGTCCACGGCGGCGGGCACCGGCTCGACGAGGGCTACGTCGCAGGCGTGCTCGATGGCTTCCTCGCCGGCTGATGGTCGAGGCGTGCGCGCGCGGCCGGTGGACGTCGACGGCGTGGTATCTGCGGCCATGCAGCCCGCACCGCCCGTGTCCTCGCCGGCCACCTTCTCGCGACGCCTGAGCGCCCCGCCTCGCACCCTCGACGGCGCGCAACGGCTCGCGGTGATGACAAAGGGCAGCGACCTGCACGTGGGAGCGGCGGTGATGACGGCCCTGCTGCTCGGCTTCACGCCCACGCTTCGTCGTGACGGCATCGTCGCTCAGCTCCTGCCCCACCACGACGCCGAGGCCGTCGTCGACACCGTCGAGCAGGTCAGGCGCAGCGGCAAGAGCCGCAGCTGGTCGGAGTGGGAGGTCACGGCCCACGTCGTCGGCGAGCCCGCGGCCGTCGCCACGGGCAGCCTGCGGTCGCCGGTGGCGGTGGGCGATCCCGTCCACGCGCTGGTGCCCGACGCGCGCCCCGACCTGGCCCTCGCCTGGCAGGACGACCGGCAGCCGTCGCTGGTGGGCGTGTGGTTCGCGGCGCTCCTCCTGCTGATCGGCGTCTTCGCGACGACGGCAGGGCTCGTGCGCAACCGACGCGACCTGCAGCTGCTGCGCGACGGACTGCTGACGCGGGGGACGATCGTCAAGCGCAGCAGCCGCACGGTGAAGGGCGACACGACGTAGACGCTGACGTTCCGCTACCCCACCGCGCGCGACGGCGAGCAGACCACCCGCGTCGTCGTGCGCCAGCGCGACCTTGGGCGCCTCGTCGACGAGGAGGCCGAGCTGCTTGTCTACGACGCCGACCGCCCCGGCCGCGCGCTGCTGCTCGACGCCCTGCCCGACCACGTGCGCGTCGCCGACGACGGCAGCCTGACCCCCATCCCGTGGAGCCGGGGCCTGCTGCGCTCGATCCCGCTGGTCGCCGCCGTCGTGCTGGGAGGCGTGATGCTCGCATTCCTCGGGCTCTTCGGCTGACCCGGTGACGCGCCTCGTCGGCCCCGAAGGCGACCCAATCAAACCATCGTCTCGATTGGGCCTCGCTCTTGAAGCTGGTCGTCGCGGTCAGCGTGCTTGAATGCTCTCGCGGTCGAGGTCCGCCGCGGGTCATTGCCTGCATCGACGAGCAGGACGTCGCGACAAAGATCCTCGTCCACCTGGGCAGGCCATCACGTCGACCCACAGCGTCGATCGCCGCACGCCGTGGCCGGCTGCGCTGGTCCACAGCGACACAGGCCTTCCACGAACTTGGCCGCCCCACGGGGGCGGATGACAGTCGGGGATGTCGTTGCGGTCCTGCGCCCTCTTTCTGCTGCCGATGATCGTCTCGCTGCTCGGCTGTCCGCCCAGTGGCGCCGGACTGGGCGAGGGCGAAGGCGAAGGCGAAGGCGAAGGCGAAGGCGAAGGCGAAGGCGAAGGCGAAGGCGAAGGCGAAGGCGAAGGCGAAGGCGAAGGCGAAGGCGAAGGCGAAGGCGAAGGCGAAGGC
>VGSZ01000346.1 GCA_016874845.1 Deltaproteobacteria bacterium
AGCCCGCGGGCCTTCATCAGCGCGCGCGCCGCCTCGAGGATCTTCTTGCGGTTGCGCGCGGCGGCGCTGGTGGTTGTCGCGGACGACCGCGACAGCGACGGCGACAGCACGGCGAGCGGGCGAACCATGAGGAGATCGTTTCAGAGCACGAGCGCCGTCAAGAGCGCGGATCCTGCCTTCGACTTGCCGAACAGACTTCAGTCGAGTCGGCGCGGTCACGCTGTCCTGGCCGGTAGCCGGGCCCACTGTGAAGGTTTGCATGAGCCGTTCGTCTGCTCTGGCCCTTGCTCTATCCACCCTCGTCAGCGGCGCCGCCCACGCCGGGCCGTGGGGGCTCGAGGCCGACCACACCACCGTCGGCTTCGCCGTGAGGTACATGATCGTCACCGACGTCAAGGGCGCCTTCGACAAGGTCACCGGCACCATCGAGATCGACGACGAGGACCCGTCGAAGTCGCGTGTCGAGGTCGAGATCGACGTCGCCAGCGTGAACACGCGCGGCGCCAAGCGCGGCGAGCACCTGCGCTCGGCCGACGCCTTCGACGCTGCGAAGCTCCCGAAGCTGACCTTCAAGTCGACGGAGGTCGAGGTCGCCAAGGACGGGTCGATAAAGATCACCGGCGACCGGTCGCGGCACGGCGTCACCAAGGCGGTCACGCGGCAGGCGGCGCCGCTGTCGGCGGAGTCCAAGGACCCGTGGGGCGGCACCCGCCGCGGCACGACGGCGCCGGCGACGATCAACCGCGCGGGCTTCGGTCTGACCTGGGACAAGGCGCTCGAGCAAGGCGGCGGCGTCAGCGACACGGATGTGCTGATCGACCTGCAGGGCGAGCTGCTGCCGAAGAAGTGAACGGCTGAGGCGAATCGGTGGCGACGTCGCCGCCGCCCGTCATCCCTCCGAACCGCTCGTCGGTGGGTCTCGCGGTCGTCGAAGACGGCGGCGGGACCCACCGACGAGCGGTTGTTTTGTGGCGGTGTGCCGCCCGCCGCGCCGAAGCCACGGATCACCCCCCGGGCGTGGACGCCCGGGAGAGCCCCGGCTACGCTTCCGGTGTATCCCTTGTCGTCGAGGAAGCCATGCCGCGCACTCACTCTGGCCCCCGCTCGTCCCTGTTCGCCGGTACGCCAGCCGTGGCGCTTGCGTTGTCGTGGGCGGCGGCGCTGGTCGGCTGCCCCGACCCGCAGGCCGCCGACGACGCCCCCGACGCCGACAGCGACGCCGGCATCGTCGTCGTCCGCGTCGACGCCGGCCCCCTGCCCGATCCCACCGACGCCGGCCCCACCGACGCCGGCCCCATCAACAGCGTCGTCTTCGTCACGTCGCTGACGCCGCCCAGTGGCCCGCTGCAGGGCGGCAATCGCGTCGTCATCGAGGGCGAGAGCTTCGCCCCTGACTCGCGCGCGCTGTTCGCCGGCGTCGAGGCGACGAACTGCCTCGTGCTGACCACGCGGCGCATGTCCTGTCAGGTGCCCGCCGGCGCCGCCGCCGGCCCCGCCGACGTGCGCGTCGACAACGAGCTCGGCGTCGGACTGTTCGAGGGCGGCTACACCTATTTCTCGCCGCTGACGATCACGGCGATCGACCCCGCGGTGGGCTCCACCGACGGTGGCACGGCGATCACGCTGACCGGCGGCAGCTTCGGGGACGCGATGATCGTGCTCATCGGCGACCGCCGCGTCGTCGGCCTCGCCGTCGGCAGCGACGGCACCACCGCCACCGCGCTGGCGCCGCCAGGCGCGCCGGGCCGCGTCGACGTCACCGTCATCGACGCCTTCGGCCGCTCGACCCTGCCGCTGGCCTTCACGTTCGAGTCATCGCTCTCCATAAACACCGTCGTGCCCGCCATCGCCGCCCCCGGCGACGTCGTCGAGCTGCGCGGCCGCGGCTTCGCCGAGGACACCGGCGCGATCACCACCGCGGCCGTGGCCGGCATCGACGCCGTCCGCGACAACCTCATCGATGACGCGCGGCTGCGCGTCGTCGTTCCCGCCGTGGGCGCCGGCCCCCACGACGTCGAACTTTCGCGCGGCGCGACGCGGGCGGCGCTGCCCGACGGGCTCGTGGTGCTCGGACCGCCCGTGGGCGTCGCCGCGGTCACCGCCGTCGTCCCCCGCACCGTCGACGTCGACGGCGGCGACGTCGTCACTGTCGTCGGCGAGGGCTTCGCCGACCTCGCCGACCCGGTCGCCGCGGTGACCTTCGGCGGCGCCGCCGGCACCGCGGTGAGCGTCGTCGACGACCGGCGCCTGATGGTGACGGTGCCCGCCGGCGCCGCCGGGGACGTCGACGTGGTGGTCACGCGCACAAGCGGCGCCACGGCCACGCTGGCGGCTGGCGCGACGTACGTGCAGCGGCTTCGCGTGGGCGCTGCGGGCACGGTGGGCGGCGCGGGCTCCGTCAACGGCGGCGACACAGTGACGGTGACGGGCGAGGGCTTCGTCGACGGCGTGACGGTGACGCTGGGCGGCATCGCCTGCAGCGACGTCGTCGTCGTGTCGCCCACCGAGCTGTCGTGCACCACGCCGGCGGGGGCGGCGGGCGCGGTGGACATCGTCGTCATCGGCCCCGACGGGCAGCAGGTGCGCGCCGACGGCGGCTTCGTCTTCGAGGACACGGTCAGCGTGCTCGGTGTGCACCCGGCGCGCGGCGCCTACCCGGCGACGTCGTCGTCACTGTCGCCGGCACTGGCTTCACGAGGCTCGTGCGCGCCAGCGCGCCGACGAGGCCGCTGGTGGTGCTCTTCGGCGGCATCCCTGGCGACCCGCGCGAGGTGCAGGTGTTGTCCGACAACCTGCTTCGCTGCCGCACGCCGCTGTCGCCGACCGGCGTGCTCGACGTGACCGTCGGCCTGATCACGGTGGCCACCGAGCCCGACGGCACGCCCATCGTGACCGTCGACCCGGCGAATTCGGCGACGGCGGCGCGCGTGTACACGGCGTTCGACCCGACGAGCGTGCTCGGCGGCACGCGCGGCGGCCCCATCGACGGCGCGCTGTACGTCACGGCCCTCGACGCCTTCACCGGCCTGCCCATCCCGAACCTGCTCGCCTTCACCGGGACCGCCGGCACGCCGACCGCGTCGGACATCACGCACTTCCCGTTCGGGCAGGCGACCCTGTCGGGCCCCGACATCGTGGGCCCGCAGACGGTGACGGTGGCGGGCGACGGCTACGAGCGCTCGACGCTCGTCGACGTCAACGCCAGCGAGGTCACGCTGTACCTGATGCCCATCGCCGGCGGCGGTGGCGGCGGTGGTGGCGGCGGCGAGCCCCCGCCGCCGGCGCAGATTCGTGGCCGCGTCTTTGGCTTCGCCAAGGAATTCTTCGACCCTGCGGCCCTCGGCCCCGACGAGCTGGCGGTGGCCTTCGTGCAGACGACGACGCAGGACGAGTTCTCGGGCAACCCGCCCGCCGGCGGCACGCCCAACGTCTTCGAGGAGGGCCGCGAGTACCACATCGCCAACTCGCGCCCCGGGCGCCTGGCCGTCGTCGCCATCGCCGGCATCTTCAACCTGACGACGCAGGAATTCCGCGTGAAGCAGTTCGGCGTACGCCGCGAGGTCTTCGCCGTGCGCGGGGTCACGCTGGTGGACCAGGACATCGAGCTGACCATCCCTCTCGACCGCGTCGTCGATGTGTCGCTCCCCGACGCGCCGCTGGACTTCGAGATCGTGAACATCCGCGAGCAGTTCGGCAACGGCCCCGACATCACCCGCGTGGTGCCGTTCATCCAGTTCGGCGGCGAGGGAGCGTTCGTCTACACCAACGCCATCGACGGCGACCGCAACCACTCGCTCGACGAGATGGCCGACATCCCCGGCGAGATGCTGACCTTCGTCGCCGGCGCGTACTCAACGACGGGGCGCAACCTCCTCACCGACGCCGGCACCGCGACGCTGCAGGCCAACTCCATCGTCGTGCAGGGCAGCGGCACCGACTGGGACCAGACCGACTTCACCGGGCAGCCGCTGGTCCTCGGCAAGATCTTCGTCGCCGACCTGCCCGACGGGCGACGCTTCGCGTCGGACATCCTCGGCGCCGTCGGGCAGTCGCTGCGCCTGCGCGACCGCGCGCCGGTCACTGCGGCCAACGCCACCTACCACATCGGCGATGCCGGCATCCCGTCGTCGGAGGTCATCCAGAACGGCGTCGGCGACCTGCGCGGCGGCGTCACGATCCAGCCGGTGCTCGGCATCCCCGACGTCGTATCGCCGCTGCAGAACGGCGTGCTCGAGCAGCGCACGCTGCGCTGGCGCCCTGCGCCGGGCGAGCAGCCGACGCTGCACCAGATGTACGTCTTCGAGCCGTTCGAGTTTGCTCAGCTGTGGAGCTTCTACATCGAGGGCTCGCGCACCAAGGTGCCGGTGCCCGTGGTGCCCACCGTCGCCGAGTTCCTGTCGTCGCTGCCGCTGTCCGAGCAGGAGATCCCCGAAGACTTCATCCCGCCCGCGGACCTCTTCG
>VGSZ01000347.1 GCA_016874845.1 Deltaproteobacteria bacterium
CCCTCGCCCTCGCCCTCGCCCTCCCCTTCGCCCTCGCCCTCCCCTTCGCCCTCGCTCGACGGTGGGAGGTCGTCGACGCAGGCGAAGACGAACGGCAGCAGGAGGAGCGGACAAGCCAGCAAGCGCATCCGCGCAGCATGCCGTCTGCGTCTCGGGGGGCAAGCGCCTGCCTGTCGTCGGTCGTCGCGGGGGGCTGCAACCGGCGGGCGGATCGAGTACGAGGCGCGATTCAGCAAGGGTGTCGCCATGGGTCGCATTTTCGAGACACGCAAAGCCACGATGTGCGCCCGCTGGAACAAGATGTCCAAGGCGTTCACCCGCATCACGAAGGACATCGTGATGGCGGTGAAGTCAGGCGGCCCCGACGTCCACACGAACCCGGCGCTCCGTCGTCAGATCCAGAACGCGCGCGCCGTGAACATGCCCAAGGACAAGATCGAGGCCGCCATCAAACGCGCCCAGGGCAAGGATACCGCCAACTACGAAGAGGCGATCTACGAGGGCTACGGCCCCTATGGCGTCGCCATCCTCGTCGTCGCCGCCACCGATAACCCGACGCGCACGTTCACCAACGTGCGCACCTGCTTTGGCAAGGGCGGCGGCAACCTCGGCACCTCGGGCTCGGTGGCCTTCGGCTTCACGCGCATGGGCGTGTTCCGCCTGAACCCCGAGGACGTGAAGGACGTCGAGGCGCTCGAGCTCGAGCTCATCGACCATGGCCTCGAGGAGATGGGCGAGGGCACCGGCGAGAAGGGCGAGAAGCTGCTCGTCATCCGCTGTGCGCTGACCGCGTTCGGCAAGATGCAGGCCGCCCTCGAAGAGCGGAGCCTCGCGCCGGTGTCGGCGGAGACCGAGTTCATCGCCACCGCGCCCACCGAGCTGCCCGACGACAAGGCCAAGGAGGTGCTCGAGCTCGTCGACAAGCTTGAGCAGGACGACGACGTCCAGCAGGTCTTCCACAACCTAGCCTGATCTGTTTTGAGCGCCGCCCTAATGCATGCTCGCGTCCACGCCTTCGCCGTCACGCTCGCTGTCACCGCCGTCGCTGCCCCGGCGCACACCGCCGATGTCGCCGTCGCCGTGCTGCCGCCGGGCTGCGCCGACCCCTGGCAGCGCGTACTGCTCCTCGCCGGTGCGCTGGCCGAGCCGCTCAACCGCCGCGGCGGCGGCCTCGCTGTTCAGGCCAGCGGCCCCGCCGCCGTCGCTGGCGCCGGCATCGTCGCGCTCCCCGTAGACGCGGCGGCCGGGCCGCTGCCGACGCTGCCGGCGTCGTGGCAGGCCGACGGCGACGTCGAGATCCTTGAGACGCCCTTCGAGCGCATCGTGGTCCTGCAGCCGCTGCCCGGCGTCGACCTGCTCGGCGAGCTTGTCGCGCTGGCCGAGCGCAGCGGCGGGCGTTTCCCCGACGTGGTGCGTCGGCGCGTCCCGCGGCTGCGCGCCCCCGGCGTCGTCGGGCTGCAGGTGGGCCGTGCCGGCGACGCGGACGTCAGCGCCGCCCACCGCGAAGTCGGCGCCACCACCCGCGAGGTCGTCGCGCGCTTCGCCGTGCACGCCGGCGACCAACACGGCGTCGTCGTCGCCGTGTCGCGCTCGCTGGGCGGCCCGGCGCGCCTGCAGCGGGCGATGGTTGCGCGGCCGGCGGACCTCGTGCTCTACGCCGGCGGCGTCCGCGACGACACCTGCGCCGCGACCCTGACCGCGCTGGGCGTGCAGGCCGCCGTGCCGCGCACCGCCGACCTCGCCCGCGCGACGATGGCGACGACGCCGAAGACCGCGCCGGGGCCTTTTCTCGCCGCCAACGTCACCGACGTGCAGGGCGGCCGGCTGTGGCCGCGGCACCGGGTCTTCGTCGTCCAGGGGCTGCGTGTCGCCGTCATCGGGCTCGTCGGCGCCGGCGAATGGCAGCGCGCCCCCGAGCACACCCGCGCCCGCCTGCGGGTCGGCAGCGGCCGCGACGCCGTCGCCGACGTCGTTGCCGCGCTGCGCCGGGATCCCGCCGGCCCCCCCGACCTGATCGTGGCGCTGTCGAGCGGCGATGGCGCCGAGCGCGCCCAGCTGTCCGCCGTCGACGGCCTCGACCTCATCGTCGCCGACTTCGCCCGCGACGACGGCCTCGCCGTCGACGTCGAGGTGGTGCCGCGCTCGCCCCGCGAGCGGGTGCGCCACGACGCGGTGCTCGCGCCCGTGCTGCACCGCGCCGGCCTCGGCCATGTCGTGGCGACGTTCGACGAAGCGGCGGCGGCCCCCGGCGCGCCGCGGGCGCTCTTGCGGCTGCGGGCGCTCGTCGACCCGCTGCTCGACGACGGCGCCGCGTCGTCGGCGTCGGCGTCGGTAGCCGCGGCGCCGCGCCGGGCCGAGGACGCGCTGGCCCTGCAGGGGGCGGCGGTGGTGCTCCCGCCCGTCGCAACGCTGGCGGCGTTGCCCGCCGCGGCCCCGCTGGTGTGGGGCGAGCGCGTCGCCTTGCTCGGTGAGGAGCGCCGGCGCGGCGCCGGCGAGGCGGCGGTGTGGACCGACGATCTGTGGCTGCGCGTGGTCGGCAACGCCGCCGCGCGCGGCGCCGGCGTCGACGTCGCGCTGGTGCGCAACATGCGCCGGATGCCGCTGGTGGCCGGGCCGCTGTCGCGCGCCACCGTCGCCGGCTGGCTCGCCGACACCGAGGGCGCCATCGTCGTTGACATCGGAGGCGCCGACCTGCTGCGGCTGGCCGAGCGGCTGGCCGCCGCCCCGCCGCCCCTCGACGACGCGTCGGGGCTGCTCGCGGCGGCGGGGCTCGACGCCGGCAAGCGGCTCGTCGCCGGTCGGCCCATCGAGCCCCTCGCCGGCTACCGCCTGCTCATCGACGAGCGCGTGCTCGCCGATCCGCGCGTGGCCGGCCTCGTCGACCCGTTGCGGGCTGCCCTGCGCACGCCACTGGCCGCGCTGGTGCTCGCGGCGCTCGCCGCGCCCGACGACGCCGTCAGCGACGACGTCGCCGTGCGCGGCGCGTCCCTCGTCGTCGATCGCGCGACGATACGCGTGCCCGAGTGGCGGCTCGGCGTCCCGGCGCTCGAGCTGCGCGGCACGTCGGTGCGCACGAGCCCCGGCCTGATCGCGCTGGCCGACAGCCTCGAGACCCGCGCGCTGCAGCGCGAGCTCGTCGCCGTGTCGGCGAAGCTCCTGGCCTTCGCGACCTACGACACGCCGGGCCTCGCCTGGGACAACCAGCTGCGCGTGCAATACGACGTCACCTTCTTCGCCGACGCCACGCGCGGGCCCCCGCTCATCGAGCCCTTCGACGACGTCGTCGCCACCACGGAGCTGCGTCGCGATGTTGTCCGCTTCGACGCGCTGCCCGACGCGCCGGGGCTCACCGCGTTCATCCACGTCACCGCCGACGGCGAGCTCACCCCCGTGCCCGATCGACGTCGTCAGGCGCAGCTGCGTCAGGCCGCCGGCCTCGTCTGGGCGGCGGGCGGCGTCGTGCGCGAGGTGCGTCTGGGCGCCGTCGCCCAGCAGGACCTCGCCCAACCGCTCGCCGGCGGCGACGGCGTCTACAACGACCTCGGCGCCCTTGGCCTGCTGCGCTTTGCGCTGCCGCTCGGCGGCCCGCTGTCCCTGGAGTCCACCAGCGACGCCCGCTTCTTCTTCGCCGACGCCGACGACCGGCCCTTCGATCTCGCGCTGCGCGCGCAGTCGGTGACGCGCATCCAGACATCGCTGTCGGCGTCGACCAACGGCTTCGTCTTCGTCGACGTCGTCGCGCTGTCGCCCAAGCCCCAGCCCGATCGCATTGAGTGGAACGTCGTCACCGGGCTGGGCGTCAACTTCGGCGGCGTGCTGCGCCACTGAACGCACGGGCGGAGCAGCCTACGCGTCGAGCCCGCTCGTCGTGTGCAGCTGCGGCGTGCCCGTCGACAGGCACGTGCGTTCGATGCTCGGGTCAGGTGGCGCCGGCGAACACGCGACGCACGGGGCCTTGCATCCACACGCTGGCATCAGGCGCGCCCACCGTGATCTGCAGCGTCCCGCCCGGCAGCCGCATCGTCGTCGTACCCCGCGACAGCATACCGTGGCGCACCAGCGCCGCCGCGACGCCGCACGCGCCGGTGCCGCAGGCCTGCGTCAGGCCGGCGCCGCGCTCCCAGACGAGGACGTCGACGCTGCCGTCGGCGCGCACCACCGCCCACTCGACGTTGGTGCGCTGCGGGAAGGTGGCAGCGTCATGCTCGATGGCCCGGCCGATGCGCGCCGCATCGTCGAGGGCGGGCAGCGCGTCGACCTCGAGCACGACGTGGGGGTTGCCCATCGACACCGTCGTCGCCCGCCCGAAGGTCGCGCCGCCCGCGGCCAGCGGCATGCGGTCGAGCGCGCGCGGGAACTGCGCCGGCGACGCGAAGCGCGCCGGCCCCATGTCGATGGTGACAGCGTCGAGACTAGGCAGCACCCGCAGCGCTCGC
>VGSZ01000348.1 GCA_016874845.1 Deltaproteobacteria bacterium
TGGCCAGCAGGGACATCCACAAGGGTCCAACGCGGCCAGCACCGGCGGCGCTCCAGACAGAGACAGACCGACGGTTCGAGTTGCGTGACAACGGCGCCTCCTCGTAACGAGGCGAGTGTGCCTTCAACAGGGTGCATCCGGTCAACGGCAACCCGGCTGGTGCACCGGCTCGGATGGATCGTAGGGCTGGGAGCCCTCGTCGTCGCCTCCTGTGACGGCGGCGCCGACGCGGACGTCGACCTCGCCGACTCCGGCGACGGCGGCGCGACCGAAGACGCCGGCGCGACCGAAGACGCCGGCGCGACCGAAGACGCCGGCGCGACCGAAGACGCCGGCGCGACCGAAGACGCCGGCGCGACCGAAGACGCCGGTGAGACCCACGACGCCGGCGCGACCGAAGACGCTGGCGCGACCGAGGACGCCGGTGTGCCCGAGGACGCCGGTGTGCCCGAGGACGCCGGCGCGACCGAAGACGCCGGCGTGGACCCGGGGGCGCGCATCGTCGTGCTCGGCGACACGGCCACGCTGGACGAGGAGCCCCTTGGGCCCGGCGACGTCGTGCTGCCGCTCGGGGCGTCGCGGCTGGTGCTCGGCGCCGGCGCGGCGTTCGACGTGGTCGACGGCGACGGCGCGGTGCTGGCGGCCGCCGATGGCGTCGTCCGGGTCGCGCTGGCGCTCGACGGCGCGCCGGGCCGGACCCTCGGGCCGGGCAGCGCCCTCATCGCCACCGACGCAGCGCTGTACGCGCTCACCATGCGCGACGGCGTAGCGCGGTTGGCCACCTCGCCCCTCGATCCCTACCTGCCCGACGTCGTCGATCTGGCGCAGGTCGACGACACGCTGTGGATCGCGACGGCGGCGGGGCTGTTTCGCTACCGCGTCGACGGCGTCTTCGAGGAGATCCGCCCGGCGGGCGTGCCGCTCGCCAACGCGCGGCTGGCCGGCCCGGTGGCCGTCGACGGCAGGCCGATGGTCGCCGCCGCCGCCGACCGCGGCCTCTTCGCCATCGGCGACGTCCCGGCGCTCGTGGCCCTCGACCTCGGCGTGGCCGCGGTCGTCGCCGTCGACCGCGACGGCGACGACGCCCTGTGGATCGCCGCGGGCGACCGCCTGCTACGCCGCGACGACGCCGGGGCGTGGACCGGCTGGCTGTTCGCCGACGCGGTCGGCGCCGTCGGCGCCGCCGCCACCGGCGACGTCTGGCTGACCGTGGGGCAGCGGCTGGTGCACCAGCGCGACGGGGCCTTTCGCACCGCCGGCGTGGCGCCGACGTCGCTGCAGGCCGCCGCCGACGGCGCCGCGCTCGTGGTCCGCGACGGCGTGCGGCTGCGGCTGCGCGAGGGGCGGTCGCTGCGCATCGACAGCCCGCGCGTCGGCGAGGTGCTGCTGGCTCCCGCGCCCGCGACGGTGCGGGCCCTGCCGCGCAACGACGCCGCCGTCGTCGCGGTCGCCCTAGACGGCGCGGCGCTCGGCACGGCGACGGCGGTGGCCACCTTCGCGCTGGATCCGGCGGTGCTGGCCGCGGGATCGCACCGCCTCGTGGCCACGGCGACGTGGCCAGATGGCGAGGTGCAAACGCTGGAGCGCCGGTTCTTCGCCCGCACCGAGGTCGTGCCCACGTGGACGCGTGACGTCCAGCCGGTGTTCGACGCCATCTGCAGCGCTTGCCATGCGCCGACCGGCGGAGCACGGCTGCTCGACACCAGCGACCGGTGGCGGGCCGAGATCGCGGCGATCCTAGCCTCGATCGATCCAGATCCGGACAACCCCGCCCCCGACATGCCGCTTGGCGGTACACTGCCTCAACGCGACCTTGAACGGATCCGCCTGTGGGCGTCGACAGGAATGCTCGAGTGACCAACGCCAGCCCTGTCCCCTGCGCTGCTCGTCGACCGCCCGTCGCGGTGGTCACCGTCGTTGGCGTCGTCGCGCTGCTGGCCGCGTGGCCGGCGGCGCCGGCGCGCGCCCAGTCCGGCGGCGGCGACGACGTCACCAACGCCGACCTCGTCTGCCCGGTAAACGACCCGGCGCAGGACCGGGTGGCCCGGCTGCGGTCGCTGAGCCTCGACCTGCGGGGCGCGCCGCCGAGCCTTGAGGAGCTGACCGCCTTCGACGGCCTGACCGAGCCCGACGCGGCCGCCCTCGAGGCGCTGCTGCTCGACGAGTGGCTGGCCTCAGAGCGCTTCGCCGCCCGGGTCGTGCGGCGGCACCGCGCGATCCTGTGGCCGAACCTGTCGCAGCTCGAGTTCAGCACGCGCACCCTCGCCGCCGATGGGCGCGGGATCTTCTTCCGCAACGACAACAACGCGCAGGAGGTCTACCGCGGGCTGCGCAGCGCCAGCTGCCTCGACGAGCCGGCGACGTTCGACGAACAAGGCGCCATCGTCACCCGCGTCGTCGACGGCGCGGAGCGCGAGGGCTGGGTGACCGTGGCGCCGTTCTGGGATCCGCAGACGGCGGTGAAGGTGTGCGCCTTCGACGCCCAGGACGCTCTCGTCGGCGATGACGGCACCGACTGCGCCACCGAGACCGGCAACGGCCGGCGCTCGTGCGGCTGCGGGCCGCAGATGCGCTGGTGCCTGCGGGCCAACGATCAGGCGGCGCTGCGCAGCGCGTTCCTCGAAGACGTGGACCGTCGCGTGGCGGCGAACGTCACCGAAGACGACAGCTACCTCGACCTGCTGATCGGGCAGAAGGCGTACGTGAACGGTCCTCTCGCGCACTTCTGGCGCCACCTGCGGCAGCTGCCGCGCTTCGTGAGGATGGTGCCGGTGCCCCTCGACCTCGCGCAGGTGCCCGAGGACCTGTCGTTCGTCGCGGCGGGCGACTGGCGCGAGGTGCGGCTCGACGCCACGCACGCCGGCGTCCTGACCAGCCCGGCGTACCTGCTGCGCTTCCAGACCGACCGCGCGCGGGCCAATCGCTTCTACAACGCGTTCCTGTGCCAGCCGTTCCAGCCGCCGGCGGGCGGCATCGAGATCGTCGCTGACGCCGTCGACCCCGACCTGCAGCAGCGCGCCGGGTGCAAGTACTGCCACGCGGTGCTCGAGCCGGCGGCAGCGCACTGGGGCCGCTTCACCGAGTACGGCAGCGGCTTTCTGTCGTCATCGTTCTATCCCTCCGTGCGCGACGACTGCCGCCGCTGCGCGCTCAACGGCACCGGCTGCTCCGACGACTGCAACCGCAACTACGTCACCCGCGCCCCCACCGAGGCGGAGCGCGTGTGGCTGGGCACGTTCCGGCCGTACGTGTTCCGCGCGGCCCAGCACGCGCGCAACGTCGAGGCCGGTCCGCGCCTGCTCGTGCTCGGCTCCGTTGTCGACGGCCGCCTGCAACGCTGCGTCACGCGGTCGACCACCGAGTGGCTGCTCGGGCGCCCGCTCGCCGTCGACGAAGAGGACCTGCTCGACGAGCTGGTCACCGGCTTCGAGGATGACGGCTTCCGTTACCGCGCTCTCGTCAAGCGCATCGTCACCAGCGACATCTACCGGAGGGTCCGCTGATGTCGACCGTGAGAACGTTGTCCCTGTCGAAGCGGAGCACAGCGGCGCTGGTCACGGTCGTGGGGGCGCTGGGCGTGGTCGGCTGCGGGGGCGACGCGCCGTCGTCGAGGGCGGCGACGACGACCGACGCCCCGGCGGCGGCGCCGGCGTCGTCGGTGGCGCGCGAGCGGCCCGCCGCCGCCCGCGTCGGTCGCACGATCTACATTGACGGCGTGCCGCTGACGCTGCCCGTGCCCGGCGCCGCTGCCCTCGATCGCGCGCCGACGGTGCCGGACGCGACGCCGCCCGCGCCCCGACCCGTCGACATCGTCACGGTGCTGCCGGTGGGCGGCGACCACCCGTCGTTGGCGCCGCCCGCCGACGAGCCGCCGGTCCCCGAGGCGCCGTCGCGGTCGCGCCGCCGCATGGATCTCGACCAGCTCGACGCCGCGTTCGTCGCCGCCACCGGCGGGCTGACCTGGACCGAAAACGGCGTGAACCAGTGGCAGACGCTGGCGGCAACGCTGGGCCGGCCCGACTTCCTGACCGTCACCGACGAAGACCTGACGCCGTCGCCGCTGTTCCAGAAGTTCCTCGGCGACGCCGCGCGCAAGGTCTGCAGCGACCTTTTCGTGCGCGAGGGATCGACGCCGCCGCTGCGCCGCGTGTTCTTCGTGGGGCTCACCGCCGACGAGCCGTCGGCGCGCCTCGGCCCGCGGCTCGACACCAACCTGCAGCGGCTCCTGTTGCGCTTCCATGGCCGCGACACGCGCGCGCCGGGCGCCGCGGGGGCGCTCGACGGCTGGCGTTGGCTGTGGCTCTCGGCGGAGCACGTCGAGGGGCCGCGGGCGGCGTGGATGGCGACGTGCGTCGCCCTGATCGAGCACCCCGATTTCTACACCTACTGAGCACCGAACCCACCGACCGACCGCGACGACCGACCGCGACGACCGA
>VGSZ01000349.1 GCA_016874845.1 Deltaproteobacteria bacterium
GCGGATCGTGACGGTGTTCGGGCAGGCGAGGAGGGTCACGGTGAAGACGAGGAGCGAGCAGGCGAGCAGGCGTCTCAGCATCCCCAGACAATGGCGCAGTCCCACCGGTCGACAATCGGGCAGGGCGTCGGTCATCCGACGGAAGCCGCGCCCTCATGTGTGTCTTTACGCATCAACGCGCGCAGCGGCTTTCGCTGTCCCGGGCGCGTCGGGCGGTCGTCGGTGCTCGCGGTCAGCGCTCGTTGACGCCGCGTCCGGCGACGATGTCTTCGGCGCAGCGCTCGGCGCGACGGCTGCGGGTCACGGGCTGCTTCGCGCCGCCGACGTGCAGGATGTGGCTGCGTCGTCGACCGGGCGTGAGCGCGTCGAAGGCCCGGCGCAGCGCCGGGCGCGCGTCGAGCAGCAGCTGCAGCTCGGCGGGCATCGGCTCGGCAGCGGGGGCGACGTCGACCTTTTCGCCGCTGCGCGCGCGGTCGATGGTTTGCTGCAGGAGGCGCCGCAGCGTCGCCTCGTGCCGGACGACCTGCGAGGCCTCCGTGAAGTACGCAGCGCGGGCGAAGCGCGAGTTGGGTCCGGGGCGCTGCAGGAGGCCGTCGTCGCCGACGAGCGCCGCGCCCTGCGGGAACGACAGCACGCAATGCTCCTTGAGCGCGGCGACCATCACGACGTTCTTGCCGTCCACGGTGTAGCAGGGCGCGCCCCACTTCATCTCCTCGACAAGAGCGGTGGTGCGCACGACGGCACGCAGCGCGTGCAGCACGTCGGTCCAGCGGTGCACCTTGCACGCGGGCGTCTTGTAATGCTCGCAGCGCCCGCAGCCGTCCTGCACGTACGACTCGAAGGTCGTGTTGTTGATCGTCAACGAGCGCACACAGACCTCGACGGCGCCAGAGCGAGAGGGCCACGCCGCCCCGCCAGCTCCGCCCACGGGAACGAAGGCCGTCGGGGAGACCGCGCAACGGCGGAGCCGGTCACACCGTGAACGGCGTCAGCCACGACATCCGCGAGGGCACGCGGCCGTTCACGGCGTCGAAGTAGCGGGCCTGGATCTTCTCGGTGACGGGGCCGCAGCTGCCGGCGCCGATGGTCACCGAGTCGATCTCGCGCACCGGGGTGACTTCGGCGGCGGTGCCGGTGAAGAAGACCTCGTCGGCGAGCAGCAGCGTGTCCTTGCCGAAGCGCTCCTCGCGGACCTCGAGGCCCATCTCGCGAGCGAGCTGGATGACCGAGTCGCGGGTGATGCCCTCGAGGATCGGCTGAGACAGCGGCGGCGTGATCACCGCGCCGCCCTTCACGAGGAAGATGTTCTCGCCTGTCGCCTCGGCGATGAAGCCGTCGTCGTCGAGCATGATGGCCTCGTCGAATCCGGCGAGCACCGCGGCGCGCTTGGCGAGGATCGAGTTGACGTACTGCCCGTTGATCTTGCCCTTGGGCATGAACGAGCGCGTGTTCATCCGCGTCGTCGAAGACACCGACGCGCGGATGCCGCGCTTGATGCCCTCGTCGCCGAGGTAGGCGCCCCACGGCCACGTCGCGACGGCGACGCGCACGCGGTTGTTCATGGCGCCCAGCCCGCGCTTGCCATCGTCGACGAAGGCGATGGGGCGCAGGTAGCCGGCGCGCATGCCGTTCTTCGCCAGCACGTCGGTGCAGCCCTTGACGACCTCGGCGACGCTGAAGGGGATCTCCATACGGACGAGCTTCGTCGAGCGGAACAGACGCTCGACGTGCTCGACGAGGCGGAACACCGCCGGGCCCTTGTCGCCGTCGTAGGCGCGGATGCCCTCGAAGGCGCCGAGGCCGTAGTGCAGCGTGTAGGCCATGATCGGCACGACCGCCTGTTCGGCGGGCACGCAGGCGCCATCGAGCCAGGCGAAGGGCACCTTGTGGGCGTCGGGGACTTGATCCCAGCTCTTGTTCGAGGGCGACATCGGGGCACTCCGGTTCGGTCGGCGGTTCGTAGACGGCGGTCGAAGATGAGGGCGTCGGTCAGGGCGTCGGTCAGGGCGTCGGTCAGGGCGTCGGTCAGGGCGCCGTCGACGACGACGACGGCGCGAGGATAGCGGGCGGATCGGGGATCGGCCCGACCATCTTTTGGACGACGGGGACGTGCGGAGCCATCTCCCGCCGCCCGTTCTCGACGGCGCGGAGGAAATCGGCGGGTCCGGGCACGACCGCAAGGGGGGACAGGACGTCCTTGAAGGTGACGACCAGATGGCTCTGCTCGCGGCCCTGCCGGCTGTTTTCGGCGGCGATGTGCATCAACGGCAGGAACAGCAGGTGACGGGTCGACAGCTGCGGCGCGAAGGCGTCGAGGGACAGGACGAAAGGGTCGCGGTCGACGACGGCGCCGGTCTGAACCGCGCGCCACGCCTCGCGCGCCGGCAGGTTGTCGACGAGGCCGCCGTCGACAAGGCGCGTCACCCCTTCGCGGCGCATGACGTCGGTGACGAGTTCGACCATGCGCGGATCGTCGCGCAGGATGTCATAGTGGATGACCCCGGGCACGGCGGAGCTGAAGCCGACGGCGTCGAGGACGTCGAACTCGCGGGTGCGGTCGTCGCCGCCGAGGTACAGCGGGCGCACCGGCTGCCGCGCGATCTCCTGCAGCGCCCGGCCGAGGCTGGTCGCGCGGCGGCGCAGGCTGCTGGCGTCGTTGACGCCCGTGAGCAGGTGGGCGTACCGCTCGGGGTCGAGCGCGCCCTCGCCCGGTACGAGGCCGGCCACGGTGATCCGCAGCGGGATGGTGAGCTCGCTCATCCGCAGGAAGCGCTTCTGCGGCGGAGCGTCACCGTCCCAGCCGCCAAGCCCTGACGAGTCATCGATGAGGAACTCGTGGCCGATGACCTCACGCAGGCCGAGCTTCAGCGTCGCCGGCAGACCAAAGCGGCTGTCGGTGTCGAACCAGCGGAACACCTTGCGCCACGACAGCCGCGACAGCAGCTGGCGGATGTTGCCGAGCGAGAAGCCTTTCGTCCGCGCGCGGAAGGCGCCGATCACGGCCCCCATCGATGTGCCGGCGATCAGCGACGGCGTCAGCCCCGCCTGGTCGAGCACCGACAGCGCGCCGACGTAGACGTAGCCGGTGCCGCCGCCCCCGCCCATGGCCAGCACCAGCGGGCGTCGCCGCGTCGCCCGGTCCAGCGAAGCCGCGGGTAGGCATCCGGCGAACGTCCCCAGCAGCGCGGCGCGCTCGCCCTGTGCCAGCGCGGCGATGGGGCCCACCGCCGCGCGCAGGGCGTCGCGCCGTGGGCGCTCGCCGTCGAAGCAGGAGGACACCAGGGCGTGCAGCCGCTGCCGGTAGCTCAGGCCCGCCTCGCCGAGCTCGACGACGCCGGCGGCGCCTTCGTCGGCGCGCACCGGCACCGCGCTCAGCCGGGCCAGCGACAGCGCCCACCGCACCACCGCCTCGTCGTCGGCTACGAGCCACGAGGGGTCGGCCACCAGCTGGCGTACGAGCTCGAGCTCGAGCCGGCCGAGCTCACGCACGAAGGGAGGGTGCGGGTCGGCGTTGGGGGCGCTCGGAGCTGGCGATGGCTCAGTCACGACGCCGCGGACCATGGAGGCTGTCAGCAGCGGCGTCAAGCGCGGCGACGAGGGCGGCGACGACGACGAAGCTCCCGGTCGGCGGCGCCGGCGTGGCGGTTCCTGCTACCCTGCGCCCCGTGGTCGATGAGGATGCGCCGAAGAAGACCGAGGTGCTGCTGCCGCGCGGCGGGTGGATCACCGGCGACGTCGTCGCCCACTACGAGGCCTCGGCGGCCGCCGACGTCGTCGCGGCGCTGACCAGCGGCGTGCGCGAGCTGCCGCTGCGCCTGCTGCGCGCCCACGTACGACACGCACGGCCGTCGGGGGCGCCCCGCGTGTCCACGTCGGCCACGAAGCCGCTGGTGCAGGACGCCCTCGGCTGCCTCGTCGAGTTCGCGCCCACGACGCCGCGCCAGGAGCACCGGCGCGGCGCGGCCACGCCGTCGGGCATGACCGAGATCCACGACGTCGTGCTCCGTGACGTCTTCGTCGTCGACTGGACGGCGGAGCCGCTGGTGGACGAGGGGCACCAGGCGCTGGGCACCGTGCGTGGCACGCTGTTCGCGCGCGCCGCCCCGCCGCCCATGAGCCTGTGGTGGTGGCTGCTGTGGCTGCTGCTGTTGCTCTTGCTGTTGTTGGCACTCTTCCTGTTGTCGGGCTGGCCGCTGCTCGAGCCCTGGGCCGCGCCGGCGCGCGCGGCCCTGCGCGGCGGTGTGCAGGACGTCGTCGATGGCGTGCAGTCGCGGCTCGCTCCCGACGTCGACGCCCAGTTGATCGCCGACGCCACCCGTGGCGCGGGCGCGGGTCGCTTCGCTGGCCTCGAGGACGTTGACGGCTCGGGTGAGGGCGATGGTGCTGGTGGTGGTGCTGGTGGTGGTGCCGGCGGTGGG
>VGSZ01000350.1 GCA_016874845.1 Deltaproteobacteria bacterium
GCCACATGAGAGCCGCGAGGCCCACGACGATCACCATGGCGCCGAGCAACGTCGCCGCGCGCAGCGCGAGCGACGGGCCGCCGGGGTTCGGTGGCGCAAGCAGGCGGGCGAAGGCGTTCTTCGTCGATGGCGTCGTCACCGGGCGGACCGCCACGGGGGCATCGTCGAGGGAGGCGGGGCGCGCTGGTGCGGCCATCGCGACGGCTCTCCCCCAGGGCGCGGGCGGCGGCGCCGGTGACGATACCGGGGGCGATGGCGGCGCGGGTGGGGTCGCAGCCGGGCCGTCGGCGTGGTCATCTTCCATCGGCAGCGCGGCGACGACTGGTGCGGCGGCCGCGGCCGCCGTCGCGGGGGCCGGTGACGAGCTCGGGGCCGGAGCGGGCGCCGGCGCCTTCTGGTCCGACAGCGGGTTCGCCCGGGACTTCGCCGTCGGCAGCAGCTGCTCGAGGAACGCGATGGTGGTCTTCTTGCCGCCCACCGAGGCGGGTGACGTCAGCGCCTCGAGCTCATCGGCGACGATGCGCCCATCGGCGGGTCGCAGGGCGCGGTCCTTCTCGAGCAGGCGCAGCACGAGAGCGTCGAGGGCCGGGGGGACGGCGGAGTTCAGCTGCGACGGCGGCGGCGCGGGCTCGGCGATGATCGCCTGCATCGTGTGCCAGTCGCTCTGGCGGTCGAACGGCCGCTGGCTGGTCAGCATCCAGTACGCCGACACGCCGAGGGCGTAGAGGTCGGCGCGGCCGTCGAGCGCTTCGCCGCGAACCTGCTCGGGCGGCATGAAGGGGAGCTTGCCGCGCAGGTTGCCGGTCTTCGTCTGCGGGCCGCCGACGTCGCCCTTGGCGATGCCGAAGTCGAGGACCTTGGTGACGCCGTCCTTGCTGACCATCAGGTTGTCGGGGCTGACATCGCGGTGCACGAGGCGCAGCGGCTTGCCGTCGTCGCCAGCCAGGGTGTGGGCGGCATGCAACCCGAGCGCGACGTCGGCGAGCGTGCGGGCGATGACGTCGATGGGCAGCCCGTGCTGCTGATCCCATGCCGCCACCGCGAGCCGGTGGAGCGTGAGCCCGTCGATGTGCTCCATCGCGATGTAGAGCTCGCCGGCTTCTTCGCCGAGCTCGAAGATCTGCACGACGTTGGGGTGGCTCAGGCGTGCCGCGACGCGCGCTTCCCGCGCGAACATCTCGACGAACTGCTTGTTTGCTGCCAGGTGCGGCAGGATCCGCTTGACGACGACCTTCTTCTGGAAGCCCGCCGCCCCCGCTTGCTCGGCGAGGAACACCTCGGCCATGCCGCCGACGCCGAGGCGCTGCAGCAACTGGAAGCGACCGAGTCGCTGCACCGGCGGCGGCTGGGCGTCCATCGGCCGCGCCGACAGCACTGTCGCCGCCGTCGCCGAATCGCCAGCGACGGTCGGGCGGGTGCCGAGGCCGTGGCCCCCGCCCGATCCCTTCATGACGTCGTCGTCGACCACGACCGGACGCTAACGAAAGTCCGGCTCGCCGTCGACCGGCGGCCTGCCGCGTCGTGGGTGCCCCGCTTGTCGCTGCCCCGTCGCGCCTCTATGGGCGCACCATGCGCACCGTGTTTCCCGCCGTCGTCTTCGCTGCTCTCGTCGGGCTCGCCCTTGCTGCCTGTCCAGGTGCCCAGGTCAAGCCGCCGATCCCGCTCGGCGACGTGCAGGTCGTCGTGCGGCGCATCGACGTCGTGAAGGGTGGCTACGACAAGCTCGACGTGGCCGTCGTCCTCGCGGTCACGAACGGCACCGGCAACGACCTCGACGTCGGCGCCGACCTCGACGTCGCCCTGCTTGGCGAAGCCCGCTCCAGCGACGATGGCAGCGACGATGGCAGCGGCGACGAAGGGGCTGGCGATGATGGCGGCGACGAAGGCGGAGCCGCGGAGGCTTCGGCGGCCAGCGCGCCCGCCGAAGCCGTCGGTGGCAGCCGCGCGTCGGGTCAGGCGGGTGGCGTGGCCCGGGCGCAGAACACCAGCGAGCTGTTGGTGCCAATCTCACTGCCGCTGCCAGCCGACGCACAGGTCCTCGAGCGTGTGCTCGGCTGGAGCCGGTCGCGTGTCGGCGTGCAGGGCAAGGTCCGCATCGGGCTCGTGGAGCGCGCCATCGCCGGCGAGCGCGATCTGGCCACGCCGCGCCTGCCCGAGCTGCGCCTGAAGAACCCGCAGATCGCCCGCGCCGACGAGGGCGCCGGCGGCGAGGCGTTCATCACGCTGCTCGTCGACAACAAGAACACCTTCGCCGTCACCATCGACAAGCTGTCGTGGGACATCGCCATCGCCGGCAAGTCGCTGCGCACCAAGGAGGACGGCGCGACGCACCTGCAGCCGTCGTCGGTCGAGGAGTACAACGAGAGCATCGTGATCGACGAGAGCGCGTTCCCGGCGAAGGTGCTGAAGGCCCTGCTGAAGAAGCCGTCGGTGCCCTACGTGATCACCGGCAGCCTCGAGGTGCGGGGCATCCGCCGCGACTTCCACTTCAACGGCGAGATGCAGTTCCCCCGCTAATGCAGCGTCGTGGAGCCGGGTTCGACGATCGCGCTGCGAAGGCGCCGCACGCCCGCGAAGTGAGCCGCGCCCCGACCCGGCCGCGCCCTCGTCACCCAGCGAACGGGCCGCGCACCGACTGCGAAGCCCGGGTCGTCTCGCTGGTGTCGACGCCACCCGCGGCCCGCCGCGCGTGCGCCGCGCCAAACGACGGGAGCGCCGTCTGACCCGGGGCGCCCCGGAGAGGAACGACTAGCGATCGTCGTCGCGGCTGCGGTCGCTGTCGAGCACGTCGTTCACTGACGGGAACTTCTTGATCTCGCCGCGGGCGATGCGCCACGCCTGCTGCACGATCCACGACAGCGAGCGATCCTGGCGATTCGCCTCGTCCTGAATCTCTTTGAGCATCTCTTCGGGGAAGTACAGAGACTGTTTGCGCTTGTCGGCCGATGCCATCGACGCCTCCTGCGGGGGAACCCGCCTCTCCACGGTGATCGGCGTACAACGTAGGACGACGGCTGACATTTACTCAAGGGCACCGACACCACCGTGGGGCAGCAGGTCGGCGCTGACCGATGCGCGGCGGCATGGCACATTGGGGCCGTGACTCCCGCTGTCGTTGCCGTTTCGTCTGCGCGTGCGCTGAACCGCGGCCTGTTCGTCGTCGGAGTGATGCTGGTCGGCGCCGTCGACGGCTGCGACTGTGGCGAGCCGCTCGCCACGCTCGTGCCCGACGCCGCGGTCAGCCCGGCCTCACTCGACTGGGGCACGGTCGCAGTGGGCGTTCCCGACGTCGCCGAGGTGCAGATCGGCAACCGCGGTACCGGCGCGCTCGACGTGGTCGCCGTTACCATCGAGCCCGCCGACGCCGGCTTCCGTCTGCTCGCAGTCCCCACGCGCGTGCAGCCGCAGCGGGCCGAGGTCGTGCCGGTCGAGCTGTCGGCCCCGTTTCCCGGCGACTACGTCGCCGTGCTTGTCATCGTCACCGACGACCCCGACACGCCCGAGGTGCGCGTGCCGCTGCGCGCCACGGGCGGCGTCGGTCGCCTCGTCGTCGAGCCCGAACCCATCGACTTCGGCGTCGTCCACGAGGGGCCGGGCGCGTCGCGCGTGGTGACGTTGCGCAACGACGGGTTCGACTTCCTGTCGGTGCGCGGCGCCAGCTTCGTCGACGGCGCCGGCTTCGTCATCGACACCGCGACGCTGCCGGCGTCGCTCGGCCCGGACGAGTCGACGGTGCTGACGGTGACGCTCTTGCCCACCGGGGCGATGCTCGACGGCCTCGCTGAGCCGCTGCTGCGCGACACGCTGCGGCTCGACGCCAGCACCGGCCCGCAGGACGTCGAGGTGCAGGCCCGCGTGAACCTCGCGCCGGTCGCCCGCGCCGTCGAGCGCGACACGCGGCAGACGACGGTGAAGGTGGGCGCTGGCACGCCGGTCTTTCTGGACGGCAGCGAGACGTTCGAGCCCGAGGGCGACGATTTCGTCTTCCAGTGGTCGGTGGCCGAGCGCCCCGCGGGTTCGGCGGCTGGCGTCGTCGGGCAGGGACAGCCGACGGTGCGCATGACGCCCGACCTCATCGGGCGCTACGTCGTCCGGCTGCGGACCACCGACGAGTACGGCGCCTTTCGCGAGGCTGACGTGACGGTCCTGCCGCGCGACCTCGCCGTCGTGCTGTCGTGGGAGCCGGCGGCCGACGCGCCCTGTCGCGCCTTCGACGACGACGCGTGCGCGGCGATGACCGCCGACGAGCGCGCGCGCCGCTGCTGCGGACAGAGCGACCTCGACCTGCACCTCGTCGCGCCCGGTGGCGCGCTGGGGGACTACGGCAGCTGTCCGGTGGCCTGCGAAGACGTCGCGTTCTGCGCCGAGGAGGGCGACGCCCACGTCGACAGCTGCCGCTCGAC
>VGSZ01000351.1 GCA_016874845.1 Deltaproteobacteria bacterium
CCGACGACGCCGCGGCTGCACCCAAAGCGCGCGGGGCGCCCAGGGCGCCCCGCGCGTTCGCTCCTTCGTTGCCGTCGACGCGGCGCGTGACCTCACGCCTCCGGCGCGGGGCGGTCGCGCGGCGGCGGCTCGCTCTTGTCGATGGAGCCGACGTCCTTGCCGACGGCGGCCCGGCGCGACAGGCGGATCTTGCCGTCGCGGTCGATGGACAGGACCTTGACGACAACCTCGTCACCTTCCTGCACGACGTCGGTGACCTTGTTGACGCGCTTGTCCGACAGCTCTGAGATGTGGATCAGGCCGTCGGTGCCGGGGAACAGCTCGACGAAGGCGCCGAACTCGACGACCTTGCGCACGAGCCCCTTGTAGATGCGGTTCACCTCGGCCTCGCGCGTGAGGTCCTCGATGATCTGCCGCGCCTTGTCGCCGGCCTCGCCACCCACCGCCGCGATCTTGACCGTGCCGTCGTCAGCGATGTCGATCTTGGCACCCGTCTTGGCGACGATGTCGCGGATGACCTTGCCGCCCGGACCGATGACGTCGCGGATCTTGTCGGGGTTGATGCGGATGGTGGTGATGCGCGGCGCCCACACCGACAGCTCGCTGCGCGGGCCAGCGATAGCGTCCTTCATCTGCTTCAGGATGGTCGCGCGGCCGGCCTTCGCCTGATCGAGCGCCTGCGACATGATCGCGCGGCTGAGACCCTCGATCTTGATGTCCATCTGGATTGCGGTGACGCCCTTCTCGGTGCCGCAGACCTTGAAGTCCATGTCGCCGAGGTGGTCTTCGTCGCCGAGGATGTCGGACAGGACGGCGAGGTCGTCGCCCTCCTTGATGAGCCCCATTGCGATGCCCGCCACCGGCGCCTTCAGCGGCACGCCGGCGTCGAACAACGACATGGTGGCGCCGCACACCGACGCCATCGACGACGAGCCGTTGGACTCGGTGATCTCCGAGACGATGCGGATCGTGTAGGGGAAGCTCTCTTCCGACGGGATCATGCGAGCGACGGCGCGCTCGGCGAGGGCGCCGTGGCCGATCTCGCGCCGCGAGGTGCCGCGCAGCGGGCGCGCTTCACCGACCGAGAACGGCGGGAAGTTGTAGTGCAGCATGTAGCGCCGGTATTGCTCGCCGAGCAGGTTGTCGATCTTCTGCTCGTCGTCGCGCGTACCGAGCGTCGTCGACACGAGGGCCTGCGTCTCGCCGCGGGTAAACAGCGCCGAGCCGTGGGCGCGCGGCAGCGTGTTGACCTCGCAGTTGATCGGGCGGATCTCGTCGTACTTGCGGCCATCGAGGCGCGACTTCGTCTTGAGCGCCGCGCCACGCATCACGTGGTACTTCACGTCGCCGTAGTACTCGCTGATCTTCTTCTTGTCGGCCGCGTACTTCTCGTCGCCCAGGTCGGCCTTCAGCGCCGCGTGGACGTCGACCTTGACCTTGTCGAGGGCGGCGTAGCGCTCGATCTTGTTGCGAGTCGCCAGGGCCTTCTGCAGCCCGTGCGCCTCGGCCAGCGCGTTGACCTTCGCGTACAGCGCCTCGTCCTTCGCCGGCGGCGTGAACGCGGCCTTCGGCTTGCCCATCTTGGCGCGCATCTCGTGGCACGCGGCGACGACCTTCTGGCCCTGCTCGTGGGCGTAGAACAGCGCGTCAACCAGCTCGGTCTCGCCGATCTCGGCGGCGCCGCCCTCGACCATCACGATGGCGTCCTTGCTGACCGACACCACGACGTCGAGGTCGGAGTCCTTGCGCGCGTCGATGGCCGGGTTCAGGACGAGCTTGCCGCCGATGCGGCCGACGCGGCAGCCGGCAATGGGGCCCGAGGTCTCGCCAAAGGGGATGTCCGAGACGTGCACCGCCATCGACGCCGCGCACAGCGCCAGCACGTCGGTGTCGTGGTTGCCGTCGAACGACACCACCGTCGCGATGACCTGGACGTCGTTCTTGTAACCCTCGGGGAACAGCGGGCGCAGCGAGCGGTCGATGATGCGCGCGTTCAGGATCTCGGGCGGGCGCGCCTCGCGCTTGAAGAAGCCACCCGGAATCTTGCCGGCGGCGTAGGTCTTCTCGACGTACTCGACGGTCAGCGGGAAGAAGTCGATGCCCTCGCGGGGGGCGGCGCCGCACACCGTCACGAGCACGATGGAGTCACCCCAGCGCGCCCACACGGCGCCGGCCGCCTGCTTGGCGACACGGCCGACCTCAAAGACCATCGGCACGTCGCCGACGTCGACGCTGACGCTGTGCCACTGATCGGAGTTGTGGGCGAGGGTGATGAGACCGGGAGTTTCGAAAGACATGTCGTTTCCTCGTGCAGACCGACGCCTCGTCACCGGCGGCGCGGTCGTCAACGGGTACGGCAGACACAGAATGAGTCGAAGGGACCAGCAGCGCGCTGCTCGCTTCGTCGCATTCTCCGTCTGCGCACCCCGGGGGTGACGAGCACCGCCACCACGGCGGCCTCGTCGCGGTCGGCGCGCGGGCGTTCAGCGGCCCGCGACGCCGTCGATTGAGAAAAACGGCCCGCAGGTGGGCCGTTTCACTCGCCGTTCACTTCCGCAGACCGAGCGTGTCGATCAGCTTCTTGTAGCGGCCGAGGTCCTTCTTCTTCAGGTAGTTCAAGAGACCACGGCGCTGGGAGACGAGCTTCATCAAGCCGCGACGACCGTGGTGGTCGTGGGTGTGGGTCTGAAGTGCTCGGTCAGCCCGGCGATCCGCTCGGACAGGATGGCGACCTGGACCTCGGGCGAGCCGGTGTCCGTCTCGTGGGTGCGGAACTTCTGGACGAGCTCCGTCTTCTTTTCGGCAAACATCGCAAACCTTTCCGGGAGGCTCTGCCTCCGCGACACCTACCGGCGAGGGAGAGCCCGCCGACGGTCGAGCCGGGGACTAGGGAGCCCCCGCGGCGGTGTCAACCCGCGTCGCCGTCGGCGGCGCGACCCGCGCAGCCCCGCCGGGCCGGCCGGCCGCTTGACAGGGGGACGCCGGCGGGGAGACGTTCGACGGTGAACGCCGACGTGTCGTCGAGGACTCTGATGATCAAGTGCCCCAGCTGCGGCCGCGAAAACGCCGACAACTTCAATTTTTGCCTGGACTGCGGCTGCGACCTCAAGGCGTTCCGCGAGGCGTTCCCCGACGGGGTCCCGCCGGCGCCGCCGCCCCCCCAGCCGGCCCGCACCCATCCGGTGCACTTCGAGGCGCCGCCGCTGCCCGCCGCCCCCCCGGTGGCCGTCATGCCGGCGCCGGCGGCGCTGGCGCCACCGCGCGGCGAGCACTTTCCACCGCTCCCGCCGCCGGCGCTGGCCCCGCCGGCGGCGCTGGCTCCGCCGGCGTCGGCGCCGCCGGCGGCGCTGGCCCCGCCGGCGTCGGCGCCGCCAGTCTGGGCAGCACGCGGCCCGGCGCCAGCGACGCACGCCCCGGCGCCGACTCCAGCAGCCGCGGGGACAGCGTCCCTCGTGTGCGGCTCCTGCGGGTCGCCCAACGACGTCGGGATGAAGTTCTGCGGCAACTGCGGCAAGCGGCTCGACGGGACAGCGCCCGCGGCCGGCGGGGGCGCGGCGCGCACGATGTTCATGCACGCCGCCGGGGCCGTCGCCGCAGTGCGCGAGAAGCTGTGCAAGCTCGTGACCATCGACCAGACCGGTCGCGAGGGCATGACGTTCACGCTGAAGTCGGGCGAGACGCTGTGCGGTCGCGAGCACGGCGTCATCCTGTTCTTCGACGACCCGTACATCTCACCGATGCACTGTCGTTTCGCGTTCCACGAGGGCAACCTGCGGGTCATCGATCAGGGGTCGCTCAACGGCGTCTACCTGCGCGTGCGCGAGGAGCGGCGGCTCGCCGCCGGCGACTTCATCCGCGTCGGCCGGCAGCTCTTCCGGTTCGAGTCGCTGTCCCACGCCGCGTACCAGGTCAAGAAGACCGACGGTGACAACAGTCGCATCTGGGGTTCGCCCACGGGCACGGCCTTCGGGCGACTCGTGCAGATCCTCGAGGACGGACGCACCGGCGAGATCCGTCTGCTCACCGGCGATCGCTGCCAGATTGGTCGTGAGGCCGGCGACATCGTGGTGCCCACCGACGGTTTCGTGTCGGGCCGTCACTGCGCGTTCGTCGCGCAACAGGGAGAGACCGTGCTGACCGACCTCGGCTCGAGCAACGGCACCTATGTGCGCATCCGCGGCGAGGCCGACGTCGCCCACGGCGACTTCCTGCTGGTGGGCGACCAGATGCTGCGCGTCGAGATCGTCTAGCCAGGTGTCGTGCAGACGCCGTCGGCGTTCCACCAGAGCCTGCTATCCCTCTGGCAGGTCTGTTCCAGACCCGCCCCCCGCCGAACAAAGCTCGACGGGGCCCCCCACCCGAGACGCGGCCCTCGGCGAAAACG
>VGSZ01000352.1 GCA_016874845.1 Deltaproteobacteria bacterium
ATTGGCGGCATGCGCGTCGTCGTCGTGGACGGCGGCGGCGTGTCGCCCGGTGGCGTGCTCAACTTCACGGTGCCCGACGGCACCCGGCTGCCCCACGACGGCTTCTACGTGATCGCCGACCGCCCGACGCTCGGCGGCGCCTCGTTCGTCCCCAATGGTGACGCCTTCCCGCTGAACATCGGCATGCCCGACGACGCCGGCGCCGTCCGCCTGTTCGACGGGCCGGTTCGTCAGGACGTCGTCGCCTGGGGCGCGGCGTTCGGCGAGGGCGCTTCGGCGCGCGACGTCAGCAGCGCCGCCCAGTCGTACTCGCTGGCGCGCAGCGCGCGCAGCACCGACACCGACAACAACCGGACCGACTTCAGCAGCGACCCGACGCCGTCGCCCGGCCTGCAGAACAACCCTGTGGCCGTGCAGCTCCTCTCGCTCGCGCCCGCCGCGGGCCCCGCCAGCGGCGGCACCCGGCTGGTGATCACCGCTCGCGACGTCGGCTTCTTTACCGCCGTCAGCGGTACGCCCGAGGCGGGCGCGCCGCTGGTCACCATCGGCGAGCGGCCCACCGAGGGCTGCACGCTGCTGTCCGTCGACACCGTCGACCTCGGCCGCGTGACCTTTGCCTGCACCGCGGCGTCGCGCACCGGCGCCACCCGCACGCTGCCCGAAGGCGGCTTGTTCGACGTCGTCATCGCCAACACGCCGCCGCTCGGCGGCGCGCAGACGTTCCCCGCAGCGTTCGAGTCGCGCGACGGCAACGCCAACGAGACCAACCGGCCCGAAGAGCTCGACTTCTGCGACGTCGTCACCACCGCCGTCGCCGGCCGCATCGTCGTCGGCGACACCCTTGGCGTGCGCACGCTGGTGGCCGAGGCCGGCGTCACGACGACGAGCCCGGCGCCCGCGCCGGGCCTGCGGGCCGAGATCGCCGTGGTCCGCGTAGTCGACGCCCAGGCGCTGCCCGACCCCGCGTTCGTGCTGTTCGACGCCGCCGCGCCGCTGACCGACGGCGGCACCGCCGACCGCGACGCGTGGGGGCTCGACGTTACCGGCCTTGCCGCCGGCTACTACCGCGTGCTGGCCCGCGCCAGCGTCGATCAGGGGCGCAACTGGACGCTGTGCGACGCCGACGGCGCCGGCAGCGACGCCGGCCTCGCGTTCGACCTCGGCGGGCTGCCGTTGATCGAGGTCGGCTGCGTGGCGACCGGCGACTGCGCGGCGGGCGAGCGCTGCGTCGAAGGACGCTGCGAGCTGCGGCCGCTCCTGTGCGTCGACGACACGAACTGCAACGACGGCACGTTCTGCAACGGCCCTGAGCGCTGCGCGCCCGACGACGGCGCGGCCGACGAGCGCGGCTGCCTGCCCTCGCTCGGGCCGCCGTCGCCGGACATCGAGGACAACGATCCCTGCAACCTGCTCGTCTGCGACGAGGCGCGGGAGCGCTTCGTGTTCGCGCCGGACCAGGACGGCCCGCCCTGCAGCGCCGAGCTGTTCTGCGTGCCCACCGGCCAGTGCGACGCGGGCGCCGGCGTCGGCCCGATCCTGCCCCCCGACGACGGCGACAACTGCACGGTGCCGCTGTGCAACGGCTCGGGCTTCATCGAGACCCGCAACCCCGACGACGCCAGCGTCTGCACCGTCGACTCGTGCGCGCCCGACGGCACCATCGTGAACGCCCCGATCCCCGTCGATGACGGCAACGCCTGCACGCTCGACGTCTGCGACCGCGTCGCCGGCGTCAGCCACCCGCCCGTCGACTTCGACGACGACAACGTCTGCACCACCGACAGCTGCGACCCGGTCACCGGCGTGGCCAACACGCCCATCGACCTCGACGACGCCAACCCCTGCACCGTCGACACCTGCGACCCGGTCACCGGCGTCGCCCGCGCGCCGGTCAACGTCGACGACGCCGACGCCTGCACCACCGACAGCTGCGACCCGGCCACCGGCATCGTCCACGTCGCGGTGGACTTCGACGACGACAACCTGTGCACCGCCGACCGCTGCGACCCGGTGACCGGCGTGGCCAATACGCCCATCAACCTGAACGACGACGACGCCTGCACCATCGACGCCTGCGACCCGGCCACGGGCATCTCCCGCACGCCCGTTGTCCTCGACGACAACGTCGCCTGCACCGTCGACACCTGTGACCGCGCGCTGGGCGTCGCGCACCGCCCCGACCACCTGCAGTGCGCGCCGGGGCAGCGCTGCGACGTCGACGCCGGCTGCACCGCCAGCGCCGAGTTGGGGCCCGTGATCGTCACCGAGTTCCGCGTCACCGGCGGCGTGCCGGGCCGCTTCGTCGAGCTGCGCAACACGTCGGCGGCGGTGGTGAACGTCGCGGAACTCGTGCTGCGCAGCGCCACGGCGGCGTTCACGCTGGGCGCCCGCGCCGAGGGCGGCGCGACGGCGCTGGCCGGCGGCGCGACGGCGCTGGCGGTGTTCTCGAACGACGCGCCGACGGACGCGACGCTGCTGCTGACCGCCGTGTCCGGCACGACGCAGGGCTCGACGCTGGGCGCCGGCCCGTGGGCGCTGCAGACGGCGGCGGGGCAGGTCAACGACCTCGTGCCCGCCTTCAGCCTGACCGGCAACGCCGACGGCTCGGTGGGCCCCACCGACATCCCCGTCGACGCCACCGGCGTCGCGTCGACGCAGGTCGACGTGTTCCAGCGGTCGCTGGCGGGCAGCAACAGCCCGCTGAACTGGTGCGTGACCTTCCGCCTCGCCGACACCCGCGGCGTGCTCAACCAGGCGTGCCGGGCGACGGTGGTGATCAACGAGGTGCTCGTCGACTTCAACCACGTCAGCGAGGGCCCCTTCGACGAGGGGCGCGAATTCGTCGAGCTGGCCGGCCCGCCCGGCGCGTCCCTCGCGAACCTGCGCGTCGTGCACGAGGATGCCGCCGGCCGTGCGCTCACCGGCGTGCTCAACACCCTGATCCCCGCCGGGCGACGGATGCCCCTCGACGGCGTGTTCGTCGTCGCCGACGGCGACGTCGACGGCGGCGCCACCCTCGTGCCCGGGGCCGACGTCGTCGTCGGCGACTTCAAGCTCACCGATGACAACGGCTCGCTGCGCCTGCGCGACGGCGTCACCACCCTCGACCGCGTCGCCTGGGGCGTGGCGCCGGAGACCCCCGACGTCAGCGCCGCCGAGGGCAGCGTGCCGGCCTTCGTCGTCGCCGGCACCACGCAGTCGTTCTCGCTGGCCCGCGACGTCAACGCCCGCGACACCGACGACAACCTCGTCGACTTCGACGCCGACCCGTCGCCGTCACCGGGCGCGCGCAACGCGCCCATCGACCTGCGGCTGCTCGCCCTCGATCCCGGCTTCGGCCCGGCGCAGGGCGGGACGACGGTGCGCCTGACCATCGCCGACGCCGCCACCCTCGAGAGCGTGAACGGCGTCAGCGCCGCGCTGACCACCACCATCCGCTTCGGCGGCGTCACCGCCACCTGCCGGGTCACCGACGTGCTCGATGGCGGCCGTGGACCGTCGGCCTTCGAGTGCACGACGCCGTCGCGCATCGGCCTCGCGCTCGAGGGCGACGTGGTCGACGTCGAGGCGAAGAACGACAACCTCATCCCCGACACCGGCACCCTCGAGGGCGGCAGCGACGTGCGGGTGCAGGCCTTCCGCTTCGAGGACGGCTTCTTCCCCGACGCGCTGGCGCCGGTGCCGGCGGCCAAGCTCGACTTCTGCAACATCCAGTTCCCCACCGACGACGTGCTGCTGGCGACGGGCCAGCCGGTGCAGTTCTTCAGCCAGGTGTTCGAGGCGGGCCGCACCGACACGAGCGCCGCGCCGGCGGCCGACCTCGAGGCGCAGTTCGGGTTCTTCCGCATCAGCAACGTCGACGGCTCCGACCCCGTGCCGCTGTTGACGCCGCACCAGCTGACGTTCATCCCCGCGAACCCGAACCCTGGCTTCGACTTCGACCAGAACAATAATGACGAGTTCTTCGTCACGTTCCGGTCGCAGGTGCCCGGGCGCTACCGCGTCGGCTTCCGCTACCGCCTGGACGGCGGGCTGAACTGGACGATGTGCGACGAAGACGGCGCCGGCGCCAACACCGGGCTGTCGTTCGACATCGACAAGCTCGGCGTCGTCACCGTCCAGCCGTAAGGCCGGGCCCGCGGGCCGTGTGTCAGTCGGGGGCACCGGCGGGGCAGGTTCCCCGCCCGCCTGCCGTGCTCGTATGCTCGGACGTCTGCAGCCGTGCCGCCCGGCGCGGCCTACCGTGGAGCACGCCGTGACCCATCGCCCCCTCCTGTCGCTGTCGTCGTCGATCCGCGCGCTGCCGCTGCTGCTCTTGCTGTGGGGGCTCGGCGTCGTCATCGGGTGCAACCCGGTGATCAACGTCGACCCCGGCG
>VGSZ01000353.1 GCA_016874845.1 Deltaproteobacteria bacterium
GGGACGGGTGCGGGGCGTCTCAGGGAGACAGATCCGGGTTGAAGTCGTCGTCGAGGTCCTCGTCGCTCACCGCCAGGTGGCGATCGTAGGCCACGAGCGCGAGCAGCACGCACACGGGCAGCGTCATCGCGAGGGCGCCGACGAGAGCGTAGGCGACCGAGCCGACGACGCAGCCAAGGACGAAGGAGCAGAGGATCGTGGCGTGCAGGCGCGCGCGGTACAGCTCGGGATCGCGGCGAACGACGGCGACGTGACGGAGGCGGTCGAGGAGGCACTCGCCCCGCGTGCGATCGAAGAACCACGCGCCCACGCGGACAAGCTCGATGCCGAGGTCGGTCGCGAGGCCCGTCAGGTGCGTCGTCCGCACGACGGCCCCGGACACGCGCGTCACGAGGGCGTTCTGCAGGCCCATGGCCACGCTCAGCGCCAAGGCGACGGCGAAGACCCCCTCGGTGCGGGGCCCGTCGGTCAGCGTGGCGAGCAGCGTGAGCGCCGTGAGCAGCACGGTCTCGACGAGCAGCGGCAGCTGGAAGCGTGGATGGTGCGTGCGCTTGGCGAATTCGATGAGCAGCGTGGCAGACATGGCGCCCAGGACGAACGCCATCAGGAGGGCGAAGGCGCGGCCGGCGTCGAGCCAGCCGCCGCTGCCAAGGGCCACGCCCAGGCGCGTGGCGGTGCCGGTCACGTGGGACGTGAGGACGCCGAGCTCGGCGAGCCCGATGGCGTTCACCGCCCCGGCCACGCCGGCGAGGCTGAACGCCAGCAGCACGTTCTCGCGGAATGAGCGCTCTTTTCCTTCGCGGGACAGCGGCACGTCGTCGTGATCGGCGATCGACCCCGACGCGTCAACCGTTCGCGGCGCGGGGTCTCCTCGCCGGCGCGCTTTGCAGGATCAACGCGCAGGAGCGCTGCGCAGGAACGCTGCGCCTGAGCACGTCAGCCTTCTTCGCCGGGCAGCAGGCGCTCGGGCAGCTCCTCGTCGGGGGCGAGGGCGGCGTAGGCGACGACGGCATCGACCAGCGCCACAGCGTCGCTGCGACCAAGGCAGACGCGGGTGTAGGTTGAGCGGCGGCGACCCTCGAGCTCGATGGCGACAGGCTCGTCGCAGCACTTCAGGCAGCGCACGTCGTTGACCTTGAAGGTCTCCTTCAGGTCCCGGGCACGACGCAGCGCCTTGACATCGTCGTGGAGCTGCTCGCCGCCGTCGCAGCGCGTGCAGATCGAGAGGACAACGCGGGACATGACCGGAAGAGTTACGAGCCTGCGGGTGCTTCGACCAGCGGCGATCTGCCCGGCCGGCCGGCGCCGCCGCCGGGCGACGGCGCCTGCGCCGGGCGACGAGCAGTCGCTAACACGGTACGGTACCGCGACGGCCGCGGGCCAGACCTCGGCACGCAGATAAGGACACGCGATGAAGGACCTAGACATCAAGGCGACGCAGAACCTGCTGTCGCGCATCATGGAGTTCGAGCTGGCCGGCGTCGTGCGCTACACGCACTACTCGCTGATGGTGAGCGGCCCCAATCGCATCCCCATCGTCGCCTTCATGAAGGCGCAGGCCTCGGAGTCGCTGCTGCACGCGCAGCAGGCGGGCGAGATCCTGACCGGCCTCGGCGGCCACCCGACGCTGCAGATCGCATCCATCGACGAGACCCACCGTCACGCGGTGAAGGACATCCTCGAGGAGTCCGCCGCGCACGAGTCGCGGGCGCTGCGCCTGTACAAAGAGCTGCTCGACTGCGTCGAGGGCAGCAGCGTGTACCTGGAAGAATTCGCCCGCGGGCAGATCGCCGCCGAAGAGATGCACAGCCTCGAGCTGCGCAAGATGCTGCGCGACATCGGCGTGCACGTGCCGTCGGCGCAGCTGCACGAGGACTACCGCGCGCGCCTGCGCCCCGCCCCAGACGCCCACGGCAACGCAAAGAACGTCCGGTCGAAGGACAAGGACAAGTCGAAGGCGCCGGACACAACGAAGTACAAGGACAAGGACAAGGACAAGAAGAAGGAGCGGTCGAAGGACAAGGCGAAGGGCACGAAGAAGCACCACCGGGCCGCCTGACGTGCCCCGCCGGGCGACGGCGGATCGAATGGCGCTCCGGAGCGAGCGAGGAGTCCTGGGCTGCCCGTTGGCCGTCGCCGACGGCGCGGCGGAGGGCGAGGGCGAGGGCGAGGGCGAGGGCGAGGGGAAGGCGAAGGCGAAGGCGAAGGAAGCAGCTGCGACCCGGGCCCGACGACGTTCGCCGACGCTGTGGTGTCGTTCGCCCGCAGCGAGACCGAGGTCGAGGGCTACCGTTTCGCCGCCGCGACGCTCACCCGCGACCTCGCCCCCGACGAGCTGAGCGAGAGCACCGGCGTCCGGGCGTGGAGCGGTGAGCCGTACTGCTCGCTGCTGCTCGAGCCCGCCGCGGTCCCGCCCCACACTGGCCCGCGGCGTGCTCGTCGAAGTACGTCGACGTCCAGGCCCACGCCAGCGCCGGCAAGTACACGCTGCGGCGCGTGTTCGCCGATGGCTTCACGTACAACGCCACCGGCTCGTTGACCGCGCTGCCCCCGTCGCGCGTGGCTCGGCACCGCTGTGGTCGTCAAGCCCTCTGGGTGCGACCAGATCTGTCGCACCCCGCGCGCACCCTGCGTGCGCCATGCCCGATCCGAACCCCGCCCTTCAGGGCGCCTCGCCCCGTCGTCGCTTCGTCAACGCCGCCTGCGGCTTCGACGAGGACGACCGCGGCGGCTGCTTCTGGCACCTGCAGCACGGCCACGCCCACCGGCTGCGCGCCCGCCCCGCGTCGCTGCTGCGCAAGAGCTGCCACGCCCGCGTCTGGCGCGGCTCGCTGCACCTGCCGTTCGAGCTCTCGCTGGCCCTACAGGAGCTGCAGGCCGACGACGACGTCGCCGCCGGCCGCGCGACGCTGGCGTCGTTCTCCCTCGACTGCCGCCCGGTACGCCGCCCGTACCGCGCGCGGCGACGACAAGCCCTGCGCCGCTTCTTCGCCGACGTACCCCAGGCCGTACAGCAGGCGCTGCGTGGCTTCACGCAAGGCAGCTACCCGCTGTTCCGCCTGCTGATGTCCTGCCCCGCCGCCCTCGACCTGATGGCCAGCGACGACGGCGCCGCGCTGGCGTGGTGCCTGGCCAACGCCCACGAGCTGCGGCCGCGCATCGACGACGTCGCCGAGCCCGACCTGCTGCGGCGCGCGCGGGCGCAGACCCGGAGTCGTCGGCGCGACGCGCTGGCCTTCGTCGGGCTGCCGACGACGAAGGCGGCGCTGCACGCGCTGTCCAAGGTGCCGCGCGCCGCGCTGGACGCCGAGCGCGTCCACGACGTCATCCGCGTCCTGTCGAGCCCCGTGCTGTCGGCGCGCGCGCGCCACCTGCCGGTGTGGAACCACGTGCTCGATCTGCTCACCGACGAGCTGCACGCCCACGTCGACGACGCGTTCCTGCTCGCGGTGGCCGCCGAGCCCGCCGCGAGGCGGCGCTGGCCCACGCCCGTGGCCCACGAGCTGCGCGAGACGCTGCAGATGTTGCAAGGCTGCGGCCTGCCGGCGCCGGTCTTCCACTCGCCTGCCCAGCTGCGGACCGTCCACGACGACGCGCTGCGCCGCACGCGCCCGCTGCGGGCAGGCTTCTCGACGGCGCCGTTTCCGCCCTGCCCGGTGGCGCTCACCGAGCGCGAGCTGCGCTTCGCCACGCCCCTCGTCGACGGCGCCCAGCTCGTGCGCGAGGGGCGGCAGATGCATCACTGCCTCGGCTCGGCGTCGAGCCACCATCTCCTCGCCCGCACCGGCCGCTTCTTCGCCTTCGCGCTGACGAAGCCCGCCCGCCTGACCCTCGCCGTCGTGTGGAGCGAGGGCGCGCAGCGCTGGCGCATCTATGACCTGCGCGGGCCCGCGAACGGGCTGGCCCCCGACACGGTCCACGCCTTCGTCGACGATGTCCTCGACCGCTTCGCGCGGAGCGGCCCGCCGCCGCTGGTGCCTCCCTCGGCGGGGCTGTTCGCCGGGCTCGCGGCGCTGCTGCCCGACCTCGGTGGTGACCTCGGCGGCGACCTCGTCCTTGACGGCTTCGACGACGGCGTCGTCCTCGACGACGTACCCGTGCAGTTCGTCGACGACGGCATCGACGACGGCATCGACGACGGCGATGACCACGACCACCGGGTGGACCACGGGCCGTATTAAGCGACGACGCCGTGCGGGTCGGCAGCGCGCAAGGGCACGACGGACTGTGGCTGACGTGGCGGGGTGTGACGAGGCGTGGCGGGGTGTGACGGGGCGCGGCGAGGTGTGACGGGGCGCGGCGGGGT
>VGSZ01000354.1 GCA_016874845.1 Deltaproteobacteria bacterium
TCGTCGTCGTGGTCGAGGTGGTCGTCGTCGTTTTGGTGCGCGCCATGTGCCGGGCTCCGGGAATCGATGAGGCACCCTACCGGGGGCCCGAAGGCCGGGCAAATTCCCGACCGCGGCGCCGGCCGTCCCGTCGGGACGCGGGATCCGCGGCGCGCGCGACGCCTGAAGGGCTGACGGAAGATCGGGTCGGCGACCTGCTGGCAGCCCCTCGTGACGACGGGAGCGCGAACGCTCTGTCGTCAGACCCGGACCGACCACGCGACCACGCGACCACGTGACCACGCGATCACGCGACCGACGTTGACAGGCGGCGCTTTGCACGCGTCGCCGCGAGCGCGCGGTCGACGTCGAGCAAGGGGTTGAATCTGCGCGCGGCGAAACACCGTTGCCCGCACCGGGCGCCGTTGCGTACAGAAACCCGCCGCTTCGCGCCGGAGGCCCCGTGTCCAACGCCGACTTCGCCCACCTTCATCTGCACACCCAGTACAGCTTCCTCGACGGCGCGATCCGGGTGAAGGATCTGATCAAGAAGCTGCAGTCGCACGGCATGAAGTCATGCGCGGTCACAGATCATGGAAACATGTTCGGTGCGCTGGATTTCTATCAACAGGCCACCGCCGCCGGCATCAACCCCATCCTCGGCATCGAGGCCTACGTCACCGGCGTCACCGGCGACGTCAAGCACACCGACCATGTCCGCGAGAACTTCCACCTCGTCCTGCTGGCCGAGAACAACACCGGCTACGACAACCTCAAGAAGCTTTCGACCCGCGCGTTCACGCATGGAAAATACTATTATCCACGCGTCGACCGCGACCTGCTGAAGCAGCACAGCGAGGGCGTGATCGCGCTGACGGCGTGCCTCGGCGGCGAGGTGGGCAGGAAGGCGATGAAGGACGATCGCGACGGGGCGCGGGCGGCGGCGCGGACGCTGCGCGAGATCTTCGGGCCGAACAACTTCTTCCTCGAGGTGCAGCCCAACGGCGTGCCCGAACAGAACAAGGTGAATTCCTTCCTCGCCGAGCTCGCCGCCGACGAGGGGTTCGAGCTCGCGGCCACGAACGACTGCCACTACGTCGAGCAGGCGCACCACGAAGCGCAGAACGTGCTCATGGCCATCCGCCAGCAGAAGCAATGGGGCGATCCGACGCTGCACCTGCACCAGACCGACTCGTTCTACGTGCGCTCGGGCGACGAGATGCACGCGCTGCTGAAGACCGACTTCGCGCGCGCGTTCGACAACACCTGCGCCATCGCCCAGCGCTGCAAGGTGAAGCTGACCCTCGGCAAGTACTACCTGCCGCCCTTCCCCACCGGTGATTCGACGACCAGCGAGGCCGACTACCTCGTGCATCTGGCCTACCAGGGCCTCGAGCGGCGCTTCGGCGAGATCGCCTACAAGATCGATCGCGATAAATACAAAGCGCGTCTTCAGACCGAGCTCGATTGCATCATCAAGATGGGTTTTCCCGGCTATTTCTTGATCGTGCAGGACTTCATCAACTGGTCGAAGCAGAACCTCGTGCGCGTGGGCCCGGGGCGCGGCTCGGGCGCCGGCTCGCTCGTCGCCTACGCGCTGCGGATCACCGATCTCGATCCGCTGCCCTACGACCTGCTGTTCGAGCGCTTCCTGAACCCCGAGCGCGTCTCGATGCCCGACTTCGACGTCGATTTCATGCAAGCAGGGCGTGGCAAGGTCATCGAATACGTCGCACAAAAATACGGCCGGGATCGCGTGGGCCAGATCGCGACCTACGCCGGCATGAACCCCAAGTCGGCGATCAAGGACGTCGCGCGCACGCTCGGCATCTCCTTCCACGAGATCAACGAGCTGACCAAGCCCATCCCGCCGATCCTCGAGGGCCACAAGCTCGACTTCGAGACCGCCCTCGAGCACGCGCCGGCGCTGAAGCAGAAGGCCGAGACCGACGAGACCTACAAGAAGGTGTTGAACGTCGGCCGCACCCTCGAGGGGCTGTTCCGTCAGGTGGGCATGCACGCCGGCGGCGTGGTGATCGGCGAGAAGGACCTCGTCGAGTACGTGCCCTGCTTCTCGGGCAACAACGGCGAGTACGTCACGCAATTCGACAAGGACAAGGTCGAGGCCGCCGGGCTCGTCAAATTCGACTTCCTCGGGCTGAAGACCCTGGACGTCATCGAGTCGTGCGAGCGGCTGGTGAACGCGCGCATCGAGGCCGAGAACGCCCTGCCGCGCGAGGCGCGGGCGAAGGCGGCGCAGAAGCACAACCACGCGCTGCGCGCCCCGGGGTTCACGCCGGGCGACGCCATCCCGCCCCTCGTCGTCGACGTGCTCGCCCTCGACGAGGACAAGGTCTACAAGCTGATCGCGTCGGGCGACACGCTGGGCGTGTTCCAGCTCGAGTCCACGGGCATGCGCGAGATGTGCCGCAAGCTCAAGCCGACGTGCTTCGAAGACGTCGTTGCTGGCGTCGCGCTGTACCGGCCGGGTCCGATTGACGCCAAAATGCTCGAGAGCTTCATCGACCGCAAGCACGGCCGCCAGAAGATCAGCTACCCCCACCCGCTGCTCGAGCCGGTGCTGAAGCCCACCTACGGCACCGTCGTCTACCAGGAGCAGGTCATGCAGTCGGCGCAGGTGCTCGCCGGCTACAGCCTCGGCGGCGCCGACCTGCTGCGCCGCGCGATGGGCAAGAAGAAGCCCGAGGAGATGCAGGAGCAGAAGGGCAAGTTCGTCGACGGCTGCGGGCAGAACGGCATCAGCGCCGAGCAGGCCAGCGAGATCTTCGACACCATCGAGAAGTTCGCCGGCTACGGCTTCAACAAGTCGCACTCGGCCGCGTACGCGTTGATCACGTATCAAACCGCGTATCTAAAAAACTTTTATCCCATCGAGTTCATGGCGGCTTTGCTGACCACGGAGGTCTCGTCGACCGAGAACGTCGTCAAGTACATCCAGGAGGCGCGCAGCAAGGGCATCGAGGTGCTCCCGCCCGACGTCAACATCTCGGACGTGTCGTTCACCGTCGACTACCAGGTCGGCGACGCGCTGCAGAAACGACGCAAGCAGCGCGGCACGACCTACGGGCGCATCCGCTTCGGCCTGTCGGCGGTGAAGGGCATGGGAGACACCGCGATCGAGGCGATCCTCGAGGTGCGACGGCGCGTCGGTCATTTCAATTCATTCTATCATTTTCTTGAGGAGCTGCCGCCGGGTAAGATCAACCGTAAGGTGCTTGAGGTGATGATCAAGTCGGGCGCCCTCGACTCGTTCGGCAAGTCGCGCGACGTGCTGTTCGCCAGCATCGACAAGGCGTTGTCCATCAGCGAAGCCAACCGCGCCGACGCCGCGAAGGCACAATTCTCGCTCTTTGGTGCGGCGGAAACGAAGCGGCCCGAGGCGTACGAGCCGCCAGAGCAGTCGTGGGGCCCGAACGAGCGCCTGCAGTTCGAGCGCGAGTCCATCGGCTTCTACCTGTCGGGGCACCCGCTCGACCGCTACCTAGACGACGCGCGCAAGCTGGGCGCGGTGCCGTCGCCCGAGCTGGCGTCGATGAAGCGCAACGCCGAGGCCATCATCGTCGGGCTGGTGGCCGGGGTGAAGGAGCGCCCGCTGAAGACCGGCGACGGGCGCTGGGCGATCGTGACCGCCGAGGACACGTTTGGCCAGGCCGAGATCCTGTGCTTCTCGAAGGCCTACACCGACGAGGTGCAGCGGCTGCTGAAGAGCGGAGAGCCGCTCCTGTTCAAGGGCAAGGCCGTCCGCGATGACATCGACGACGACGGCAAGCAGCAGGTCCCGCGGATGCGCGTCGAGCAGATCGAGTCGCTGACCAAGGCGCAGATCGAGCGCACTCGCTGGCTCGATGTCACCTTCGACGTGGCGGCCGCCCCGGGCGCGCCGCCACGGTCGCCCACGTTCGCCGACGTGGATCCCGCCGTCGACGTCGCCGACGAAGCCATCTCCGTGAGCCTCGAGAAGGTCCTTGCCACCTGCCAGGGCCACAAGGGCCCGGTGCCGGTGCGCCTGAAGTTCGAGATGCCCGGCGGCTACGCCGTCGTCGTGCAGAGCGGCGACACCTGCCGCGTCGAGCCCAACGAGACGCTGGTGACGCAGCTGACGCGCCTGCGCGGCGTCGTGTCGGTGGTGCGCAGCTGACGAGGCGACAAGCGGGCAGGTGGACAGGGCGCCGTCAGCGCCGTCGCCGCTCGTCGCCGTGCGCGAGGCGCTGGGCGATGCGGACCGACCGCGCGTCGGCGGCGTAGTTCTCGGCGACGTCGGCGGCCCAGGCGTCGACGCTGCGCGTGACCTTCGGC
>VGSZ01000355.1 GCA_016874845.1 Deltaproteobacteria bacterium
CGGTCTTCTGCTCGAAGTTCTGGATCTGGCCCTTGATGATCCGGGAAATCTCTTCGGCGCGCAGCTGCATGGCTTGTCCTTGTCGCGAGGGCTCGTCAGAGCGTGGGGTACGGGAAGTCGGGGGGAGCGGAACAGAGCAGAGACGCCTGCGTCACTGGACGTTGAAGTCGGTGCGCAGCCGCTCGAGCTGCGCGCGCACCGTGGCGTCGTAGACGAGACCGCCGATCCGGGCCTGCACACCGGCGATGACCGACGGGTCGACCTCGACCTCGGGCACGACCTTCTTGCCGGTCTTCTTCTCGAGGCCGGCGATGATCGCCGTCAGGTCGGCGGGCTCGAGCGCCTTCGCCGTCACGATGGTCGCGCGCACGCGACCGATGCGCGCGTCGACCTCGCCGCGGAACGCGCGCGCGATGGACGGCAGGTGCGTCAGGCGGTCCTTTTCGACGAGCAACGTCAGGAACGTGGCCACCGCGGCGTCGAAGCCGTGGCCCTTGGCCACGTCGGAGAGCACCTTCTTGCGCTGCTCGGCCGAGAAGCTCGGGTTCAGCATCGCCTGGCGGAACTCGGCGTGGCCCGTGCGCCGGTCGAGCAACGCGGCCACCGCCGTCAGCTGCTCGTCGACCTTCTTCAGCCGGCCCTCACCCTGCCCCTCGAGCGACAGCGAGAGCGCGCGGGCGTAGCGGCGGCTTATCGTTCCTTCCTGCATCGTCGTCTCCGTCGTGCGCGGCGCGGGGCCGGTCGCTCAGGCCTGCAGATCCCGGACGAGGCTGCCACGCAGCCGGCTGTCGTCGGAGGGGGTCAGCAGCTGCTTGATGCGATCCTCGGCCAGCTGCAGCGCCAGCCTCGCCGCCTCGGCGCGCAGCGCCTCGCGCGCGCGCTCCATCTCGGCGGTCACCATGTCTTCAGTGTCGCGGGCGACCTTCTTCGCCAGCTCCGCCGCCGCCGCTTCGATGCGCTCGGCCTCGGCCTTGCCCTGAACCTCGAAGTCCGCCTTCATCTTCTTCACCTCGCCATCGAGTGCGGCGAGCTTCGCCTCGGCGTCACGCGCCCGGGCCAGCGCAGCCTCCTTGGCCTTCGTCGCCTCGGCGATGGCCTTCTCCACCGCGTCGGCGCGCGTCTCGAGGTGCTCCCGCAGCTGGCGGGCCCCGAAGTACACGAGCAGGGCGACGAAGACGACGAACGTGCAGGCGAGCCAGCCGAGCGCGGGCGTCTCGGCGTACTCGGCGCCCATGCCCCACCAGTTGGCGACGTGCGGGGCGCCGTGGTCGGCGTCCCCGCCGCCCGCGGCCCGAGCCACCCCGGTCAGCGTGAGCGCGACGACGGCACTGAGGCGAGCGAGCAGGACGGTGGTGTTCTTCACGCGACCCTCCCGAGGATCTTTTTGACGATGTCGTCGGCCATCGCGGCGGCGTCGGCCTCGAGCGCCTTGCGCGCCTCGTCGGTGGCGGTGGCCAGCTCGGCACGGGCGCCGTCGAGGCGCTTGCCGGCGTCGGCGCGCGCGGTCTCGATCAGCGTGCGCTCGTTCTGCTGGGCCTTGTCACGCAGCCCGGCGAGGACGCCGCGTGCTTCCGCCTGCGCCGCCTGCAACCGCTGCTCGACGACGACGGACTTCTCGCTCGCGGACGACAGCTGACGCTTGGTCTCTTCGGCGGCGCCGTGGATGCGCTTGTCCCGCTCGTCGAAGAGCCGCAGGGCCGGCCCGAAGAGCATCGGGGACAGCCAGAGCATCAGGGCGATCAGGATGACGGCCTGGATGAAGATGGTCGCGTTCAGCTCCACGTCCGGCTCCGCTGCTCGTCGGGTCAGCCGATCGCCGTCGTCGACGAAATCGGTGACGCTCGGACGAGCGTCGAGGAGCCGGGTAGGTGAGGGGCCGCGGCGTGTCAAGGTGCGCCGCCCGCGGGCGCGCCCCTCGTTGCGGCGTTTGGTCGCGATCCGATGCGCCCGCGCGGACGGCGCCGCCGCGGGGGCCGCGGATGACGACCACTGCCGTGCGCGGTACGACGCCGTATGGAACTCGTCGCCTCCGCGCGTCGCCACGAGCCGGCCGCCCGCGCGTTCGCCGACACGATCCGTGCCGACTGGCACTTCGACCCCGTCTACTGCGCGGTGTCCGCAGCGCTCGACCGCGACGCCATCAACGGCGCCGCGCTGGCCCTGCAAGGCCACCTGCCGCACGTCCTCGACCGGGCCGCGCTCACAGGCGCCGCGGCCCCCGTGCGGGACGTGATCGCCTGGGCCGGCGGGCTCGAGCGCGAGCAGCGCCTGTTCGTCGGTGCGGTGGACGACGGCGTGGCGCTGTTCGCCACGCTGTGGCCGTGGTCCGAGAGCGACGGCTGCACCGTGCGCGTCGGGCTGTTCCACGACGACGCCCGCGCCGCCGACCGGAGCGCGTTCGGTGCGCTGTTGACGGCCTGGTTCGGCCTCGGCGGCAGCCGGGGCTGACGACGCCGCCATGCGCCGTCGGGACGCCCGACCAGACCCTGGCGGCCGATCGGGTCGTCAGCCTGCCAACAGCAGCTGCACGACGTACGCAAGGCCGCCGATCAGCATCGTCGTGAAGCCGATGACACCGGTGGCCTGCAGCAGGATCTCGTTGCGCTCGTCGCGCAAGCGCACGAGCCGCCGCTTGCCATTCTCGAGGGCAACCTCGACGCTGCTCAGGGCGGTCTGCAGCTTGCCGTGCTCGCGCTCGAAGTGCCCCCAGTGTATCGCCCTGATCATGTGCACGTAGGCGACGGCGATGATGGCCCGGGCCCGCTCGCCGCTGCCGGCGGCGTCCACCAGCCGCCCCACCAGCCGCTCGAAGAGCCCGTCCTCGGCGAGGACCTTCAGCGTCCCGGGGAGGCTGGCGAAGGGCTGCGTGGGGAAATGCAGCTTGTATTGCCGCGCGCCGATGGCGATCACCGCCGCGGCCGTGAAGTAGGCGCCGAAGGCGCCGGCGCCCTCGCCGACGATGCTCAGGCCCGCGAGGCTGAGCACTTGGTCGCGGGTCTCGGGCAGCCAGCGCTGGTTCTGCTCGAGATCGCCGTGCAATGTCTCCATGACTCCGGTGCGCAGCTTCGCGTCGAGGGCCAGCCACGGATCGCCGAAGAGCTTCTTCAGCAGCGCGGCCTCGAGCACCCCCGTGGGAATGATGGACGCGCCGCCCTCGGCGCGGATGAAGCGCGCCAGCGACTTCTCGTAGGACTGGCCCGGGTCACTGGCGGTGGACTCGTCTCGCCCGAGGATCTTGATCAGGAAGGAGTCGACGCTGCGGGCGACATCGGGAGCGCTCAGCACCGGCTTGCCGACCAGCCAGCCGAGGTTGGCGATGTGGGCGCGATCGGCGCGGCTCAGCAGGCCGATGAGCGACGTGTGCAGGGGGTTGTTCTGTTCGGAGCGGGCGACGACGTCGCGCGCGCTCGAGATCTTCTTCGCGAGCGGGTCGAGCTGGTCGGGCAGCTCGTGCAGTTCGTCGTCGATCTCGCGGAGCCGACCCAACATCTCGCGACCTCTCGCTGCCCGTCGGGCCCTGCCCCGAACGTTGACCCCTGCGGGGACGTTAGACGGCGCCCAGCGGCGCGACAACGCGCGCGGCGGCGAGACACACCGTCGCCGGCCGTGGTCGGCCCGGGCAGCCGGCCGAGCGCTGAAGCGGCGGGCTCGCGCGCCGCGTTGACGTCGAGCGTCGGCCGCGTTCGGCTTGGTCGGCGATGATCAAGTACCTCGGCTCGAAGCGGACCTTGCTGCCGGTCATCGCGCGCATCGCCGCGGCCCTGCCCCGCGCCCGGTCTGTCACCGACCTCTTCGCCGGCACGAGCCGGGTCGGCCACGCGCTGAAGCAGCAGGGACTGCAGGTCCACGCCAACGACCACAACGCCTACGCGGCTACCCTCGCGCGGTGCTACGTCGAGGCCGACGCCGAGGATCTGCTCGACGACGCCCGCCGTCTCGTCGACGAGCTGAACCAAGTGCCGGGGCGCGCTGGCTGGTTCACCGAGACGTTCTGCGAGCGCTCGCGCTTCTTCCAGCCGCAAAACGGCGCCCGCGTCGACGCCATCCGCGACGCCATTGTGCAGGCCGCCCTGCCCCCGACCCTCGAGGCCGTGCTGCTCGTGTCGTTGATGGAGGCCGCCGACCGCGTCGACTCCACCTGTGGCGTGCAGATGGCCTACCTGAAGAAGTGGGCGGCGCGTTCGCACAACCCGCTCACGCTGCGCGTCCCCTCGCTCGTGCCCCGCTCGCCCCACGGCCCGTGCCGCGTCACCCAGGCCGACGCCGCCGTCGCAATCAAAGAATCG
>VGSZ01000356.1 GCA_016874845.1 Deltaproteobacteria bacterium
ACGACCGGGCGTGTCACGTGCCGACGCGATTCCTGCCCGCCTAGGAGGCCCCGATGACCGCCACGACGTTCACCCCCGCTCACATCCGCGACTTCATCCGGCACCACTACCGGCACTTCAACGCCGCCAGCCTCGTCGACGCGGCGCAGGGCTGGGTCGACTTCGACAAGGCCGGCGGCAAGATGTTCCTGACGATGGCGGGCGCGATGTCGACGGCCGAGCTCGGCGTGTCGCTGGCCGAGATGATCCGCCAGGGCAAGATCCACGCGATCACCTGCACCGGCGCCAACCTCGAAGAGGACGTCTACAACCTCGTCGCCCACAACCACTACAAGCGCGTGCCGCACTACCGCTCGCTGTCCGGCGAGGACGAGGTGAAGCTGTACAACGAAGGCTTCAACCGGGTGACGGATACGTGTATTCCGGAGGAAGAGGCGCTGCGGGTCATCGAAGGCCACATGCACGACCTTTGGGTGTCGGCCGAGAAGGAGGGCCGGCGCCACTTCCCTCACGAGTATTTCTATAAGCTATTGTTGTCAGGTAAGCTGAGAGATAATTACCAGATCGACCCGAAGCACTCGTGGATGCTGGCGGCGGCGGAGCGCAACCTGCCGATCATCGTGCCGGGTTGGGAGGACTCGACCAACGGCAACATGTTCGTCGGCGCGGTGATGTCGGGCGTGCTGAAGGGCTACTCGGCGATGAAGAGCGGCCTTGAGTACATGGAGTTCCTGGCCAACTGGTACACCGAAGAGCAGGCGAAGCACCCCATCGGGTTCTTCCAGATCGGCGGCGGCATCGCTGGCGACTTTCCCATCTGCGTCGTGCCGATGCTGGTGCAGGACCTCGAGCGCGACGTGCGCAAGTGGCAGTACTTTTGCCAGATTAGCGACTCGACGACGTCGTACGGGTCGTACTCGGGGGCCGTGCCCAACGAGAAGATCACGTGGGGCAAGCTCGAGCTGCACGGCCCGAAGTTCATCATCGAGTCCGACGCCACCATCGTCGCGCCGCTGGTGTTCATGTACGTCCTCGCCGGCTGACCACCCGACCAGCGCCGGCCTTCGGCCGCCGCGCGGACGTCGTGAGGTCGTGAGGGCTACGCCTTCGACCCCACCGGGCGCCACCGCGACAGCGGGGCACCCCAGCGTCGTTCGTGCCGGCGGCTGAGGCGCGGCTGATGCTCGACCGCGGCTCCCCTGGGGCTCACCCCGGGGCGGCTTGCGTCGGCGTCGTCGACCGGCGATCCTCCCGACGACGTTGCCCCGTTCGTCGAGGAGCCTGTGATGAAGCCCCTGTTTCCGGCGCACTCCTTGCGCGCCCCGCGCGCGCTGTTCTTGTTGTCGGTCGCGCTCGTCGCGGCGTGCGAGCCGCTGTCGTGTCAGGGCCGGGTCACCGACAACATTCAGGCCGTGAAGCAGGACGACGTGCCGGCGCTCGCGCCGCGCTGCCCTGACGGCGACTTCAGCGGCGACGTCGACGTGACGACCCAGGCCGAGCTCGACACGCTGGCCGGCTGCAACACCATCCGCGGCTCGGTGATCATCCACGACAGCGTCGACATCGTCGACCTGTCGGCGCTCGCAAACCTGCAGCGCATCGACAACGGCTACCTGCTGGCGCTGAACAACGCCGCCTTGACGTCGATCAACCTGCCCTTGCTGTCGAACGTCGACAACGGCCTGACCGCCATCGACAACCCCGCGCTCACGAAGATGATCCTGCCGGCGCTGCCGAACGTCGAGGGCGACCTCACGCTGCGCAATAACGCGAGGCTCGCCCAGCTGTCGTTCCCGCAGGTCGAGCGCGTGCAGACCTCGACGGCGATCGTGGGCGGCGTGCCCGTCGTGATCAGCGTCGGCAACGTCATCCTCGGCGAGCTGCCGTCGCTGGTCAGCCTCGGCGGCGCGTTCCCGGTGCTGCAGGGCATCGATGGCTCGCTCGAGGTGTTCGCGACGGGCCTGCGCACCTTCGCTGGCCTCGAGAACCTGCGCGAGATCCGGAACCAGGGCGGCGCGGCCACCGCGCGCACGAAATTCCGCGTCGACAAGCTGAACCCGGCGTTGGCCGTCGGCATCGACTTCGACGACGGATTCAACATCGTGCCGGCCGGCAACCCGGACCTCGTGAGCTTCGCTGGCCTGAACGACCTGTCCACCATCGCCGGCGACGTAGTCGTCGGCTTCAACCCGTCGCTGCGTGACTTCTCGGGCCTTGACGACGTCAAGCGCATCGAGAACGGCGGCGTCGCCGCCAGCCTGTACGTGTTCGAGAACGACAACCTCACGGGCTTCCTCGGCCTCGACGGCGACGGCGACGGCGACGGCGCCGACGACGGGCTCGACACCATCACCGGCAGCCTGTTCGTCGGCCTCTACTTCGACCGCTTCGGGCAGCCCGTCGCCGGCGGTAACGACCGCCTCGTCAACCTCGACGGCCTCGACCAGCTGCAGGCGATCGGTGGCGCCGCACCCGGCGCGCCGCTGCCGCGCGGGCTCATCCTCGCGTTCAACGACGAGCTCGAGGACCTGCAGGGCCTCGACAGCCTGACGACGCTGCCCGGCGACCTCGTGATCCTCGGCAGCCAGCGGCTCGCCAGCTTGAAGGGGGCGCTCGCGCTGCGTGAGGTCGGCGGCAGCGTGATCTTCGGTCAGCTGCTGCGCCGCGACGGGCAGCCCTTCGACCCCGACGAGCAGGTCGAGGACAACAAGCTGAAGGACGTCGGCTTCCCCGCCGACGAAAGCGGCGCGCTGCTGCCGCAGGTGCGCGACCCCGGCGTCCGCTTCGACCCCAATGGGGGCGAAGACGGCTTCGACGTGCTGACCACCATCGGCAAGGACCTCGTCGTCGCCTTCTCCGACCTGGCCGATCTGCAGCTGACCAACCCCGACAGCGACAACAACCTGACGACGATCGGCGGACGCGTGACGCTCTACGGCAACGACACGCCGACCGACCTGCAGGGCCTGCAGACGGTGCGGCAGCTCGGCGGCCTCGTCGTCAACTTCGCCGTCAACGCGCAGGGCGACCTGCGGCCGTTCCCCAGCGCCGACTTCACCAGCTTCGCCGGCCTGCAGGTCGACGCGCTCGGCGCCGGCGGCCTGCACCTGGGCTTCGACGACAACCTCGACGACGCGTCGCTGGCGACGCTACCAGCGTTTGCGACCATCGCCGGCTCGGTGACGCTGGCGCGCGCTGAAAACCGCAACAACGTCGGGCCGACGTCGCTCGTGGGCCTGCGCGCCGACGTCGTGGGCGGCGACCTCGCCGTCTGCACGCTCAAGAACGGCGACGCCGCCCCGATCGCCGCCGACCTCGACAACCTGACGGCGCTCGACCTCGACAACGTCGGCGTCGTGCGCGGCGACGTGTTGGTCCGGTCGTGCTCCGAGCTCGTCGACACGAGCGCCGGCCTCCGCGCCGTCGACGGCGCGCTCGAGCTGACCGACCTGCCGTCGCTGCGGCAGCTCGCGGGGATGGATCAGCTGCAGACCGCCGGCGCGGTGCTGCTGCATGATCTCGCCGGGCTCACGAGCGTGTCGCTGCCGGCGCTGCTCGCCGTCGCCGGCAACGTCGAGGTGGTGAACGACCCGGCGTTGTCGTCGCTGGCCTTCGGCTTGACGAGAGTGGGCGGCACGCTGCGCCTGGTCGAGCTCGGCGAGCTCGGCGACGTCGGCGGGCTGCAGGCCCTCACGAGTGTCGGCGGCGATCTCGAACTCATCGACTGCGGCGCCCTCGACGACACCAACGGCCTCGGCGCCCTGACCGACGTCGGTGGCGACCTGCGCCTGCGACGGCTCGACAGCCTGACCAACGAGGCGCGCGCCGGGGGCGCGAAGGACCTGTCGTTCCCGTCGCTCGTGCAGGTGGGCGGGCTCGAGATCACCGCGATGGACGACCTCGAGGATCTGGCCGGCCTGGAGAGCCTCGCCCGCGTTGGCGTCGATGACGCGGGCAGCCTCACCGGCGGCGGCGCGCTGGTCATCGCGGGCAACCGCAGGCTCGCGACCCTGTTCGGCCTGCAGGGGCTCGTGCAGGTGGGCCGCAAGCTGTCAATCGTCGGCAACGAGCGCCTGACCGAGTTCAGCTTCGACGACGACGACGGCGATCGCGAGCCCGACAGCAACAAGAACGGGATCGTCGGCGACATCGACGACGCCGACGCTGTCTTCGAGGCCGGCTTCGTCGACGCCTTCACGGCGCTTGGCGCGCCCCGCGAGGAAAACGGCGTGCCCATCGGCGGCAGCGACGGCGTCGTCGAGGTGCGCAACAACC
>VGSZ01000357.1 GCA_016874845.1 Deltaproteobacteria bacterium
CGCGACGACACGTCGACCACGACGCGATCGAGCTCGCTGCCGTCGACTGATGCACCGCGCGGTCAACGAGCGCGCTGCTTCGTCGCCGGCTACGCCTTCCGGACCGCCTTCCGGACCGCCTTCCGGGCCGCCTGCGGGGCCGTCGTCGCAAGCGGCCGCCGCGCGACGACGGCGCGGCAGACCCACAGCTCGACGTGCCGTGGCCCGTGCACGCGCGGCCACAAGATGCCGTCCTCGGCGTCTTCGAGGACGAGGCCGTGCTGGCGCAGCGTGTGCTCGAGCGCGCGGTCGTCGCGGCCGGCGCGGCCGCCAAGGGCCGGGTCGGGCGTCGTGAGCACCAGCCGGCCGCCCGGACGCAGCACGCGCACGGCGTGGGCGATCAGCGCACCCGGCGCGTCGACGACGTCGACGACGTTGTTGCCGACGACGAGATCAAAGGTCGCGGCGGCAAACGGCAGCGCGCCGGCGTCGGCGACGACGCCCCGCACGCGAGGCCCGCCGCGCGCCACCGCGAGCAGCACCGCGCGCAGCGAGATGTCAACGACGACGCCGGCGCGCTGCACGACGTCGCCGAGCAGCGTGGTCAGCGCGCCGGCGCCGGGCCCGAGCTCGAGCGCGACGCGCGGCCGGCCGAGCTGCCGCGCGATCCACGCAAGGGGCCCGTCGAAGACGGCGTCCTCGACCAGCGGCCCGACAGCACGGTGCAAGAGGCGCGGCGGCGGGGCGTCCGCTGCCTCCTCGGGCGTGAAGTCGTCGACGAACGGCGCCGGGCTGACGTTGACGTCGTCGTCGCGGCCGGCAGCGGCGAACGAGGCGACGATGGCGAGGGCGTCGTCGTCGAGCCGGCCGGCGGCGGCCAGCGTCGCCACGATGGCGTCGTGGTGGGTGGCGCACCAGCGCGCCGCGTCGGGCAACAGCACCGGCACGCCGCCCAGCACGGGGAACACAACGTCGCCGGCGCCACGCAGCACGCCGCTGCCCTCGGGGGCGCCGCGCAGGGCGGCGCCGGTCAGGGGATGCACGAAGCGCACAAGTCACGTCCCGTCGACGACGACGCCCCGCGCCGGCCCGCAGGCGCAGGCGTCACCGGGCTGGGCCAGCGGTGGCGCGGGGCAGCGCTGCTGCGACAACGGCGTCGACGCGAAGCACTGGCGGCCCGCGGGCGGGTGGGCGCCGTCGACACGCAGCACGAAGCTCTCGACCCAGCCCAGCTGCCGCGTGTACGTGTCGTACGGCACCGCGTACTGCCCGGGGCGCAACAGCTTCGCGCCGGCCTGCAGGTACGGATCGGGCCACGTCGATGGCGAGAACGGGAAGGGGTCGTTGACCAGCAGCCACAGCGCGGCGTCGCGCTCGGCATAGCCGGTGATCAGGCTGACGTGGGCCGACGCCGCGAACGCCGCCGGCGCGCCCTGCGGGTTGATGCCAGCGACGACCGGGCGGCCGGCCTCGAGTTCGTGCCGCAGCTCGCGCGGCGACAGCGCGTCGGCGTGGCTGACGAACAGCCGTGGCGCCCGCCGCCCTGACAACAGCGCGGCGCGGCGCGGGTAGCCGATGAGCATGCCCATCAATGTCGACGCGTTGCCCGCCGGGAACGCACACAGCCGACAGTCCTGCGCGCACTGCGCCTGGTTCGTCGCCAGCGACATCGCGGCGATCACGCCGCACTGGTAGTGGCCGTTGACGGCGGGCACGTCGAGCTTGCGAAACAGCATCTCGCCCACTGCGAGCCAGCACCACACCGGCGTCGCCTGCTGCACCGGCGCGATGCCCAGATCGACGTCGGCTCGCGCCGCCCCCGCGACGAGGGCGAGGGCGACGACGACGACGACGCACGAGCGGGCGCTGCGCATGGGGTCGTCGTAGCACGCGGACCTGCCCCCCGCCCGGTTCCCGTCGCTGGCGCGCCCTGCTAGCCCCCGCCCATGCCCTCTGCTGACGACGTCGACGCCCTCGCCCAGATCCTCGACCGCGCGACGCTGGACGTGCGGCCGGTGCCGAAGCTGACGGGCACGACGCCGCTGTCCCTCGACGACGCCTACGCCGTGCAGCGCGCCGGCATCGGCCTGCGTCGCCTGCGCGGCGACGACCTCGTCGGCATGAAGATGGGCCTGACCAGCCGCGCCAAGATGCAGCAGATGGGCGTGCAGGTACCGATCTACGGGCACCTGACGCGGCGCATGATCCTCGATGACGGCGGCACCGTGCAGCGCAGCGCCCACATCCACCCGCGGGTCGAGCCCGAGATCGCGTTCCTGCTCGGCCGCGATCTGGAGGGGCCGGTGACGCCAGCCCAGGCGCTCCTCGCCGTCGACGGCGTCTGCTGCGCCCTCGAGCTCATCGACTCGCGCTACGAGAACTTCCAGTTCACGCTGCCCGACGTCGTCGCCGACAACGGCTCGTCGTCGCGCTTCGTGCTCGGCAGCGTCGTGCGGCCGCGCGACTTCGACACTGGCAACCTCGGCATGGTGATGACGAAGAACGGCGCGCTCGCCGAGTGCGGCAGCTCCGCGGCGATCTACGACCACCCCGCGCGGTCCCTCGCCGCCCTCGCCAACCAGCTGGCTCCCCTCGGCGAGAGGCTGCGCGCCGGCGCCATCGTGATGACCGGGGGCGCCACCGCCGCCATCGCCCTGGCCGCCGGCGACCACGTCCGCGTCGATGTACAGGGCCTCGGCAGCGCCGAATTCTTCGTCGCCTGACGGCGCCGCCGCGGCGCTCGATGACGCCCCGGCCAGCGACGGTGACGGCGACGCTGACGGCGACGACGACGCCGGCTATGCTGGCGCCGTGCCCAAGGCTCCCCGCCCCGACGACGCACCGGTGATGCCGGAGCCCACCCCCGAGACCTCGGCCACAAGGATCCCGCGGCCGTTGTCCGCGATCCCGCAGCTGGCGGTGAACCTGTCGCAGGTCCCTGTCGCTGTCGTCGCCAACACCGCCGAGAAGAGCGAGGAGGCCGCCGCGACCCTGGGCGCGACAGTGCGCGAGGCGATGTCCTATCTGGGCGCGCTGTCGCGGCTGACATCGTTGTTCCTGCGGGTATGGTGGCGACGGCCGTTTGGTCGACGGGCGATCCTCGAGCAGTGCGAGGCCATCGGCATCAAGTCGGTGCCCATCGCGCTGCTCATCCTGTTCTTCGTCGGCCTCGTCTTTGCTCTGCAGTTCGGCATGACGCTGCAGACGATGGGCGCGGTGCCCTACGTCGGCAAGGTCACGTCGCTGTCGATCATGCGCGAGCTCGGGCCCGTCTTCACCGCCCTCGTCGTCGGCGGTCGCGTCGGCGCCGGCATCGCCGCCGAGATCGGCTCGATGCGCGTCACCGAGCAGGTCGACGCCATCCGCGCCCTCGGCGCCGACCCCATCAAGAAGCTCGTCGTGCCGCGCGTGATCGCCGCGACCATCATGCTGCCCATCGTCGCCCTGTTCGCCGACATCATCGGGATCATCGGCGGCATGATCATCAGCTACCTGACCTTCGACGTCTCTTTGACGCTCTTCTACAAGAGCGCGATCACGACGATCCACGCCACCGACTTCCTGTCGGGGTTCGTGAAGCCCTTCTTCTTCGGCTTCGGCATCGCCTTGATCGGCTGTCTCGAGGGGCTGACCTGCGGTCAGGGCACCGAAGGCGTCGGACGTGCCACCACGCGCACCGTCGTCAATGTCTCGGTCATGGTCGTCCTGGTCGACTTCTTCTTGACCAAGGTCTTCATGCTCATCCCGCGCATCTGAGCTTCGGCGGTCTTGTCACGCTTTCTGCCGGCTCATGCTTCGTCTGCTCGCGCTTTCTCCTTCAGCTGCTTCGGGTTGCTGGCCGGATGATCGCTGGCTCGCGCTTCGTCGGCGCCCGATCCGGCTCCCGCGGCCCGCGTTCTCTCTTTCGACTGCTTCGTTCTGCGCGCCGCGCCTCGTGTCGACCGCTCGCCCTCGGCGCGACCACGGGAGACGTTGGCCCGTCTCCCCGGGAGCCCTCGGGCCTCCTGGGTGTGCCCGCTCCGACACACGACCCAGGCGCCGGACGCTCGTCGTCCCAAACGCCATCAGCCGGGCCAGCGACAGCGGGTCGTGTGCCTCGCCGCGAACCACGTCGGCCTCGCGCTTTCAACGTGCCCGCGTTGGCTCCATCGCCATCGCGTCGCCGTCATCGCGTCGCCGTCATCGCGTCGCCGTCATCGCGTCGCCGTCATCGCGTCGCCGTCAGCGCGTCGCCGTCAGCGCGTCGTCGGCAGCGCGTCGTCGGCAGCGCGTCACGGTCATCACGTCGCCGGCAG
>VGSZ01000358.1 GCA_016874845.1 Deltaproteobacteria bacterium
CGCCTTCCCCTTCGCCTTCCCCTTCGCCTTCGCCCTCGCCGGCGTTCGCGTCGGCGAACAGCCCCACCGAGCAGAACTGCACGGCGCCGGCGGCGAGGCTGCAGGTGCGCTCGCCGGCGACGTAGCCGTTGGCCTCGGCGCGCACCGTGTACGTGCCGGCGGGCAGCGTGAACGTCCAGGCGCCGGTGTCGGCGGCGGCGGTGGTCTGGTCGGCGCGGCCGACGATGCGGACGGTGGCCCCGGGGATCGGGTTGCTCATGTCGTTGATGCCCACGCCCTGGTCGGCGAACACGATGCCCTTCAGCTCGCCGTCGTCGGGCACCGGCCCGCCACCGCCGGCCGGAAAGTCGAGGTGGTCGGCGATGGCCTGCAGGTGGGCGTCGGCGGCCTGCTGGATGCGGCTCGAGTCGGCGAGCAGCACGGCGTCGACGGCGCAGTTGGTGATGAAGCCGAGCTCGGACAGCGTGGCCGGCATCACGGTGTCGCGCAGCACGACGAACTCGGCGGTCTTGCCGCCGCGGTCGCGCAGGCCCCAGGCGGCGATCATCTCGCGCTGGATCTTGTCGCGCATGTCGAGCGCCTGCGCCGCCTCCGAGGTGTGACAGAAGGTCTCGGTGCCGGTGGCGGTCGCGTTCGAGAACGCGTTCACGTGAAGGCTGGCGAAGCGCGTGGCGCCGCGGCTGTTGGCGAAGTCGGCGCGGGGCTGCAGATCGACGAAGACGTCGGTGGTGCGAGTCATCGACACCGTCTGCCCGGCGCTCTCGAGCAGGGCCTTCAGCCGCAGCCCGAGGTCGAGGTTGATGCTCGCCTCTTCGAGGCTGCACCCGGTGCCGCCCGGATCCCGCCCGCCGTGCCCGGGATCGATGACGACGTGGAAGGCCCGCGCGGCGGGCGCGGCAACGATGGCGCACAGGCAGGCGCTCACGACGAGGAGCGACCAGCGCGAAGCGCGCGGCGGTGCCAGCGGACGGCGAGGCAGAGGGGGCCTGAGGCGCGGCATGGCGTGCTCCTTCGAGCGGACGACGGCTGACGCCCGCGACGAACGGCGCCACCTAGCATGCTATCCGACGCGGCAAATGCCGCACCGTCCTTGCTTACCGTCGCTCGTTTCCCGCCGCTCCGCCGTCGCACCCGCGCTCGCCGTCGTGGTGGGCACGGTGACCGCCGCGGCCGTCGCGATCGGCGGCTGCGCGCCGCCGTACAGCTCCCGCCACTGGCCGCGCTCGCGCGAGGCCCGGCCGGCGCTGGTCTTCGATGTCGACGCCGACCTGACCCAGCCCGACCGCTTCTTCGACGCGCCGTTTCCCGCCGACGCGCGGCGGCTCGACAACGGCGCCCCCGACGTGCGCGGCGTGCCGAACCCGTTTGGCGTCGGCTTCGTCGAGGCGAGCCGGCGCGTCGTGATGGAGGACGTCGTCGACAACGGCGTGGGCTTCTCGCCGCTCCCGGTGGTCTCGTTCCGCTTCGATCGCCCGCTGCCGCCGCTGCGCGTGCTGCCGCTGTCGACCGTGCGCGAAGACGCTGGCGTACAGCTCGTCGACCTGACCCCGGGGCGTATCGGCCAGCGCGTCGCCGTCGACGTCGCCGTCGCTGCCGGCGACACCGTGCGGCCCCGCGGCCTGCTGCAGCTGGCGCCGCTCACCGGGCTGTCGCTCTTGCCCGGCACGTGGGCCGCGATCGTCCGGCGCGACGTCGACGGCGACGGCGTCGTCGACCTGGACCCCTCGCCGACCCTCGCCGCGCTGCTGGGTGGAGAGCACCCCGACCCGGCGTGGCGCGCGGCCTTCGCGCCGCTCTTCGCCCACCTGGGCGCCCTGGGGATCGTTCCTGCCGACGTCGCCGCCGCCACGGTCTTCACCGTCGGCGATCCCACCGCGACGCTGTTCGCCCTGCTCGATGAGGCCCGGCACGGGCCCGCGCCGCGCCTCGTGCGCGTGGAGCCCGCCCGCGACGTCGTCGCCGACCACCCCGACTTCGTCGAGGTCCGCGGCGTTGTCGCCCAGCCGCAGCATCAAGAGGGCGAGCCGCCGCACCTGACCGGGGGCGGCGCCTTCGTCCGCGACGCAGCAGGAAGGCTCGCGTCGACCCGCGAAGAAGAAGCAACGTTTCACTTGTCATTCCCGCGCGGAACGATGCCCGAAAAAGGATTCCCGATCGTGTTCTACGTGCACGGCACCGGCGGCTCGCCGACGCAGGCCATCGACCGTGGCCCGCGCGAGCGGCCGGGGGCGCCGCCGGTCCCGGGCAGCGGGATGGCGTCATGGTTGGGTCCGCTCGGCGTAGGCACCGCCTGCGTCGCCGGTCCCTACTCTCCTGATCGCATCGGCTGGCGAGCCCTCGATGGCTATGGTGCCTATGCGTTCATGAATCCGCGCGCGATGCGCAACAACTTCGTCCAGATGTTGGTGGAGCACGCGCGGTTCTTGCGATTGCTCGAAGAGCTGCGCATCGATCCGGCCCTGGCCCCCGGCGTCGACGCCAGCGCGGCGCCGGATGGTCGGGTGCGCTTCGATCTGTCGCGCGCCGTCGTCGCCGGACACTCCCTCGGCAGCTACCTGAGCGGCATGCTCGCCGGGAACCTCGACGGCTGGCGCGGCGCGGTGCTGTCGGGAGCGGGCGGCAGCTGGGTCGAGTTCGCGTTCGGGCCGAAGGATCCCGTCGACCTGCAGGGCCTGCTCGAGACGGTGGCGCTACCGCCCGGCGAGGACCTCGACCGCTTCCACCCGTTCCTCGATCTGTTCGAGGCCGCCGTCGCCGCCGCCGACAACACGTTCTCGACCCGGCACGTGCTTCGCGCGCCCCGCGCCGGCCACGAGGCACCCCACGTGCTCGTCGTCGAAGGCCAGCCCGACGCGCAGGTGCCGACGAACCTGCAACGCGCCCTGGTCCGCTCGATCGGCGCCGATTTGATCGGCGACGATGTCGGCGCGCGCTCGGTCGATCGGTTGCTGCCGGCGCTGCACGCCATCGGGCGTGCGGCGCTGCCGCCGCCGGTCGCGGGCAACGTCGTCGTCGACGGCGTCGGGGCGCGGACCGCTGCGGTGGTGCGCTACGCCGAGGACGGTCGCCTCGACGGCCACAGCGTGCTGTTCCAGCGGCCTGACACCCGCGCGGTGTTCGTGCGCTTCGTGAAGGATACGCTCGACGGCGCCGTGCCGTTCGTCTCGCCCTGACCGGTTGATAGAGAGCGTCGCGCCGGTCCTCCGGCGGCCCTTGCTCAGGAAGTCGTCAGCCCGACCGCGTCAGTCCTGCACCTTGACCAACACGCAGGTGACGTTGTCGATGCCGCCGTTGCGGTTGGCCGAGTCGATGAGCGTCTTGCACAGGCTGTCGATGTCGTCGGTGCGCGCCGGGTCGCTCTGCCAGGCGTGGATCGTGGCGTGCAACTCGTCGTCGCGGACCATGCCCGACAGGCCGTCGGAGCAGATCAGGTAGACGTCGCCGGGTAGCGGCTCGAGGCGCGACACGTCGACCTGGACCGAGTCCTTCATGCCCAGCGCCCGCACGATGACGTTCTTGTGCGGGAACGCCTCGACCTCTTCGGGCGTGAGCTTGTGGTTCTTCAGGTAATCGTTGAGCAGCGAGTGGTCTTCGGTGAGCTGTTCGAACCGGCCGGCCCGGTAGCGGTAGCCGCGGGAGTCGCCGCAGTGGCCGACGTAGGCGCCGTTGTTCGTAAACAGGATGCCGACGACGGTGGTGCCCATGCCGCGCTTGCGCACGTCGGCCTGGGCGGTCTCGAAGATGCGGCGGTTCGCGAGCTTGATGCCCGCGACCAGCCGGTTCTCTTCGTAGCGCAGGCCCTTCTCCTCTTTGTAGGGCCAGGTCTGCTCCTCGTCGGCCGATGTGCGGCGGAAGAACTCCGCCACCGACGTGACCGCGATCTCCGAGGCGACCTCGCCCGAGGCGTGCCCACCCATGCCGTCGGCGACGACGAACAGGTTCTCCTCGGGAACGAGGATGTGGTTGTCCTCGTTGTGGGCGCGCTTCATTCCGACGTTGGAGACGCCGACGGCGACGAGCTTCACGTGCGACCTCGGGGAGATATCCACCGGGCGTAGCGCACCCTGGCGGCAGGTCGCAAGTCGTCCCTGCAAGTCGTCGCGGGCCGACCCCGACCGACGACGCTCGATCCGGCGACGGGGCTCCTGCTACCGTCTCGCCCGTGCCTGTCCGTTTCGAGTGCCCGCGTTGCCAGACCACCTTTACCCGCGACCGGGTCGAAGACGACGAAGCCATGGTCGAGTGTCCGTCGTGCGGCGCGCTGGCCATGTCCG
>VGSZ01000359.1 GCA_016874845.1 Deltaproteobacteria bacterium
GGGGGCTCGCTCGTTGTCGCTGCACGCGCCGGCGATACAGGCGGATTCGGCGTTGCAGTCGGCGGAGACGTTGCACGGTCGACCGACGTTGCTGCGACAGGCCGCAGCAACGATGACGACGAGACCGAGGAGACCGGGCAGGGTAACGAGGCGCGTACGCATCACAGTGACGTTAGCCGGCCGTCGTTGGTGTCGCGAGGGCATGTGTCGGGCGGCGCTGGTCAGAAGACCTGACCGACGATGATGTAGAAGCCGGGGCCCTCGGCCTCGTCGGGGGACGCAGCCAGATCCCATCGCAGGGCGAAGGTGCGGTTCCACAGGATGCGCCACGACGCGCCGAACGTGACCAGGGGATGCAGCGGGTCGCCGCGCCAGTCGGCGATGTCGTAGCCGACGAGGCCGCCGTCGGAGAACAGCGCGGCGCCGAAGCTCAGGTCCTGCCCGAGGACCGTGGTGTCGAACAGCTGCGCGCGCAGCTCGGTCTGGCTCAAGAGCTTCACCTTGCCGAGGTAGCGGTGCTCGCGCACGCCGCGGCCGAGGAACGCGCCGCCAAACGCGATGGGGTCCAGCGTGCCGCCGATGCGGGCCAGCTCCTCCACCGACGGCTGGCCGACGATCACGTCAGCGACGACGCGGCTGGCCAGCACCAGCGGCGTGCCCGGCAGCGTGGCGAAGATCGCGCCGGTGGCGTTGACGCCGGCGTGGGGCCACGTCGAGCCGGTCCACGCATGGCCGCCGCGCACGCTGGCCTCGGCGTAGACGCCGTGGCGTGGGTAGATCTCGTTGTCGCGGTTGTCGATGATGAAGCCCACCATTGGCACCGACGACAAACCTTCTTCGCCCACCGGGAAGTCGGCGGCGTAGCGCGATCCGGGGTACGGCCCGCGCTCGCCGAGCTCCCCAGGTACCGTATAAGATCCGCGCCACCCGAACAGCAGCTCCATGCGCCATGGTTTGTCACGCAGCCACGGCCGAAAAAGGACAGTGGCGTGCGGCCGGATAAAGCGCATCAGGTGATAGCGCCGGGTGAAGGTGTCGAAGTCGTCGTCGGCAAGCGCGGGATCATCGACGAGGCCGCGCGCGTCGGCGGCGGCGCGGGCGTCGGCGCGGTCGCAGGTGACCTGGTTGCCGGTGCCGCAGTAGTTCTGCGTCAGCGTCGAGAAGTACCCCACGCGCACGTACGACCGCCCCGGCACGCCGAAGGGCCGCAGGGCGTCCCACGTGACGGCGTGGGACTGCACCAGCTTCGACGAGACGAAGACGTTGAAGCGCAGCTCGTCCCGATAGGGCAGCACACCCTCGTGATGATGATACAATGAGATGACACCGCCGGTGCCGAATCCTTCGTCGGTGTTGAACGTCGCCGTCGGCACCGCTGCCCACGTGAACCGATGGGCTTGAGGGTCGTCGACTGGTGGCGCCGCCGGCTCGACCGCTGCTGCTGCGGCGGCGAGCGCGAGCGTCGCGAGCAGCGACGTCAAGGCGCGACCGTGATCGTGCCGGCATTGGCGAGGGTGAACGTCAGGCCGCCGTTGCTGCCGGCGCCGTCGCTGTCGCAGTACGTCCAGTTCAGCCCGCCATCGAGGGTGTAGCGGAACAGCCAGCGATAGGTGCCCGCGCCCGCCGGCGGCACGAAGGTCGCCATGTACTCGTCGTCGTTCGTCGTGCCGCCGAGGGCGTTGTAGGTCGCCGGCGTCCACGTGACGGCGAGGACGCTCGACGGCAGCGGCGCGGCCGCGACGCCGAACTCGGCGTCGATGCCCGGCGCTCTGCCGTCGGCGGTGTCGGTGCGGCCGCCCTCGTAGACGCGGCTGTAGACGGTGACGTTGCGGGTGCCGGCCACTGGCTCCTGCGCCTGCAGGTTGCAGAAGTCGAGCTCCAGCGGCAGGTCGCTCTCGTTGGCGAAGCCGTCCTCGTAGGTGAAGCCGCCGCCGAGCACGTCGGCCTCGCCCCCCGTGGCACCCGGCAGGACCGGGTTGGTGACGACGACGTCGCCGATGATCCCCTCGGGCAGCTTGCGCGACGCACCGCCGCGGGCTGGCGCCGTGCACGAAAGCGTCACCGCCCCGCGGCCGGCGTCGGCGACGACCACGGCGGCGGTGGCGAAGTTGCAGGTCGCCGGCTCGCCGGCGATCTGCACCGTCGGCCGCGCCTCGGTGGCCAACGTGACCCCCTCCACCGCGCTCAGGAACACGAGGTCGCGCACGCGGAGCGACACCGTCGTCGCCTGCGCCGCCGGGCCGAACGTCGGCGTGAGGTCGAGGATCTCGAGCAGCGCCGCGCCGTTCGCCGCGCCCGGCGTCGGCGTCGGGTCGACGAAGAAGTCGGCGCGGTTGTCGTTGGTGTCGACGCCGTCGCCGCGGCGCGCCAGCGAGAACGAGAGGCGGTTCGAGGTCAGCTGCGGCAGCGGGCCCTCGCCCTCGCCGGCGTAGGCAGCCGGCGTCGCCGGCAACGGGCCCCAGCCCACGCCGTCGAGCACGGCGTTGCGCGCGCTGGCGTCGACCAGCTGCAGCACCCGGCCGACGCCTCCGCTCGTCTGGGGCGGGTCGCCGTTGTCGAGGATGCTGTCGGCGTCGGGCACCTCGGTGACGGCAGTGGGGCTCACGGTGCCGGCCGAGATGAGGCCGTTGGCGTCGCCGTCGGCGAAGACGAACAGGCCGTCGGTCGGCATCCGCGTCCCGGCCGGCAGGCCGCCCGGGCCGAGGTTGTCGGGGTCGCTGCCATCGAGGCTCACCGTACGCACCCGCAGGCCGGCGAGGCTCGCGCCGGGGGCGCCGGCGAGCTCGACGAAGACCCGCCCGCCGTCGCCGGTGCTGCCGGCGAAGTCGTAGAGCACCTCGTTGACGACGACGGTGGCGCGGCAGTCGCGGTTGGCGCCGCCGAAGCTGTCGAGAGCGCGCTGCCCGTCGGGGCCGCGGAACGTCAGGCACCACGCGTCGCCCGTGTCGTTGCCGCCCGCCGACGCCCGCGCCGGGTCGAGCTGCAGCGACGCCGTCGAAGACGCCACGAAGTCGCCCGCTACCGGTGTGCCGCTGGTGACGACGTTGGTGAACGTCACGCGATCCTCCAGGTTGCCGCTGCCGTCGGTGACCCGCAGCGTCAGGCCCGACGACAGCGCTGACGGCAGCGGCGCCGCCAGCCCGCCCGCTTCGCCGGTGACCCGCAGCGCCAGGGCGCCGCCCGCGGGCACCGTCGCCGGCCCGATCACGTCGGTGTTCTGGTCGCCGGCGTCGGTCGAGAAGCGCAGGGTGAAGCCGGTCAGGTCGATGTCGCTCGCCGTGGTGTTGCGCAGCTCGACGGCGGCGTCGGTCCCGAGGCGCAGCTCGTGGACGATGAGGCGACCGGCCTCGGTGCGGGCGACGCAGCCGGCGACCAGATCGCAGCGCAGGTCGGGCGAGCCGCACAGCGCGTCGTCGGGCGTGTGGCTGACGACGCCGGTGAGGCCGTCGCAGCGGTCGATGGTGCAGGCGACGGCGTCGTCGACCACCACCGGCGTGCGCACGGCTGCGCCGGTCACGTCACAGGTGTCCACGGTGCACGGGTCGCCGTCGTCGGGATCCGTGGTCGTGACGTCGCCGCTGCCGTCGCAGGCGGCGACGGAGCAGGCGTTGTCGTCGTAGTCGGCGACGACGGGGCCCTCGCAGGAGCCGGCGGTGCAGGTGCCGGCGGGCACGCAGAAGGCGAGATCGGTGCACGTGCGGCCCTCGAAGGCCGGCTGGCTCGCGTAGCTGTCGGTCTCTTCGACGCAGACGACGTCGGTGCAGGGGCCGCCCGACAGGACGTCGGGCACCGGCGGCGCGTCGCCGGCCACGCAGCCGCGCAGGTCGGCGGCGAGCGACGACGGGTCGCAGGTCTCGACGCCGTTGCAGAACAGGCCGTCGTCGCAGGCGAGGGTCGGATCGGTCTGCGGCGTGGCGGCGGGGTCGCACTGCGGCGGCGGCACCGCGAGGATGGCAACCGTGCCCGCCTTCGTCGGGTCGAAGCCGGCGACGTCGTCGGCGTCGCAGTAGGTGAAGGCGCCGCCGTCGACGCGGAAGCGGAACACCGTGCGGAAGACGCCCGGCGTCGTCGGCGAGAACGGCGCGATGTACTCGTCGTCGTTGCCGAAGGTGCCGACGTTGGCGGCGCCGTCGTTCTCCACCGCGGCGACGAACGTAAAGGCGCCGACGTCGGCGGGGTTGCTCGGGTCGGCGTCGGGGTCGGTGGTGAAGCCGAGCTCGCCCTCGATGCGCGGATCGAAGCCTGGCGTCGACGTGACGCCGT
>VGSZ01000360.1 GCA_016874845.1 Deltaproteobacteria bacterium
CCCTCGCCTTCGCCCTCGCCCTCGCCCTCGCCTTCGCCCTCGCCTTCGCCCTCGCCCTCGCCTTCGCCCTCGCCCTCGCCAGCGTCCTCGGAGGGCGGGGCACATGCCAGGGCGAGCGTGGCGGCAAGGACGGCGAGCAGCGGCAGGGGTCGTCGAAGCATGGGAACAGGATGGCAGCGGGCGGGCGCGCCCGGCAATCGGGCCGTGACGTCAACGACGAGGGCGCGCTACGGTGGCGCCCATGGCGATCATCGCTCCGAGCATCCTGTCCGCCGACTTCGGCCGGCTGGCCGCCGAGATCGAAGACGTCGACCGCGGCGGCTGCGACTGGCTGCACGTCGACGTGATGGATGGGCGCTACGTGCCGAACCTGACCATCGGCCCGCTGGTGGTGCAGGCGGTGCGCAAGGCGACGCAGAAGCCCGTCGACGTGCACCTGATGATCGTCGAGCCCGAGCGCTGGATCGACCCCTTCGTCGACGCCGGCGCCGACGGCGTCACCGTGCACGTCGAGGCCTGCGTGCACCTACAGCGCGCGCTCGCCGCCCTCCGCGGGCGCGGCAAGCGCGCCGGCGTGTCATTGAATCCGTCGACCAGCGAAGAAGCACTCCGCTACGTCGCCGGCGACGTCGACTTGGTGCTGGTGATGAGCGTGAACCCCGGCTTCGGCGGCCAGAAGTTCCTGCCGTCGCAGCTCGACAAGGTGCGCCGCATCCGTCGCCTGCTCGACGACGCCGGCAACCACGGCGCGATCGTCGAGATCGACGGCGGCGTCGGCGTCGACAACATCGGCGCGGCGGCCGAGGCCGGCGTCGACGCCTTCGTCGCCGGGTCGGCGGTGTTCAACCAGCCCGACCGCAAGGCTGCCATCGCCGCGCTGCGCGCCGCCGCCACGGCGGGCAAGGCACGGCGCCCGCGATGACCGCCTCCCTGCCGCCGGCACGACGCCCCCCGTGGACAACGCTGGCGCTGGTGGTGCCCACCGTGCTCGCGGTGCCCGTCGCCCTCGCCAAGTGCCCCACCGACCGGCCGACTACGACGCAGGTGATGGTGGCGCTGTCCGGCGGCGACGCCGCCGACCACGCCGCCGCCGCCGCCGCCGCCGAGGACGCCCTCGCCGCGCCCGAGCTGGCGTCGGGCGGGCTGCGCTCGTCCTCGTGCCCGCGCGCCGGCCTCGTGCTGCTGTCGACGTCGGCGCCGGCGGTGAACGCGGTGGCCCACGCGCGCACGGCCCTCGACGCGGCGCGCGCGGCGGGCCGCCTGCCGGCAGGGGTCGTCCTCGACGTCACCGCCCGCAGCGAGGTGATCGCCCACTTCGCCGTGCGCGGCCCCGACCCTTTCGCCGCCCGTGACGCCGTCGACACGACGCTGCTGCCCGCGCTGCGCAGCATCACCGGCGCCGACGCGCTCGAGGTGCACGGCGGGCGCCGCGAGCGCCGCGTCGCCCTCGACCCCGAGCGGCTGCTGGCCACCGACGTCGCCCTGCCCGAGGTGCTCGCCGCGATCCGCGCGTCGCCGTCGCTCGACGGCGTCGTCGTCAAGACGGCGCCACTGGTGCGCCTGGCTGACGTCGCCGCGGTGGGCGCGAGTCCGTCGGGCGAGGCGCTGCGGCGCGACGGCGCCCTCGAGGTGATCGTGCGCGGCAGCCGCCGCGCGCGGCGGTCGATGCTCGACGTGCCCCAACGCATCGCGCTGCCCACGGGGGTCACGGTGGTGGCGCTCGACGACGCCAGCGACGAGGCCGTCGCCGTGCGCGTGCGTGGCGGCGACGAAGCCGCTGTCGACGAGCTCCGCCGCGCGCTGCTGGCGATCCCCGGCGCGCGCCCGACGACGCCCACCGCGACGGCATCGCTGGCCGTCGACAAGGCCGCAGCGCGGGCCCGCGGCATCGACCCGGTGGCGGCGGCGCCGCTGGTGCGCATGGCCGACGACGGCGTCGTGCTCGACCATCCGCCGGGCCCGGTGCGCGTCGTCGTGGCGCGCGCCGCCACGCCCGAGGCGCTGCTGTCGTTGATCGTCGCGCGCCGCCCGGCCGACCAGGGCGGGCCGGTTCGGCTCTTCGATCTGGCCCGCGTCACCAACGGGCTGGCCGAGCGGCGCGACCGCCTCGATCGTCACCCCGCCGTGCGCGTCGGGTTGCGCTTCGACGTCGGCGCCCGCAAGGCAGCGCTGAAGGACATCGATGCCGCCGTCGCCGCTTGGATGCAGGCGCACCCCGCGGCGTTCGCCGTCGTCGAGCGAGCGCTGGACGCGGCCGCGTTCGACGCCGCCTGCCCCTGACCCGTCCGTCGAGGTCTCCCGTGCGTCGCTCGCCAGCCCTCGTCTTCTTCGTCGTCGCCGCCGTCGCTGCGTGGGCGACAGGCGCCGCTGCCCACCGCGCGTCCGCCGAGAGTCGCACGGCGATGGCCGCCACCGCGCACCCGCTGGCCACCGACGCGGCGCTGTCGATCCTGGCGGCCGGGGGCAACGCCGTCGACGCTGCGGTGGCGGCGACGCTGGCCATCTCGGTGGTCGAGCCGTTCTCGGCCGGCCTAGGCGGCGGCGGGTTCACCGTCGTGCTCGAGGCAAGCACCGGCGCGGTCTCGGCCCTCGACTTCCGCGAGAAGGCGCCGGCGAAGGCCACCCGCACCATGTTCGTCGACGCCGCGGGCAAGGTGGTGCCCCGCCGCTCCGTCGACGGCTGGCTGAGCGTCGCCGTGCCGGGCACCGTGGCCGGCCTCGTCGCGCTGCACGAAAAACACGGTCGCCTGCCGTGGGCGATGCTCGTCGCGCCCGCCGAGCAGCTCGCGCGCGAGGGCTTCGTCGTGGGGCGCCGCTTTGTCGACGACTTCGCCTGGCGCAAGGACGCGATGACCCGCGAGGCGGCGACACGCGCGGTGTTCATGAAGCGCGACGCCGCCGGCCGGCACGTGCCGCTTCAGCCCGGCGACCGGCTCGTGCAGAAAGACCTCGCGGCGACGCTGCAGGCGCTCGCGTCCTCGCCGCGGGCGCTGCAGGACGGCGAGCCGGCAAAGAAGATCGCAGCGGCGATGAAGGCCAACGGCGGCCTCATCGACGAACATGATCTCGCCAACTACGCGCCGACCTGGCGCACGCCGCTGTGCGGCCCCTACAAGGACCTGACGCTGTGCACGATGCCGCCGCCGTCGTCAGGGGGCGTGCACCTGCTGCAAATCTTGCGGCTGCTCGACGGCACCGACCTGTCGCGCGTGCCGTGGCACGACGTCGACGCGCTGCACACGCTGATCGAGGCGATGCGCATCGCCTACGCCGACCGCGCCGTGTGGCTCGGCGACCCCGCCTTCGTGGACGTGCCGGTGGCGGCGCTGACGTCTCCCGCCTACGCCGCCCTGCGCCGCCCGCAGATCGACCCGCTGCGCGCGAAGCGGAGCCTCGACGTCAAGGCGGCGACGCCCGCGCAGCTTGCGCTGCCCGCCGCCACGCCCGTGCCCCCGCTGCGCGCGCGCGACGCGACGGGCGCGCCGAAGGAGGGCCAGCACACGAGCCACCTCACCGTCGTCGACGACGCGCGCAACGCCGTCAGCCTGACGTTCACGGTGAACTACAGCTTCGGCTCCGGCGTCGTCGTCGACGGCACGGGCGTCCTGTTGAACGACGAGATGGACGACTTCGCCGCCGCGCCGGGCGTGCCCAACAGCTACGGGCTCGTCGGCGGCGAGGCCAACGCGGTGGCGCCGGGCAAGATCCCGCTCAGTTCGATGACGCCGCTCATCGCGACGAAGAATGGCAAGTTCTTTTTGACAGCGGGGGCGCCCGGCGGCAGCACGATCATCACGACGACGCTGCAGACGGTGCTGCACGTCGTCGACTGGGGCATGGACGCGCAGCAGGCGGTGGGCGCGCCGCGCATCCACCAGCAGCACAGCCCCGAGGCGACGCGCATCGAGGCCTTCGGGCTCGACCCGGCGACGCAGCAGGCGCTGCAGGCGCGCGGCCACGCGTTCACCGTCAGCGACGGCTGGGGCAACGCGATGTGCATCGTGCAGCGCGAAGACGGCACCCTCGAAGGCGGCGCCGACCCGCGGGGCGAGGGGAGCGCGCGCGGACCATGACCACGCGTGACCCGCCGCTCGCAGCGACGAACACCATGCCGACGACGGCGACGGCGGCGACGGCGACGACGGCGACGACGACGACGACGGCGACGACGGCGACGACGGCGACGACGGCGACGACGGCGACGACGGCGACGACGGCGACGACGACGGCAGCGACCG
>VGSZ01000361.1 GCA_016874845.1 Deltaproteobacteria bacterium
CGTGCTCGTAGTCGACCTCGAGGAACAGCCGGTGCGCGGCGGTGACCTGCCCGAGGTTGTGGTTCACGACGGCGGCGGTGGCGGCGAACGTCGACAGCGGCGCCTTCAGCACGACCCGGCCGGCGTCGTAGCGGACGTTGTAGTCGACGTTGCGCAAGAGCGGCGTGCGCGACAGCTCGCTGCCGGTGATGGCGTCGCGCACGATCACGCTGACCTGCTCGGAGCCGGCGACCACGGGCGCGTGGCGCAGCAGGTACAGGCTCCCGCCGGTGCCCTGCAGCTCGACGCGGGCGTGGCGGGCGCCGCCGCCGTCGTGGGCGAAGGCCTCGGCGCGCGTGCGCCACGGGTCATCAGCCGGCGCCGGGCGCGGGCCGGGGGCGCGGGCCGCCACGACGACGGGGTCGAGCCAGCCGCGGTCGAAGACGAGCTGCGCCCCCGGCCGCGCGCGGCGGTAGCGCAACAGCTGCCCGGCCTGCAGCGCGGTGCGCACCGCACCCACGGTCAAGCGCGAGTCGTCGGCGGCGAGGTCGACGAAGAGCGGCCACGCGCTGCGGGCCTCGAGCCGCTCAAGCGACGCGTCGCCCCACGCGGCGAAGCCGCGATCGGGGTCGAGCACATCGGGGAAGAAGGCGTCGTCGACGAAGCGCCGCGTGTCCAGGTGCAGCGACAGGTCGTAGTCGGAGAACAGCAGCTGCCCGTGAAAGCGGCCCTTGGCCCACGCCGCCGCGCGGCCGTACGCGAAGATGTCGCCCATCGTCACCGCCGTCGTGGGCGCGCGCTCGGGCAAGAGCGCGCCGTCGCCGCCCACCGCCGCGTCGGACAGCGCGAGGAAGAACCAGCCGGTGGTGTCGACATCGACGGGGTGGGCCACCCGGGCGCGGTCGCCGAGGGCGTCCTCGGCCTCGACCACCAGGCTCGAGCGCCCCTCGGGCAGCGTCACCGGCGCGGCGAACTCGCCGGTGACGGGGTCGACATCGACGGCGACGCCGTTGACGGTGACGCGGCTCGCCGGGTCGGCGCGGCCGCGCACCGGCAGCACGTCGTGGCGCAGCGGTCCGTGGGTCGCGGGCAGCGTGACCGTCAGGCGCGCCGCCGGCACCGCGGCGCGCATCGGCCACCACGGCGGCGGCGGGCCACCCTCGTGGGGCGCCGGGTGGTGGTCGTCGTCCACGACAGCGTCACCGTCGCCCGTCGCATCCGTCGCATCCGTCGCATCCGTCGCGCCAACCGCCGCGCCCGGGGAGCCCGGGGAGCCCGGGGAGCCTGTCGATCCGGTCGCGTCCGTCATGTCCGTCATGTTCGTCATGTTCGTCGGCGCAGCGTCGTCGCCGGGGGGCGGCGGGGGGGAGACGGCGGCGACGAGAGCGCGGTAGGCGCCGGGCGTGCCCTGCCACACGGCGCCGGGCCGCCGCACGGTGACGACGGCGCGGGCGCCGGCGGCGTCCTTGACGACGACGACGACCTCGCCGTCGGCCAGCGGGGCGACGGTGCCGGCGAACGCGCGGCCCGCCGCGGGCAGCGGCGCGCCGTTGACGAGCACGACGGCGGCGCCCGCGGCGGCGCCCGCGCTGCCGTCGCCACTGCCGCCGCCCCTGGGATCGTCGACGTAGAGCATGGCGCGGCGGTTGGCGCGGCGGGCGCGGGGCCCGAGGTTCGGCACCAGGGGCGCGTCGCTGCCGCGGCCGACGGCGACGACCCGCTCGGGGGCGACGCCGGCGGCGACGAGAGCACGTCGCAGCGCCTCGGCCTGGGCCTGCGAGGACGTGCGGCGCCGGAGCCGGGGGCCGCGGTCGTCGCTGTGCACCTCGACGCGCACGGTGGCCGAGGGTGACAGGCCGGCGGCGAAGGCCGCCAGCGCGGCGGTCACGGCGGCCTTCGGCCGGGTGCGGCCGCCGCGACCGAAGGGATCGGGCAGGACCAGCGCCGCGCCGTCGACGCCGCCGCCCGCGACCGGCGGGGCCTCGCCGACGATCACGTCGGGGCCGAGCCCGCGGTTGCCGTCAGCGTCGACGATCGTCACCCGCAGCCGCACGGGCGCGCCCGGCGGCAGCGGCGCGCCCAGCGGCACGCGGGTGGCCGGGCCAGAGACGACGAGCTCGCGCCACGGGGTGGCGGCGTCGCCGACGAACGCCTGCACCGTCGTGCGCCGCACGGCGACGCCCGGGGGCAGCTCGACGACGACGTTGCCTTGCTCGAGGGTCGGGGCCACGCGCACGCCGAGCAGCGCCAGCGCGCCCGACTCGACGTCTTCGACCCCCAGCGTGCGGCGCGCCGGGTCCACCCGCAGCGCCACCGGCGAGGACGAGGACGACGACTGCGCCGGCGACGACGAGGACGACGAGGACGACGACGCGGGCGCCACGAGCACGCGGCCGCCGCCGCCGTCGGCCCGGGTCCACTCGACGACGAGCGCCGCGCGCGGCGCCCTCGGGACCGCCACGCCGAAGCGCCCCTCGGGGGACACGTCGACGGCGACGCCGTCGACGCGCGCCGTCGGCACGGCGCGGAGCGGCGCCGTCGTCAGCGCTGGCGCGCCGCGGCCGCGGACGGTGAAGGAGCGCGGCGCGGCGGTGGCGCGGTCGCCACCGGCGTAGGTGACGGTGAGCGTCGCGCGATAGGCGCCGCCGCGGGCGAGCACGGCGGGGGCCGCCGGCCTGTCGTCGGCGCGACCGCCCCACACCACGCGGGGCGGGGGCGGCCCGCGGCCGGCGAACACCCAGACCGGCCGCGGGTCGGCGGCGTCGCCGACGTCCTCGAGGACGACGTGCCAGCCGAGCGCGGCGGCGCCGCCGTCGTGGCCGGCGCGCAGGCGCAGCACGAGCCCGGCGTCGGGCGCCGACAGGACCGGCGCCTCGGCCGCCGGTGAGCCGTCGACCGGCTCGAGGGTCAGCGCCGCGTGCGGCAGCGCGATGGTGGCGCCGTCGACGCCGAGCGCGACGGCGTCCGGCGCGTCGTCGTCCGGCGCGGCCAGGGTGCCTTGCACGGCGACGCTGCCGCCGTCGGCCGCGGCGGCGGGGCGCCAGGCGTCGGCGGCGACGATCAGGGCGGCCGGATCGCTGGCGTCGACGCCGCGCTGCAGGGTGGCGCAGCGCAGCGCGAAGGCGACGTCGACGGGCAGCCCGGGCGACACGTAGAACAGCTGCCGCGGCGACGACGTCGTCATGCCCGGCAGCGTGCGCTCGTCGAGCCGGGCCAGGTGCATCCCCGACGGCAGCCCGGCGAAGTGCAGCTTGCCGGTGGCGTCGGCTGCGGCCCAGGCGCCGGTGTCGACGAACACCCGCGCGCCCCACGCGCCGCGCTCGCCGTCGTCGACGCGGCCGTCGCCGTCGTCGTCGCAGAAGACGCGCACGCGGGCCGTGCCGGCGTCGAACACGTCGCCGGGCCCGTCGACAGGCCCGGCGGCCCGGGCGGGCGTGTGGGTCACGCCGACGCCGACGACCAGCGCGAGCGCCCACGACGCGGCCCGCGCCACCGCCCGGACCACCGGACGGTGCGCGAGCCAGCGCGGGGACAGCCGACGACGCGACAGGGCGAGGACCTCGACGAGCAGCGGACGGTGCCACGCGGGGCCGGGGCTGTCGAAAAAGCGGCCGCGCCGCGTGGGCGGCGACGACGACGACAACGCCGCCGTCGTCGCCTACGCCTCGCCGGTGCGCGCGACGGCGCGGTGGCGGCGGGCCCGCAGGCACTCGTCGTCGCCGGGCTGCACGACGCGACAACCGCGCGGGCGCAACGCGTAGATCCCGCAGGTGACGTCGACGCCGACCGCGCCCTGCAGGGCGACGCAGCGCTCGTCGTCGCCGACGAGGCGCAGGTGCCACTGCCCGGCGGCGTTGCGCACGGCGAGGGTACGCAGCAGGTCGCGCCGCTCGCGCTGCAGGCGATCGTCGGGCTCGACAACGACGTACTCGTGCGTGCCGTCGGCGCGGTTGCGCGCGGTGTTGCAGCAGCAGGCGCCGCACGACTGGCAGTCAAGGAACGACGGGACGGTCACGGGCGCAAGCGTCGCCAGAACGATCCATATCGCGCAACGCGTCGTGAACCCGCGGGACCTGCAAGCATAGCGTCGGAATCATGCTGAGCGCGGTGTCGCGGTTGTGCTTGTTCGTCGCCCTCGCCGCCCTCGCGCCGGCGGCCACCTGCGTCGGTCCGCCGTCGGGCGACGGCGCCGGCGGCGGTGACGGCTGCCTGCTCGACAACGACTGCGACGCCGGCCTCG
>VGSZ01000362.1 GCA_016874845.1 Deltaproteobacteria bacterium
CGGCGATCCGGGGCCTTGGTGGGCCGGCCGCTGCAGTCGCCATCGTCGACGCACTGGTTGGGGACGACGGGGCAGGGGCAGGACGTGCTGGCGCAGCTCGTCGTCGGCACGCGCCACTCGCTGCTGGTGGGGCTGCTCACCGGGCTCGTGGTCGTGGCGCTGGGCGCCTGCGTCGGGGTCGTCGCTGGCTACGTGGGCGGAGCCGTCGACCTTCTGTTGTCGTGGGTGACGCAGGTGTCGCTGGTGTTGCCGGGGCTGCCGCTGGCCATCGTCGTGGCGGCCTACCTGCCCGCGGGGCCATGGACGGTGGCAGCGGTGCTCGTGCTGACCGGTTGGGCGTGGAACGCGCGGGTGCTGCGCAGCCAGACCCTGTCGTTGCGGGGGCGCGACTTCGTCGTGGCGGCGCGGGTGGCGGGCGACGGGCCGCTGCGGATCATGGCGACAGTGGTGGCGCCCAACCTGACGTCGCTGCTGTTCGGGCAGTGGATGGGCAGCGTGACCTACGCCATCGGCGCTGAGGTGGGGCTCGAATTCCTCGGGCTCGGCGACGTCGATGCGGTGACCTGGGGGACGAGCCTCTACTGGGCCGCCAACGACGCGGCGTTGTTGACCGGGGCGTGGTGGACCTTCGTGCCGGCGGGCCTCGCGAGCGCGGTCTTCGCCTGCGCGCTGGTGTGGATCGGCGCGGGGTTGGACGAGGTGACGAACCCGCGGCTGCAGAGCGCACGCCCGTGGGGCCGCTGGCTCCGGGCCCGGGGCGTAGAGCCGAACGCTGCGCTGCAGGCCACGCCCGTCGTGCGAGGCGATGACCGCCCGAGGAGCGAACCGTGAGCGCAGCCCCGCCGCGTCTGTCGGTGCGCGACCTGAGCGTCGACTTTGTCGGCGACGAGAGCGTCGGCGGGGCGGTCCGCGCGGTGGACGCCGTGTCGTTCGACGTGGGCGCCGGCGAGATCGTCGGGGTCGCCGGCGAGTCGGGGTCGGGCAAGTCGACGCTGGCGCAGGCCATCCTGCGCACGTTGCCGCCGCCGGGCGTCGTGCGGGGCGGGCAGGTGCTGCTCGACGGCGTGGACCTGCTCGGGCTTGGTGCAGCGTCGCTGCGCGCGGTGCGCTGGAAGAAGCTGTCGTGGGTGATGCAGAGCGCGCTGGACGCGCTGAACCCCGTGCTGACGGTGCGCGCCCAACTCGACGACGTGCTGGCGCGGGCCGAGGGGCCGTCGTCGTCGTCGCCGGCGGCCCGGGACGCGCGCGCCATGGCGCTGATGGCGGACGTCGGCCTGCCGCCCGAGCGGCTCGACAGCCATCCGCACCAGCTGTCGGGCGGTATGCGCCAGCGCGTGGCCATCGCGCTGGCGCTCGCTCTCGAGCCGGCGCTGCTCGTCCTCGACGAGCCGACGACCGCGCTCGACGTCGTTGTCGAGCGCGACCTGCTGCGTCAGCTGCTTTCGCTGCAGCGCGCGCGCGGCTTCTCGGTGTTGTTCATCGGGCACGACCTCGGGCGCATCGCGCAGCTCGCCGACCGGATCGTGGTGCTCTACGCCGGTCGCGTCGCCGAGATCGCGCCGGGTCGGGCGTTTCGCGCGCGGGCCCGGCATCCCTACGCGCGGCAGCTGCTGGCGGCGATGCCGGGCGTCGGAGTCGAAGCTGCTACCCTGCGGAGCATCCCGGGCGCGCCACCGTCGTTGCGGGCGCCGCCCGCGGGCTGTCGTTTCCATCCGCGCTGCGCGCGCGCGTCTGACGCCTGCGTGACGACAGCGCCGCCGCTCGTGAGCCTGAGCGGCGGCCTGGCCCTCTCGTGCCATCACCCGCACGACGTCCACGGTCGTTGAGCGGGTGACCCGCGACGCGCGGCGCGACCCGCGCTGCGCGCGTCAGACCGAGCCGGGCGCGGTCGCGGCGCGCAGGCCGCGTAGCATCCACGTCGTCATCAGTCCCTTGCCCTTGACGTCCACGACGCCGCGCTCCTCGACGACGAACGCGTCGCCCAGGGCGGCGCGTGTCGTCGCCGTCACCTGGATCGCGCCCGGCGTGCCGAGCGACTCCATACGGCTCGCGGTGTTCACCGCGTCGCCCCAAAGGTCGTAGATGAACTTGGTGGTGCCGATCACGCCGGCGACCACAGGGCCGCTGTTGATCCCGATCCGCAGGCGCAGCGGGCGACCGTCGGGCACGCGCATGGTCTGCGCGACCTCGAGCATCTCCAGCGCCATACGCGCGGCGGCGGCGGCGTGGTCGGCGCGCGCAACGGGGACGCCGGCGGCGGCCATGTAGGCGTCGCCGATGGTCTTGATCTTCTCGAGCCCGTGCTTCCTGGCGATCGCATCAAACGTGGTGAACACGCGGTTCAGCAGGTCGACGACCTCGGTGGGCGACATCGCCGCGCTCATGCGCGTGAAGTCGACGATGTCGGCGAAGACGATGGTGACCTCATGATGGGCCTGCGCGATGGAGGTCGGTGCGCGCTTCAGCTGCTCGGCGATGGGGCGGGGCAGGATGTCGTTGAGCAGACGGTCGGCCCGCTCGCGCTCCTCTTCGAGCGCTTCCTCGGCGGCGGTGTAGTGCCTGCGGAAGAACACGCTCGCGACCAGCAGCAGGACCTGCAGGCCCACCACGTTGGTGACCCGAAAGTCCTCGGCAGCGTCGGGGTCGGGGACGTACAGCGGGGGGATCGCGTCGAAGAGTAGCTGGGTCGCGCCCCACAGCACGCCGATGGTCCCGAGCGTCAGCAGCATCGGGACCCGCGCCCGGCGCGGAAAGAACATCAGCGTGCTCACGGCCATGACGACGAAGTAGTCGTGGGAGCGGACGCTGGGGCCGAACAGCAGCGACTCGATCGTCAGGTGCAGCGCCACCAGGACGTTCATGTAGACGTTGGCGAAGATGAAGTGGCCGCGGGCGTTCGCGATGAAGACGACGCTGAGCAGCACGATGGTCAGCGAGATCTCGACCGCATGCACCATCCACCCCTGGGCGAAGCTGGTGGCGGCCGTCGTCGTCAACAAGAGCATGCCTGCGGCGGTGGCGGCGCTCAGCATCGCGCCGGACTCTCGACGCGTCAGACGCACGAAGGAGGTGCGGAGCGAAGGCGGGCGCTGCGGATCCGAAGGGCCGGTCATCGCCGCCCGCTCACGCGCGCTGGTTCCGCTCGACTGGCTGCTCGACGGACGCAGTCTCGCGCCCGGTTCGCCTGCTCGCGCTGCACCAAAGCCGCCATGGCGGCTGGTTACCAGAACCGCCCCCGCGTCGAAATTACGCCACCCCACGCCGTCGCGGCAGCCGCCGACGGCGCTGATCAAAGGCCGACGGTGAGGTAGGTCCGCACCTCGTACTCGCTGCCCCACGGCGCCGGCCCGGACAACGGATTGCACGAGCCGCTGCCGTCGAGGGCGGTGGAGTCGGGGCAGTAGCGCGGCGAGAAGCCGTTGAGGGCACGCCACGTGCCACGCACGCCCAGACGCGTCTGCAGCGCGTCGAACCAGCGCACCGGGCCGAGGGCCGTCGAGGCGTCGCCCATCAGCTGCATCGGGAACGTCAGGTTGAAGTCGCGGTGGTACGTGAACGGACCCCAGTCGTTGAACCGGGCGAAGGCGGCGAAGCTCCAGCTGTCGACGACGACGCGGGCATCGCCGCCATAGCGGTTCGGGAAGCGCGACGAGTTGCCGGTGGACTCGCCGGGGCCGGCGTAGGCGTGGCCGACGACGCGCACGTGCGGGGCCAGCCGCGAGACGAAGCGGGCGTCGACGTTCCACAGATCGCGCGGCGGCGGCGCGCCGTCGAAGGCGAACAGCTTGCCGTCGGCGGTGACGCCGAAGCCGGCGTCCTGCGTGGTCGGCTGGTGGCGGTAGCTGAGGTCGAGGCTGGCGGCGAACAGGGCGTCCTCGCGCAGGTCGTTGTCCCAGGCCCACAGCCACGTCGCCGGCGTCGGGTCGAAGACCAGCAGCAGCTCGCCGCCGATGGTCTCGCGGTTGGCGCGCACGGCGAACGGGTCGGTGAGCACCGTGCGCGGAGCGGCCTCGGGCAGGCCCGTCGGCACGGGACCCACCAGCGGGCGCTGCCAGAGAAAATTCGGCGCGATCTGGAACGGGCCTACGTCGACGGCGACGCCGGCGAGCGCGTTGGTCTGGTTGCCGAGCCCCGAGTCGCGCAGCTGCCACCCGGTGAATGTCGT
>VGSZ01000363.1 GCA_016874845.1 Deltaproteobacteria bacterium
CAAGCTGGTCGACGGCGACGGCAACCTGCTCGGCCCTGACGCCGATGAGCACGACGTCGCGATTGCCACCGACCTCGGCCTGCTGCGTGACGAGGTCGAGCGCAGCCCGCTCGACGGCTTCTACCGCCAGACGCTGCAGGCCCAGCGCAAGCCCGGCACCGCGACGGTCAGCGTCACCGTCGACGGCGAGGACGCCGGCGCGGTGCCCGTGACCTTCGAGGGCGATGCCGGCGGCTGCGGCTGCACGGCGTCGTCGCCCGCCGACACCCTTGCGGCCGGCGCGCTCTGCGCCCTCGTCGCGCTCCTGTCCCTGCGTCGTCGTCGCGAGGTGGCCCGTGGTTGAGTCGAAGAGCCAGCCGCTGGCGCCGTCGGCGTCGTCGGCGTTGCCCCCGCTACAGACGTTCTACCGCGAGCTGTCGACGCTGCCGGCGAAGCAGCGCCTCGACCGGATCCTGTCACGCCAAGACACCATGCGCGTGGTGCGCCAGATGCCGGTGCCCGACCTGTACGCGACCATCCGCGAAATCGGCGTCGAGGATTGCCTCGAGGTGCTCGAGCTGATGTCGCCGGCGCAGGTGCAGGGCTTCCTCGACCTCGACGGCTGGCGCCGCGACCGCATCGATCCCACCGCCGTCGGGCGCTGGCTTGGCGCCTTCTTCGCCGCCAACTCCGACCGCGCCGCCGGACAGCTGCGCGGGCTCGACCTCGAGCTGCTCACGCTGCTCTTCAAGGTGCACTGCACGGTCTACGACCTCGCCGCCGAGGAGCAGCCCGAGCACGATGTGGGACGCCACACGGTGACCCCCGACCAGCGCTACCTGATCGTCTACGGCGGCGTCTCCGTCGATGAGGCGACGCAGGCGGTGCTGCAGCAGGCCGTCGACCGCTTGATGGGCCGCGACATGCTCTTCGTGCTGCGGCTGTGCGAGGCGGTGCGCTGGGAGCTGGCGAGCCAGCTCGAGGAGGACGCGCTGCGCTGGCGCAACGGTCGCCTCGCCGATCTCGGCTTCCTGCCCGCCCACGAGGCCGCCGCCATCTTCGCCTACGTCGACCCCGACAAGTCCCTGCCGCCGGCGACGCTGCCCGCGATCCCCCCGCCGCCCGCGAGCGAGGACGCGACGTCGACGGACCTGACGACGTCGGTGCTGTTGCCGTGGGCGTCGTTGTCGGGCGAGGGCGTGCTGGCCCGCGCGCTCGGCGGCATCGACGAGGTCGCCGTGCGCGACCGCGTGGCCCACGAGCTGATGCTCGTCGCCAATCGCGTGCACGCCGCCGACGGCGCCGATCTGGGCGACAGCGACGCGCTGAAAGAGACCGCTCGGCAGGTCGCCCACACCGTGGGCACCGGCCTCGCGTACGCCGTGCGCGGCGACGAGGCGAAGCTGGTGGCGACGTTGTCTTCGACCAGCGTGATGCTGCTCTTCCGCGTGGGGTATTCGCTGTCGTTGAAGCTCGGTGGCGAGCTGCGCGCGCGCGTTCGCGTCAACGGCTCGGGGCTCGACGGCCGGGGGCTCTTGCGCCTGGATGCACCGCTGCGCGAGGTCGTGGCCGGCCTGCTGCGGCCCCGGCCCCTGCTGTACGCCGGCCTCGTCGACGACCAGCGCGTCGACTACCGGCCGGTGGCCTCGCTCGGCGAGCTCGCCGCCGCCGCCGCCGCCGTCACCGAGGCGGCGTTCCGCGCCGCGCTGCTCGCGCGCCTTGGCGCCCATGACGGCGCCTTCGTGGACGTCGACGATGCCGCGCTGCCTGGTCAGGCCGCGGTGCTCGCCGCGCTGCTCGCGCAGGCGGCCGTCGGCAGCGCCCGGCCGCAGGCGCGCCCGCTGTCCGACGTCGAACTCGACGGGCTGCGGTCGCTGCTGCGCCGTGACGGCGCGTCGTCGACCGTCTCCGCGGCGTCATCGGTGAAGCGGCCGTCGAAGCGGACGAGGGCCGGCGACGAAAGACAGGACGACCTGTTCGGCGCCGCGCCGCCTTCGTCGACGACCGCGTCGATCGCGTCGGCTGGCGGCGACGCCGAGGCGCGCGCGCTGGCGTGGCTGGACGCGGCGGTGCGGCCGCTGGCGCCGCTGCCCGGAGCGTCAGGCGGCGACGACGTCGTCGCCCGCGCGCGCGCCTTTGCCCGCCCGGTGTGGGCGGCGCTGACCACCGAGGTCGGCGGCCTCGACGACGGCCGGCCGACGGGGGCGCTGCTCGCGTCGGTCTGGGCTCGCTGAGGGCAGCGGGCGCAGGCCTCGCGGTCAGCCCTCAAGGAGCACGCACGCCGCGGTGGCGACGTATGACGTCGACGGAAAGCAGCAGTCGAGGCTGGTGGCGCACGGCCCGCAGGTGCCCGTGAACTCGCTGCCCGGCGGCAGCAGGCACGCGCCGTCGCCGCGGACGCCGGCGTCATCGCAGGCGAAGCAGGGGAGCTCGCCCTCGCCCTCGCCTTTGGCCTTGCCTTCTTCGCCCTCGCCCTCGCCTTCTTCGCCTCCGCCCTCGCCGCTGGCGGCGAGGGCGGAGGCGCCGGAGCCAAGCATCTAGCCCGCGAGGAAGAGAGGCAGACCGAGCCAAGACACAGAGGGGAGTGTCTTCACGCCCGCAGCCTGACCCGTCTTCGGCGTCGCCGTCGCGTCCGGCGCAGGCTGAGACAGCCGGCGCGGCGACCGCTCTTCCGTGGTCAGCGTTCGGCGCCGGCGACGAGGTTCGCGAGCAGGGGGCCAGCGGCCGCGCCGATGTCGTCAGGGTGCGTGGCGTCAGGGCCGAAGTCGACGACGGCGGCGAAGCGATCACGCACCAGCTCGGGGCTGGCCGGCGCCGCCGCGTCGGCGACGAGACCGGCGCTGCGCTCGTGGCGCACCTTGGCGAAGAAGCCGCCGCCGACCTCGAACATGCCGCCGTTCTCGGCGCAGGACTCGTGGCAAAGCCACGCCACCAGCGGCGAGCCGTGCTCGGGCAGCAGCGCGGCGGTGACCTCAGGGGGCAGCACGGTCGCGGTCATGCGGCTGCCGGCCACGGGGGCGATGACGTTCACGTGCACGTTCTTGCGCGCGCCCTGAACGACGAGGGTGCGACCGAGCCCGGTCAGCGCGGCCTTGGCCATCGCGTAGTTCGCCTGTCCGAAGTTGCCGTAAAGGCCCGCCGCCGACGCTGTGAAAATCACGCGGCCGAAGCCCTGCTGGCGCATCGGCTCCCACGCCGCCCGCGTGACCTTGAACGCGCCTTGCACGTGCACCCGGTAGACTCGGTCCCAGTCGGCGTCGGTCATCTTGCCGAAGCTGGCGTCGCGCCGGATGCCGGCGTTGTTGATGACGACCTCGACGCGGCCGAAGGCCTGCTGCCCCGCGGCCACGATCTGCTCGCCGTCCTCGATGCTGTCGCCGTTGTCGATGGCGCTGCCGCCGAGCGCTCGGATCTCGTCGACGACGGCGCGGGCCGCGTCCGACGACCGCCCGGTGCCGTCCCGGCCGGCGCCCAGGTCGTTGACGACGATGTGGGCGCCACGGCGCGCGAACAGCAGCGCGTGGGCGCGGCCAAGGCCGCCGCCGGCGCCGGTGATGATCACGACGCGGCCATCGAAGCGCAGCTCGGGGGACATGCACGGACCCCCTGCGCGCAGCGCACGCGGCGTCGAGGCGACACGGGCCCCGTGGTCTTGATCCATGCGCGCGGCGTGCGACGCTGCGCCCATGACGACGTCTTTTACGACGACCACGATGACGCCCACGACGACCGCGTCGTCGCCCCTGACGCTGCGCGAGACCTTTGGCTTCCGCGACGGCGCGCTGCGCCAGGCGTGGTTCGCGCTGCGCGGCGATCCGTCGGTGCCAGGCTCGAAGGTCGGCCCGTCCAGCCTCAAGATCTTCACGCCCCGCCTCGCCGTCGCCACGTGGCGCGGTCAGCGCGCGCTCGGGCGCACCGTGCCGGTCGTCAACCTCGTCAACCGCACGCCCACCCCCGTCGCGCAGGGCTGGTCGGTGCGCGTCACACAGGTCCGTGACTTCCGCGGCCGCGACCTGACCTACGACAGCCACAACGGCACCGACTTCGTGATCCCGCCGGGCACCGTCGTCGTGCCGTCGGCGCCGGGCCGCGTCCTCTCCCTGCGCTCCGAGTACAACCGTGGCGGCCTGAAGCTCTACGTCGACCACGGCGGTGGCCTGTTGACCAGCTACAACCACCT
>VGSZ01000364.1 GCA_016874845.1 Deltaproteobacteria bacterium
GAAGTCCTGCGGCACCGCGAGGATCAGGTCGGCGGTGGCGTTGGACCGGGTCACCGGTGTGATCTGCCGCAGGCTCACCGTGGCGCAGGCGCTGGCGTCGGCGGTGGTCACGTCGGCGGGGTTGTTGGGATTCAGCTCGCCGGCATCGACGCGGCCGTTCTGGTTCGCGTCCTCGGCGCCGTCGACAACACCATCGCGGTCGGTGTCCGCCACCAGTGGGTTCGTGGTCGTCGCGCGGTCGAGGTCGGCGACGCACGTCGCGCACGACGCCGCCGTCTGCGGCGGCATCAACGTCCTCGAGCAGCTCGTGCCCAGCTCGATGCCGTCCTGCAGGCCGTCGCCGTCGGTGTCGGCGTTCAACGGGTTCGTGCCGGCGACGAGCTCGGCGGCGTCGTTCAAGCCGTCGCAGTCGGTGTCGGGGCTCTTCGGGTCGGTGTTGGTCTGCAGCACCTCGCGCCCGTCGAGCAGGCCGTCATCGTCGGTGTCGGGGTCGAGCGGGTTCGTGCCGCGCCTGGCCTCGTCGGGGTTCGACAGGCCGTCGTTGTCTCTGTCTACGTCGGGGACGTTGGGATCGGTCTCGGTGGCGTCCTTGCGGCCGTTCTTGTTCACGTCCTCGCCCGAGCGGCACATGCCGGCCACGTCGGCGGGGCCGTCGCAGATGCCGTCGCCGTCGGTGTCGGGGTTCTCCGGGTTCGTCTCGTTGGCGAGGATCGTCGGCGCGTCGATGCGGCCGTTGCGGTTCGTGTCCTCGATGCCGTCGATCAGGCCGTCAGCGTCGGTGTCGCGCAGCGTCGGGTTCGTCCTGGTCGCCCGATCCAGATCGAAGGCCACCGTGTCGCACTGCGCGTCGGGCTTCGTCGTGCGGCCGAGCTCGACGCCGTCGGTGACGCCGTCGCCGTCGGTATCGCTGGCGAACGGGCTCGTGCCCGCCGCGCGCTCGTCACCGTCGTGGAGGGCGTCGCAGTCGGCGTCGGCGCGGCGCGGGTTCGTCTCGCCGGGGTCGACGACCCCATCCTGGTCGAGGTCCTCGCCGCCGACGCAGCTCGCGCTCGCGTTGCCCGCGCGGCCAGCGGCGACGGCGGTGGCGCCGTCGCACAGGCCGTCGGCGTCAGTGTCGGCCTTGCCGTCGTTGGGGTCGAGGGGCGTGCGCACGCCGTCGCCGTCGCGGTCGAACTGGCCGGTGCGCGGGTCGGTCTCGCCGGGGTCGGTGACGCCGTCGCCGTCGAGGTCCTCGCCGCCGCTGCAGGTGGCGCTGACGTTGCCCGCGGTGGGACCGCTGACGCCGACGGGGCCGTCGCACAGGCCGTCGTTGTCGCTGTCGGCGGCGTTGGCGAACGTCTCGCGGGGCAGCGCGACGGCCGCCGACGTGGCGCCGTCGCGGTTCGTGTCCTCGAGGCCGTCGGCGAGGCCGTCGCCGTCGGTGTCGGTGCGCAGCGGGTTGGTGGTGGTCGTCGGGTCGGCGTCGAGCCGGCTGAGCGCGCCGCCGGGGCACCGGCGCCTCGTGGCCTGGCCGAGTTCGACGCCGTCGGTGATCCCGTCGTTGTCGGTGTCGGGCAGCAGCGGGTCGGTGCGGTGGTTCACCTCTTCGCCATCGGAGACGGCGTCGCAGTCGGTGTCGGCGACGCGGTTGTCGGTCTCGCCCGGGTCGCGGGCGCCGTCGCCGTCGCGATCCTCGCCAGCGTCGCACACCGCCGTCACCGCGACGGGGCCGTCGCACAGGCCGTCGCCGTCGGTGTCGGCGGAGTTGTCGTCAGGGTCGACGTTGCTGCGCAGGCCGTCGCCGTCGCGATCGAGGTCGGGGATCGTCGGGTCGGTCTCGCCGGGGTCGACGGAGCCGTCGCTGTCGAGGTCTTCGCCCGCGGCGCAGACACCGGGGACACCAAAGCGACCGTCGCAGAGGCCGTCGTCGTCGGTGTCGGCGTCGGCGACGAGGGTCTCACGGGGCGCGACGCCGGTGTCGAGGGCGCCATCCCGGTCGCGATCCTCGAGGCCGTCGGTGATGCCATCGCCGTCGGTGTCGACGCGAGTCGGGTCGCTGTTGGTGGCCGGCGTCGGGTCGGTGTCGAGCGGGATGACGCCGCAGTCGGTGCTGCCGCCGACCGCCGCCACGCGGCCGAGCTCGACGGCGTCGCGCAGGCCATCGCGGTCGGTGTCGTTGCTCGTCGGGTTGGTGCGCAGCGACAGCACCTCTTCGCCGTCGCCAAGGCCGTCGCAGTCGGTGTCAACGTGTCTGGGATCGGTGTCGCCGGGATCGAGGAGGCCGTTGCCGTTCTTGTCCTCGCCGCCGACGCAGACGCCGGGCCGGTCGAGGCCGCCGTCGCACAGGCCATCGTCGTCGCTGTCGGGATCGTTCGGGTTCGTGCCGTTCAACGCCTCGGCGCCGTCGGTGATGCCGTCGCGGTCGGTGTCGGTGTCGGGCAGGCGCGGGTCGGTCTCGGGGGGGCTCGTGAAGCTGTCGCCATTGAGGTCTTCGCCGGCGGCGCACACCGACGGCACGCCCAGCGGGCCGTCGCACACGCCGTCGCCGTCGGTGTCGGCGTCGAAGGGATCGGTCTCCTGCCGGCGGCCGCGGTCGGGCGGCGCGAGGAGGCCGTCGCGGTTCAGATCCTCGATGCCGTCGTTGATGCCGTCGCTGTCGCTGTCGCGGGCCAGCGGGTTGGTGGTGGTCGTCGGGTCGGCGTCGGCCACGAACGGCCCGGAACAGGTCGGGTCGACGGGAGCGGTGCGGCCGAGCTCGAGCCCGTCGGACAGGGTGTCGCCGTCGGTGTCGTCGTCGAGCGGGTCGGTACCGACGGAGCGCTCGTCGCCGTCGTCGACGCCGTCGCAGTCGGTGTCGGCGCGATTGGGGTCGCTCTCGTCGAAGTCCAGCAGGCCGTCGCGGTCCTTGTCCTCGCCGCCTTCGCAGCCGGCGAAGGTGCCGGAGGCAGACACCGCCAGCGCGCCGTCGCACAGGCCGTCGCCGTCGGTGTCGGCCTCGATGGGGTCGGTGCCGTGGGTAAGCTCGACGGCGTCGGGGATGCCGTCGGCGTCGGTGTCGGCGACGCCCGGGGTCAGCGGGTCGGTGCCGGCGAGGTACTCGACGCCGTCGGTGTCGCCGTCGCCGTCGCTGTCGGCGTCTATGGGGTCGGTGCCGAGCTCGACCTCGAGGCCGTCCTTCAGGCCATCGCCATCGGTGTCGGCGTCGAGGGGATCGGTACCCGTGCCGCCGGCCTGGCCGGGCAGCCGGTTGCAGCCGCGCTCCTCACCGTCGGTGAGGCCGTCGCCGTCGCTGTCCTTCGTGGTGGGGTCGGTCTCGCCGTCGTCAAGGCGGCCGTCGCGGCTGGTGTCCTCGAAATTGTCGTCGAGGCAATCGCCGTCGGTGTCGCGCGCCGTCGGGTTGGTGGTGGTCTGTGCATCGAGATCCTGGGGCGTGAACGCGCAGCGGGCATCGACGCGGGCGGTGCGCCCGGCCTCGATGCCGTCGGCGATGGTGTCGCCATCGCTGTCGAACAGCGACGGGTCGGTGAGGAAGCCGCCCGGCCACAGCGTGGCGAACTCGTCGGCGTTCGAGATGCCGTCGCAGTCGACATCGAGGCGCGGGTTGGTGGTGTTGTTCGGGTCGGCGACGGCGCCGATGGGGTCGGGCTCGCGGAAGCCGGCGTCGACGAAGCCGGCGTCGGGCTCCGGCAGGCCGGCGTCGACGAAGCCCGCGTCCTCGAAGCCGGCGTCGACGAAGCCCGCGTCCTCGAAGCCGGCGTCCTCGAAGCCGGCGTCCTCGAAGCCGGCGTCCTCGAAGCCGGCGTCCTCGAAGCCGGCGTCCTCGAAGCCGGCGTCCTCGAAGCCGGCGTCCTCGAAGCCGGCGTCGGGGCTGCCGCCGCCGCCGAACTCGAAGCAGGCCGCCGTCGATGGATCGGGAACACAGGGGTTGAACGGGTTGTCGTCGAGATCGTTGCTGAAGCCGTCACCATCGAGGTCGCCATCGAGGCAGAGCGCCGCGTCGGCATTGGGGACGCAGGGATCATCCGGCGACGGATCGAGGTCGTCACTCAGGCCGTCGCCGTCGCTGTCCTGTCCCTCGAAGAAGCCCGCGTCGACCACGCCCGCGTCGACCACGCCCGCGTCGCCCTCGCCCTCGCCCTCGCCCTC
>VGSZ01000365.1 GCA_016874845.1 Deltaproteobacteria bacterium
CTCGGCTGCGCGGTGCTGTGACGACGACGCCTACGACGACGCCTACGACGACGCGGTCGACGACCGGCTCCGGTCAACCGGCGCCAGACCCGCGCGGGTCACCGTCGCCGACGACGTCGTCGTCGGGGCTCTTGCCGTCGGGGCCGACCACCACGTCCTCGGTGCGCGGCAGGCGGCGCGCCAGCTCGCGCTGCAGGGGTTCGGCGACCGCGGCGACGCGCTTGTGGGTGCAACGCTGGCGAAGGCGCTCGAAGAGCGGCGCGGCGGCGGCGGGCAGGTCGGCGGCGGCGGGCAACGACAGCGGCCCGTCGTCGGCGGCGAGGTGCAGCGTGGCGGCTACGACAGCCCAGTACACGCGGGTGCCTTCGTGCAGCGACGAAGGATCGCCGTCGAGGAAGGCGACGAGGGGCCGCGCCTCGGGGGCGCCGGGCGCGAGCCCCTCGATGAGGCAGGCGGTCAGCGCGAGGTGCGTGCACAGCTCGGCGGCGCGGCGCAGGACGGCGGGGCTCGTGCCCTCGCGCAGGCCCTGCAGCAGGGCCAGCGCCAGCGCCGCGCCGCCCTGCTCGAGGCCGTCGGCCAGCAGCACGTCGGTGACGAAGCGGGCGAGCCGGCGATCCTCGAGTACGTCGAGGGGCGACGCCCGGCGGCCCTTGCTCCGCCACGGCAGCAGCAGCGAGAAGCCGAGGCTTTTCTGCACGACGTCGCCTAGGAGGACCAGCCTCGTCAGCGGGCTGGCGTCGAGCAGGGCGACCATCAGGGTGAGGCGGGCGGTGCGCAGGTCTTCGTCGCCGCCCTGCAAGGCGATCCGCCACAGCGGCTGCGTCAGTCGGCTCTGCTGCACGCGCCGCATGCCGGGCCAGGCGACGAGCCGCGACGGCGGCTCGTCGCCATAAAAGCTGGCTTTGCCCGTCCACCACTTCACGTGCACGTCGGTGCGCAGCGTGCGGAAGATGCGCCGGACGACGAGATGCCGGGTGACGAGGCGGCCGGGATCGACGCTGCGCGGCAGCGCGCCGACAGCGGCGGCCGCCGCCGCCGCGAACAAGTGGGCGCGAGCGTAGACCGCCGTCGCCTGCGGGTGCGTCGTCGCGAACAGCTCGTGGGCGGCGTACAGCAGCGTCGCTGCGTCCTCGTCGAACGATGCGGGCGTGACGTCGCACAAGAGCGCCGCCTCGACGAATTGGGCGTCGCAGGCGTCCTTCAGCAGGACGTCGACGGCGAGGCCGTGCCGGATGTGGTCGAGGCCGGTCCTGCCAAGGGGATCGGCGACGATGCAGCGGCGGCCGAGCAGGAACGGCACGCCGAACGTCGCGCTAAAACGCTGGAGCGTCTCGCCAACGTTCATCCGCTCACGGCGCTCCGTCGTCGTCGGGCCGGTCGCTGCCGGGGGCGCCGCGCTCCTGGCTGCCGTCGTCGCGAGCCAGCGGCAGCGCCGCCACGGCGGTCGACGAGGATGGCGGAGGTAGCTGCTTCCTGCCGTCGGTGCCGTCGACGACCGTCCCGCGCCACAGCGAGAACGCGCCCTGCCGCTTGTGCTGCACCGACGGCATCGCGAGCTCTTCGACCAGCGGGCGGGTGGCCAGCTCGATGATGCTGGCGCGGGCGCGGTCGGGGGCGACGACGGCGCGCGACAGCGGCTTCAGCGCGGCGAGGGGCACGGCGAACGGAGCCCCGCGCTCACGGAAGAACGTGAGGCTCTGGTCGGGCTGGATCTGCAGGTGCTCGCGCAGCAGGTCGTAGTCGACGCGCGGCAGGAGCCCCATGCCGGTGGGGCAGAAGATCTGGGGGTACAGCTCGGTCATCGGCTCGCCGAACGGGATGCCGTGCACGCCGCGGCGGTTGATGACGATGACGTACTCGTCGGTGATCACCGCCTCGTAGGTGCGCAGGATCGCCGCCGGCAACAGGTACACGAGCCGCTGGAACCACGGCAGGCGGTCGTGGGGGATGAGCAGCGCAGTCGTCGCCGCGCTCGCCCGCGGCAGGCGCGCCAGGCGCAGCTCGACGTCGAGGGCCTCGATGCCGACTGGCTGCACGTCGACAGGAGGCGGGATGATGCCGTCCTTGCCGCGCACCGCAACGTCGACAAGGTCACGGATGTCGACGGCGTCGTCTTCGACGACGAGGCGCTCGGTCTGGCCGGCGGCGCCCGCCGGCGCGCGCGGGTCGTCGCCGCGTTGGCCGTAGAACAGGGTCGTCTCGTCGGTGGAGAACGCGCCGCCGCAAGCCTCGAGCGCGATGGGATGGCGGAAGCCCCACTCGACGAGCAGGTGCTTCTGCGTCGGCACGAACACCTTCATGCCCGGCGTCTGCGCCAGCAGGTGGGCGACGTGCCTGGGGATGGCCTCGCAGGTGACGAGCTGCACCTCGCGAGGGCGGCCCGAGAACAGCGAACGGCGGGCGCTGACCGCCGACGTCACCTTCGCCCCCACCTGCCGCGACCACAGGTAGCGGCAGAGCATGCGCGACAACCCATGCTCGCAGCGCACGACGAGGACGTCCTGGGACTCCTGCTCCTTCTCGGTGGCCGACAGCGGGCGCGGCGACAGACCGAGGATCAGGTCGCGCAGCGCGAGGGTACGGCCAAGCCGGCGGCGATCGGCGCCGGCCTCGCCGTACAGCACGAGCTCGCCGGCGTCGGCGACGACGTCGTTGCCGCCGCCGAGGTCGTAGCCGAGGGGGCTCTTGCGGTCGCGGAAGGGGACGAAGTGCTGCTCGCTGCCGGTGAACGGGCGGCCGCGGTGCAGCCGCGCGGCCTGAGCAGCGCGGTCGGCGCCGTAGCTGCCCTGCACCTCGAAGCGCACCATCATCTCGCGGCCGCCGCGCTCGCTGTGGGTCTCGCGGATCTCGAGGCTGCCGAGCACCTCGTCGAGGGACACCTCGCGCGAGTAGGCGCGGAAGAACCCGACGGTGCGAGCTACGTCGGGAAAGAACAACGCCAGTCGCCGACCCATGACGACGCCGCGTTCGTCGGCGGCGAGGCCCGGGCAGTGCGTGCGTCCTTGGCCGAGGCTCACCGGCTCGAGCGACATCGGGTTCAACGTAACGAACATCCTGGCGGGCTGTCACCCGTCGACATCGCCGCGTTCCGGCGAGCGGGAGTGGAGCCGCGGGTTGGGCGCCCCCCCGTACGGGAGCGACCGGACACGCGGAGTCCGCGCGCGCTACGATCACCTGTTCGAAGACGCTCGATCGCCACCGTCCGCAACGCCCGCCACGATCGCCCGAAGAGCACCATGGCCACGACGCACGCCACCGCACAGAACTTCGAGTCCCTCGTCGAGCAGAACGACATCGTTGTCGTCGACTTCTGGGCGTCGTGGTGCAGGCCGTGCATGGCGTTTGTCCCCGTCTTCGAGGCCGCGAGCCACACGCACCCGGACATCTGCTTCGCCAAGGTCGACACCGAGGAGCAGCAGGGGCTGGCGGCGGCGTTCGGCGTACGGGCCATCCCCACCATCGCGGTCTTCCGCGAGCAGGTGTTGCTGTTCTCCGAGGCGGGCGCGTTGCCGGCCGCCGCGCTCGAGGAGCTGATTGCCCAGGCGCGCGCGCTCGACATGGGCAAGGTCAAGGCCGAGATCGCCGCCAAGGAGCAGCAGGGCCATGTGTACGGGCCGGGCTGCGGGCACGAGCATGGGCACGACCACGCCGACAGCCACGTGCATGGGCCCGGCTGCGGCCTCGACCACGGACACAAGCACTGAGGGCGTGCGTGGAGCACGTGCGTGGAGCACGTGCGTGGAGCACGTGTGCGGAGAGCGTACGCGGAGAGCGTACGCGGAGAGCGTGCGCGGGGAACGGGACAGCGCGGTGCGACCGGCGTCGACCATGGCGCCGAGCTCGACAGGGTCGGCGCTGCCGCCGAAGCCGACGACGAACGTGCGCGCGCCGTGGCGCTGGTACCGCGCCGCCACCGCGCCGACGGCGTCGCCGTCGCAGCGCTCCTTGCCGTCGGTCACGAGCACGACGCTGGTCGCGAAGCGGTCGTCGGCGAGGGCCGGATCGGCGCGCACCTCGTGCAGCGTCGCGGCGATGGGCGTCAGGGACCGGCAGGTGTCAGCGCCAGCGAGGACGTCGTCGATCGCGGCGTACGGGTCGGAGGCGCTGAAGTCGAGGAAG
>VGSZ01000366.1 GCA_016874845.1 Deltaproteobacteria bacterium
CAGCAGGCCGGCGTGCCCACCGCCGACTTCGTCGTCGCCACCAGCGTCGCTGACGCTGAGCCGTTCCTGCAGGCGCGCCGCGGCAGGGGCGTCGTCGTCAAGGCCAGCGGCCTGTGCGCCGGCAAGGGCGTCGTGGTGTGCGCCGACATCGACGAGGGCCGCCGCGCGCTGGCCGACATGCTCGGCGAGGGCACGGGCGCCGGCCCGCGCTTCGGCGACGCCAGCCGCGTCGTCGTCGTCGAGGACCTGCTGCCCGGGCGCGAGCTGTCGATCTTCGCCGTGTGCGACGGCGAGGACGCCGTGATCCTCGGCGCCGCCCGCGACCACAAGCGCCTCTTCGACGACGACCGCGGCCCCAACACCGGCGGCATGGGCGCGGTGGCGCCGCTCGGGCCCGCCGAGGGCGTCACCGATGCGTTCCTCGAGGACGCGCGACGGCGCTTCTTCGTGCCGACGCTCGCCGAGCTGCAGCGCCGCGGCACGCCGTTTCGCGGCGTGCTGTTCGCCGGCCTGATGGTCGACGACCACGGGGTCCCGTGGCTGCTCGAGTACAACGCCCGGCTGGGCGACCCCGAGACCGAGGCGCTGCTCTTCGCCCTCGACCTCGACCTGGCCCCGATCTTCGCCGCCGTCGGCGCCTGGGAGCCGCTGCCGCGCGACCACCTCACGCGGCTGCACGTCGCCATCGAGCACGCCGTCGACGTCGCCATCGACGACTCGAGCCGCCACGGGCACGCCCGGGCCGCCGCCGTCGTCGTCGCCGCCCCCGGCTACCCCGACGCCCCCGAGAGGGGCCTGCCGCTGACCGGGCTGATGGCCGCCGAGCGCGTGCCCGACGTCAAGGTCTTCTACGCCGGCGTCGGCAAGGGGCCGTTCGGCCTGACCGTCGACGGCGGGCGCGTCCTTGTCGTCACCGGGCGCGGCCGCACGTTCGACGAGGCGCTCGACCGCGCCTACCGCGCGGTGGACAAGCTCGGCAGCCTGGACGCGCTGCAGGTGCGGCGCGACATCGGCGCCAGCGTCCGCTCGGCCCGCTGATCGAACAGGGTCGGCGTCGACGTCGGCGTCATAGACGACCGTCGTTGCAGGCGGCCTCGACGCGCTTCTCGAAGTCGACGAAGCCCGACAGCGTCTGGCCGATGAACAGCTCGCTCGACGAGTCGACGGGGCCGAGCGCCATGCGGCGCCACATCGCGTAGAAGTGCGTCAGCGTGTCGTCTTCGTTGTCGACGTAGACCTCCATCTGGAAGTCGAGGGTGAACGACGAGCCCTCGCCGTCGAAGGTGGCAGGCTCGAGCAGGTGCACGCGGGTCACGAAGATCTCGCCGATGTCGTCGCCGGCGTCGATGCGGCGGGCGGCGCCGCGGAGCCGCGCCTCGTAGGCGCTGCCGACGGGCGGGGGCAAGAGCTTGTAGGTCGTCTGCCAGGTCATGAAGTCGAGGTCGCCGGCCTTGAAGGCGTCGGTGTCGTCGTCGAAGTCCTTGTCGTAGCTCTCGTAGACGTCGGGGTGGATCTCCATCGCGCGGTTGCTGGCGACGAGCCCGACCTGCTGGCCGATGCCGCAGGTGCTCAGGTTGGCGAGGGCGAACCCCTGCGCGAGCGCGATGTCGTCGGCGCGGTCGCCCACGCCCTCGAGCCCGGCGACGAGGTCGGCGTCGATGTCCTCGAGGGTGCCGGTGAACGGTGCGTCGGCGGTGACCGGGATGGCGGCCAGCTCGTCCTTCAAGCGAAGGACGGCGTCGCGGATCTCGGCCTCTTGCGTGCCGCGCTGCAGGCCGCCGGCCGGCTCGACGCGCTGCCACAGGAAGGTCGCGAGGTTATCGAGGCCCTCGGGCGCCGGCTGCGCGGCGCAGCCAGCGAACGCGGCGGAGCAGACAACGACGGCGAGCAGGCGCGAGCGAGGGTGCATGCCGCCACGATACCCGATCGCCCTGGCATCGCCCGCGCGACGCTCGGCGTGGCTCATCGCGCGCCGACTGGTCGTCGTCAGGGCTCGTCGCCGCCGAGGCCGCCGCTGCCCTCGGCCACGATCCGCAGCGCGCCGAGGGCGACGAGCGGCGCGCGGGCCGGCGTCTTCGACGACGAAGAAGACGAAGAAGACGAAGAAGACGCCACGACCTCGCCGGTCATGCGCCGCGGGCCGGGGTCGACGACGTCGGCAGGGCGCACGTCGGCGGGGCGCGTGGCCCAGACGTCGGCGACGTCCTTGTCGAGCAGGTGCGTCGGCCGCACGTTGGAGATCGCGTGGTGCATCACCGCGCGGACGTCGGGGATGGTCTTCTCCAGCGTCGACAGCAGGTCGTTCATCGCGTCGCGCTTCAGGCCGTCCTGCGAGCCGCACAGGTTGCAGGGCAGGATCGGGTAGCCGCGCTCGCTGGCCCACGTCGCGATGTCGCGCTCGGCGCAGTCGATGAGCGGGCGGACGACGACGAAGCGCTGGTCGTCGGTGGTGTAGCGCGCCGGCATCGCCTGCAGCTTGCCGGCGTAGCAGAGGTTCATCAGCATCGTCTCGAGGGCGTCGTCGCGGTGATGCCCCAGCGCGATCTTGTTGCAGCCCAGCCGCTCGGCCTGCGAGTACAGGATCCCGCGCCGCAGCCGCGAACAAAGGAAGCAGTAGGCCTGCCCCTCCTTCGTGCCCTTGACGACGATCGAGTAGGTGTCTTCACGCACGATCTCGAAGGGGATTCCTGACTGTGACAGCCAGCCGACCAGCGACGTCCCGTCGTAGCCCGGCTGCGCCTGGTCGAGGTGCACCGCGACGACGTCGAAGGAAAACGGCGCGCGCTGCTTCGCCTCCCACAGCAGGTCGAGCAGCGTGTAGCTGTCCTTGCCCCCCGACACCGCCACCATGATCTTGTCGCCGGGCTGCACCAGCGACCACCGCTCGATGGTCTGCATCATCGTCCGCGTGATCTTGCGACCGACCTTGCTCTTGTCGCGCCCCTTCTGGCTCGCCTGCATCCGCGCGGCCCACGGCACCGCCGCTGGCGCCGCGGTCTCCACCGGCGTCGATGACGAAGACGACGACGGCTGGGTCGACGAGGAGGACGACGGCGACGGCTGGTCGAGCGACATCCGGCGAGTGTCGCACCGACGCCCGACGACGCAACCCGGCACGCCGGGGTCAATCCGCGGGGGTGTCGTCGTCGGCGGCGGGAGTCGTCGTCGTGGTCGTCGTCGTGGTCGTCGGCGTGGTCGTCAGCGTGGTCGTCGGCGTGGTCGTCGTCGTGGTCGTCGACGTCGGCAGGGGCGACGGACGGGGGACGAAGGCGGGGACCTTCGACGACTGCGGCAGCGGCGAAGTCGGCGTGGCGCCGGGCAGGTCGCTGGTCGTCAGCTCGGGGCTGTCGGTCTTGCTGCGATGGAAGAGCAGCTGGCGGTGGCGCGTGTAGCCCGGCAGCGCCAGGCGCTGCTGCTGCTGCCGCGCGCCCTGCACGTTGTAGTGCCAGTAGCCGCGCTGGCCGAAGCCGGTCTTCATGCTGCGGCCCGAGATCGTCTGCACCACGACGGCGTCGTCGTCGAACGGCAGCCCGCGCACGTTGTTGCGGTACGCATCGGTAAAAGGCCAGAACTCGGGCGCGTTCGAGGGGTAGTAGATGCGCAGCGGAACACGCAGCGCGCGGGCGGCGTCTCCGACGCTATTCATCGTGTGCACGTCGAGCATGTTGCCGCGAAACGCCGCCATGCGGCCCTGCTGGTAGAGCCGTCGGATGTACGAATAGAGCGCGTCGTCGCCCAACCAGCTGTCTTTGAAGCCGGGGTTCGTCGCCTGCTTCACATAGTAGCGGCGCAGGTGGGCGGCGGCGGCGCGGAACAGCGGCGCGAGTTGGGCGCGGTGGGCGTCGTCTTCGGCGTGGCGCTCGAGGGCGGCGACGGCCTCCTTGCGGCGCGCGTCGTCGAAGAGGGCGACGAAGGCCCGGCGGTCGGGGGCGGCGAGCACGAGCGCGCGCAGCACCTTGTGCCAGCGCACGACGTTCTCGTCGTAGTCGAACAGCCACACCCACTGCGCGCGGGCGTGGGCGACGAAGGTGTAGTTCTGGTCGCTGCCGACGCCGGTGTAGCCGCCGCCGCGGTCCTTCACCCACGGCAGCACCACGCCAATCTTCGGCTCGTTGG
>VGSZ01000367.1 GCA_016874845.1 Deltaproteobacteria bacterium
TTTTCAGCATCACGACGAACTGCGCGCGCTTCTGCGGCGGCAGGCTGCGGTAGGCCCGCACCAACGGTGACGTCGAGGCGGTCACGCGCGGCCACGGGGCGATGCCGGGCAGGAATTCCTCCTTCAACGCGAGCTGGACGACGCCGACGCTCGCGTCAGAGACGAGGTCGCCAAACAACGTCGTCAACGAAAGCCCCGAGGGCGTGTAGTAGTAGAACAGGTGGGCCAGCTGGTTCAGCAGCCTCGGCGTCCAAGGCTCGTTGACGTCGGGCATCAGCAGGTGCAACGCCATCGCCAGACACGTCAGCTGGCACCCTTCATTGGCGATGGTGTTGCCGTCGGGGAATGCTCGGATCAACGCCGCAGCGTCCTCGGGGGTCTCGCCGTTCAGCTCGACAGCGGCGCGCAACACCATCTCCCGGTCCCACATGATGTCGCCGCCCCAACGGGGATCGTCCTGGCGGTAGGGCAGTCCGGTCAGGTCCAGCTGCCCGTCGGGTGTCGCGGCGAGGACGGCGTCGAGCGGATCGGCGGCAGCATCCGGTGGCGGACACGACGGCGTCGGCAACGGGCCAGCGCAGCCGCCCCACACGGCAGCGCCAGCGAGGGCACCGCCGCCCTGCAACAGGCGTCGACGGGCGACGAGCGTGTTCCACCACGGCGGAGCAGTCTGGGACATGCGCGGTCTCCTTGGAAACATGCGTCGGCCCCCAAAATACTAGCGCGGGCCGCGTGAGCTTCGCTTGCTGGTGTACCCACAGGAGCTGTCGCGCAGCAAACAACAGTCGCCGCCCTCGGCGGCGGTGACCTGATCCGGGAATTTCGGACCACCGATAAACTGAGCGGGTCCTCCGCTCGGGAGGTCCGGTGAAGAAGCTCCGGTTCACCGAAGAACAGATGGTCAAGGCGCTGCGCGACGCCGACGCCACGAGCGTCGCCGAGGTCGCAAAGAAGCTCGGCATCAGCGACCAGACCATCTACGTCTGGAGCAAGAAGTACCGGGGTCGCGACGTCGACGATGTGAAGCGCCTTACGGGTCTCGAGGCGGAGAACGTGAAGCTGGAGAAGCTCCTCGCGGAGAAGGTGCTCGAGGGCGAGATTCTGCGCGAGGTGAGCGCAAAACATGGTGAGCGCCCGCGGGAGACGGACGCAGGTGGCCTACGCGCGCAAGCGCGGGATGTCGAAGACGAAGGCCTGCAAGCTGTCCCGCGTGGCGCGGTCGGCGACGACGTACGAGAGCCGGATGGACGCGAAGGACGCGCCGGTCATCGACCGGATGGCGGCTCTGGCGCAGCAGAATCCGCGCTGGGGCTACCGACGCGTTCGCGTGCTCACGAACCGAGAGGGACATTCGATGACGCGCAGGCAGGCGTACAGGCTGTGGAAGAAGGCGGGGCTCAAGGTGACCAGGAAGCCGCGACGGCGTGTGCCGACCCGGGCGCAGCGGCCAACCCCGCCGACGGGAGCGAATCAGGTCTGGTGCTACGGCTTCGTCTTCGACGGCTGCGCGAGCGGGCAGCAGTTGAAGTGCCTGACCGTCGTCGACGAGTTCACTCGAGAGTGCCTCGCCATCGACGTCTCAGGCAGCATGAGGTCCGCGCGGGTCCTCGACGTGCTCGCCCGGCTCGTCACCGTGCATGGAGCTCCGCGCTTCATCCGCTCGGACCACGGCCCGGTTTTCGTCGCCCAGGCCGTGCAGGACTGGCTGAAGGAGGAGAACATCTCGACAGCGTACATCGCGCCGGGCGAGCCGTGGCAGAACGGCGTGAACGAGAGCTTCAACGGCAAGTTCCGCGACGAGTGCCTGAACGTCGAGTGGTTCGCTGCTCGACGTGAAGCCGCCTTCGTCATCGAGCAGTTCCGTCGCCACTACAACGACGTCCTTCCCCCCCCCAGCAGCCTCGGAGACCGGACGCCGCATGAGTACAAGAGGCTGCTACAAAAGGGCTCCAAGGTCGCGGCTCTCACGTAATGACCCAACCGAAGAAAGGGAGCAGGTCAACGGAACCCCGTACGGCAATCTGCCTTGGCAGCAAGGCTCAAGAGGGCGCAAGTCGGCCTTGATCACGGCGTCGACTTCATGTAGTACGTGCTCGCCATGGTCATGCCGAGTTCTGCCCTGCAGACACCACGTCGGTATCGGTCATCGCAAGACACCCACAGAAGGGACACGTAATGAGCACCCTTACCAAGCAAGTTGAAGGACAGTTGGATCGTTGGTTCGCAGCCCTGAAGACCTGCGATCCCGCCAAGGTGACGGACCTGTACGCAGAAGATGCGATCCTGCTGTCGACGCTGAAGGGTGATGTCAAGAAAGGACATGGCAAGATCCACGCGTACTTCAAGGGCGCGTTCCTGCCCATGCATCCCATCGGCAAGGCGGTGGAAGAGCACACGCGGGTCATCGGTGGCACTGCCGTGAATTCCGGTCTCTATAGCTTCAAGATCGATGGCAAGGATGGCAAGCGCGCCACGGTGCAGGCTCGCTACACCTTCGTCTACCAGTGGCTGGGGAACGACTGGAAAATCGTGGAGCACCACTCCTCGCTGAATCCTGAAGGCTGAGCGAGAGGCACGGTCCGGCTGACCTGCTCGGAATTTCGGGACCACTCGTTCCGTGAATTTCTACGACGGCCGCCGCGCAGGCTGGGAGTTGAAGCTCGCACTCCCACGATGCTCATCGCGGTCCGGAGCGCGGCTTTGCTCGCCGCGCTGGACTGGAGGGGGCCGGGGACGAGGGGCGTCGAGGGGCAGAGCCCCTCGTCGACGCGCCAACGCGCGCCAGACGCTCGCCCTGCTGTCGTCCGTCGGAACGGGACATTGCGCAACGTCGCTTCGCGCACGTGCGCAAGGTGCGTCGTCGCGCTGGAGCGGAGCCTGGCGCACAGGGCGAGCAACCGCGCTCCCGGGATGGGGCCCGCGTCCGCGCGGGGAGGGATCCCACGGCGCGCGGGAAAGCGCGACCAGCCCGGCGCCGCCGCAGCCAGCTCGAGAACTGGCCCTGCGGCGGTTAGCGCACCCAGCGCGCCCATGTCCGCCCGCCGTCGTCGCTAACTTGGATCGTGCCGCTGGTGCGGTCGCTGCGGTCGCGCGGGTTCGAGAACAGGAGCTTGTCGCCGTAGCGCAGCAGGCTCGCCTGCACGCCGCCGGGCTCGGGCAGGTTGCGATCCAACCAGGCCGGCGCGAAGGTCGCGCCGCCGTCCTCGCTGATGCCGACGGTGCGGTGGCCGATGGCATCCGTGCTGCGCGCGTTCAGCATCAGGTCACCGTTGGACAGCTCGACCATGGTGTTCTCGGTGCTGCGCAGGCTCAGCGCCCCGCCGATCCGCCACGTGTCGCCGTCGTCGTCGGAGTAGATGACGTGGGAGTAGGTCTTTGAGTTCGGCGCGACGCGGCGCGACGCGTTCACGACGCGACCCGGGTGGGGCGCCTGCGCCTTCACGATGCTGTGCACCGGACCAAGCCCGGTCCAGCCCCACTCGCCCCGCGTCGGCGGGTCCACCCACCGCCCCTCGGCGTCCTGCCGGCAGCGGCGCTGGGCCTGATCGGTGATGTTGCGGCGCGACGACCACGTCCTGCCGTCGTCGTCGGAGTGCAGCACGTACACATGGCGGCGGCCGCGGTCCTCCTCGCCGTCGACGCATTGGCTCCACAGGTACACCACCAGCACCCGGCCGTCGTCGAGCACCACCGGGTTCGGCAGCCCGGCGCGGTTGCGCGGATCGCCCTCGCCGCGGTCGAGCACCTGCAGCGGCTTCCAGCACGACGTCGGCGTCGGTGTCGTCGTCACAGCCGCCCTTGCGGCCGCCGGCGAACGCGCGCAACTCGCCGTTTTGTGCCTTCACAAGGGCCGGGGTCCGGAAGCAGTGGTCGCCGTCGGTGCCGGCGCGGAACGGCACGCTGGTGGCGGTCAGCCCGGCCTCGATGACCGGGTCGCCGGTGTCGTGGTCCTCGTCGCCGCCAAGCTCGTTGATGCAGCCGGACAGCGCCGCCGTGACGAAGACGGTGGCGAACGATCAGCGCCGGTCGCGGGGCGAGAGGTGGTGCACGGGGCGCATGGGTCCTGCCTTCCTTCCATGCGGGCAGGCCGCTGTGGATGGGTGCAGTGGAC
>VGSZ01000368.1 GCA_016874845.1 Deltaproteobacteria bacterium
AGCGCACGGCCGCGTCGACGAAGGCGTCGCCGGCGGCCGCGACCTCGGCGGTGGCCAGGCTGCGCGGCGCCTCGAACTCCTTGTTGCCGGGCTCGACGTAGCCGGCCCACGGCGCCACCGGCTGCTGCCCGGTCAAGCGCCGCGGGCTGCGCAGGCCGCCGTGCACCAGCTGCGCGAGGGCGCACGTCTCCGTCGACGACAGCGCCGCCGCCCACGGGCGCACCGCCGCCTCCTGCGCGTCGCTGGCCACGCCAAGCTGGCCGTCGAACGCCTTGCCCGCCGGCGTCACGTAGGCCGCGCAGGTCTCGATGAGGCCGAAGCCGCCGCGCGCCCGGCGCAGCAGCCACCGCGCCTCGTCGTCGTGCAGGACGCCGTCGTCGCCGCTCTGCGTGTTGGTCAGCGGCGCCAGGGCAAGGCGATTGCGCAACACTGCCCCCGAGCGCAGGCGCAGCGGCTGCAGCAGCGGGCTTGTCGTCGTGGTCATCGGGGCCTCCGGGCGCTGATCAGGGAAAGAGCTCGCGGTGCTTCCAGCCCGCGCCGTCGCGCTCGTAGCGGTAGCGCATGTGCAGGCGGAAGGGGCGGTCCTCCCACAGCTCGATCGCGCGCGGCTCGACGCGAAAGCCCGACCAGAACGGCGGGCGCGGCACGTCGCCGACGACGTACTGCGCGGCGAAGCGGGCGACCCGCGCCTGAAGCTCGTGACGGCCCTCGAGCGGCTGGCTCTGCTTGCTGGCCCACGCGCCTACCTGCGAGTCGCGCGGACGCGAGGCGAAGTAGGCGTCGGCCTCGGCGTCGTCGACGCGCACGGCGTCGCCCTCGACGCGCACCTGCCGGCGCCGCGACTTCCAATGGAACAGCAGCGCGCAGCGCGGATTGTCGAGCAGCTCGCGCGCCTTGCGCGACCCGAGGTTCGTGTAGAAGACGAAGCCGCGCGCGTCCCAGCCCTTCAGCAGCACCATGCGCGCCGACGGGAAGCCGTCCTTCGTCGTCGTCGCCAGCGTCATCGCGTTGGGGTCATTGGGCTCGCTGGCCTCAGCCTCCTGCACCCAGCCGGCGAAGGTCGCAAAGGGATCGGTGGCGGCATGCATGGCGGGCTCCTGCGTCGTCGTTGTCGGCACGGGTTTGATGCCGGCTTCCGCGGTCCGTCGTCGCGTGGCGCGCCGCGCCGGCCCCCGTCGTCGGCTCGGTCACGGCACGAGCCGGGCCGCGTCGACGTCGACCCAGACGTCGAGGCCGTTCTCGAGGCGCACGCGCCACCAGCCGGCGGCCTCGTCGACGCGCTCGCCCGACAGCCCCGGGTGCACGTCGAAGCCGGCGGCCTGCGCATCGGGCGACGAGCGCGCCGTCGTGGCCTCGACGACGACGACGACGGCGCGGCGCTCGAACGCGCTGCGCGCGCCCCACGCGGCGAAGGCGAGGGAGGCGACCGCCGCCGCGCCGACGGTCATGGCCGGCGGCACCCGTGGGCCAAGCGCGCCGCGGAGCGCGAGCACGAGGCCGAGCAGCGCGGCCACGAGCCCAGCGACGACGCGGACGCCGCGGGGCGGCAGGCGCCCGCCCAGCGCCGAGGCCCAGGACGCCGGCGACGACGTCGACGACTCGACGCGGTCCTGCCGCGCCTCCTGCGCGCGGGCGAGGTTGTAGGCGATGTCCTCGTGGCCCGGGTCGCGGCGGGACGCGGCCAGCAGGTGCAGCATGGCGGCGCCGACGTCGCCGTCGACGAGGGCCAGCGTACCGAGGTCGTAGTGCAGCGCCGCCGAGCCGGGCGCGCCGGCGGCCTGGAGGTCGTCGAGGATCGCGGCGTACTGGCCCCGCGCCGCCGACGTCTCGCCATGGGCGGCGAGCTGCTGGGCCTCGACGACGCGCGGGTCGACGCTGGCCACGCCGAGGATCAGGGGGAGCAGCAGGGCGCCGGTCACGCGGCCTCCGGGGCCGACGCGTCGTCGTCGACGGCGCGGGCGGCGGCGGCGACGGCGTCCAGGGCGGCCTTCTGCGCGCCGCCGGGGGCGTAGCGGGCGGCGTCGGCGGCGCGCGCGGCGGCGGTGACGCGCGCGACCAGCGGCGCGCCGACGCCGCGGGCAGGCAGCAGCTGCTCCCACTGCGCCGCGTCGACAGCGCGCACGTCGTCGCCGCAGCGGTCGGCCAGCGCGTCGAGCAGCAGCCGCTGGGCAGCGGCGAGGTCGCCCTGCTGCTGCGCCAAAGACAGCGCCGTCGCGCGGTCCTGCCTGCGTCGACGGGCGACCCCGCCGGCGCTCGCCGCGACGCGACGCCGTCGACCGAACACCAGGCCGACGGCGGCGGCGAGCCCGCCCGCGCCGAGGCCGGCGAAGACGACGCCGTCGTCGTCGACGCGCGCGCCGCGCGGCTCGATGTCGAGCGCCAGCGGCCGCGGCCCCTGCCCGACGTCGACGCGGCGGCGCTTTGCTGGGCCCGGGTCCTTCGCGGCGGCGGTCGCCGCACCCTTGCCAGGTCCCACGACGACGTCGAGGGGCGGCGCGGTGCGCGTGACGTAGCGGCCCTCGTCGGGCGAGTAGGTCACGAGCGCCAGCGACGGGATGCGCACGGTGCCCGGCTCGGCGGCCTGCACCAGGGTCTCGACGACGACGCGGCCGGCGACGACGCCGTCCTGGTCGCCGCGCTCGCGCTTCACCGTCGGCGGAAACAGCCGCAGCTCGCGCGTGCCCGGCCACGACGGCGGCTCGACGGCGTCGACGTTGCCGACGCCGGTGACCTCGACGACCAGGGTGAACGGCTCGCCGGCGGCCACCCGCTGCGGGCGGGCCGAGACGCGCAGGTCCCACAGGCCGACGTTGCCGGGCACGAAGCCGGCGGGGGCGCCGTCGGGCAGCGGCAGCACGTCGAGGGTGACGGTCTCGCTGCTCAGCCGCACGTCGGTGCTGCGTCGAAAGAACGATCCGGCGGGGGTGACATCGAGGGTCAGCGCCGGGAGCTGCTTCTTGCCCGGCGACAACGGAAAAAGCGCGTCGCGCGTCACCGGGTACACGATCCACGTCCGCCCGCGCAGCACCCGCTGCGTCGCCGCCAGCGGCGTGCCGTCGTTCAGCGACAGGCAGACGAAGCCCTGGGGCTTGGGCCCCGGCATCCGCGGGTACTGGCCGAGCGGCACCTGCGACCACACCTCGACGACGACGCCCACCTGCTGGCCGACGACGACGGTCTCCTTGTCGGGGCGCACGTCGAGGAAGATGTCGGGCAGCTCGCGCCCCGCGAAGCGCGCGCCCGGCTCGCGGGCGGCAGGCACCACGACGGCGGCGGGGGCGTCGGGCGGGCTGTCGGCGCGGGCGGCGCCGTCGTCGTCGTCGTCGGTCGGTGGCGCGCTCTTGTCGCCGACCACGCGGATCGTGACCGGCGCGGCGCGGGCGACGTTGCCGTCGAGGCGCGCGGTGGCCTCGCCCACCTGCTTCGTGCCCGCCTCGGTGGCGCGCAGCATGTACGCGCGGCGGTGCTCGACGACGACGGAGCGGCGGCCGCCGCTGAAGGTGAAGCTCGCGTTGCTCGACTCGCTCTGGCCGACGACGTCGAAGTCGGTCAGATCGGGGCCCTCGATCTCGTCGGCGGCGTCCTGCCCGCGCACCGTCAGCACGATATCGAGGCGAAACGTGTCGCCCTGCTTCACCGTCGTCGCGCTGGTCTGCATGCGCAGCCCGAGCAGCGCGTCGCTCGCGCGCGCCGGCAGCGACGACAGCAGCACGCCGGCGCCGACCACGACAGCGACGAGCGCGACGCGCATCAGGAAGGGCACCGGCGCCGTCACCAGTCCTTGCCCTCCCGCGCGCGCTTTTGCTCGGCGCCGCGCATCTCCAGCGGCGTCAGCGGCCGCTCCCGCGAGCGCAGCCCCTGCAGCAGGCGACGCTTCTCGTCCTTCGAAGGCTTCTTCGGCTTCGCCGCGTCGGCGCCGGCCCCCTGCTTCGGCTGTTCCTGCTGCTGCTGGTCCTGCTGCTGCTGGTCCTGCTGCTGCTGGTCCTGCTGCTGCTGGTCCTGCTTCGGCTGGTCCTGCTTCGGCTGGTCCTGCTGCTGCTGGTCCTGCTGCTGGTCCTGCTCGTCGTTCTTCTGGTCGTCGTTCTTCT
>VGSZ01000369.1 GCA_016874845.1 Deltaproteobacteria bacterium
CCCGGCTGCCTGCTGGCGGTGGACACCGACGGCAACCAGGTGCTCGACGAGCCCGATCGCCCGTTCCGCTCGTCGTGCATCAACCTCGATCCGGTGACCTCGACGGTGTACGGCCCGGGCGCCATCGAGGACAACCTGATGATCCCATCGATCGGCGGCGAGCGCGGCTTCCCCACGCTGATCGATCCGGCCGGCTCACCCGGTAAGTTCGCCGCCGGCGCCGACCGCATCACCGGGATCCCGGGCAGCTCCCCCGGCTACAACGGGACAAGCCAGAGCCTTACCAACCTCGGCCAGACGAAGGCCTATGCGCCGCGCGCCCGGACGATCGCCGGGCCCTCACGCTGGTTCATCTTCAACCGGCAGACGCTCCCGGTGGTGGGCACGACGTCGTCGACGGCGGGCGGCAACAAGCCGGGCACGTTCAAGCGCATCCACCCCGTCACCCGCGCCGCGATCACCCCCGGCGTCGTCGGCGGCTTCGTGCGCGAGATCGGCAACCCGGCGTTCATCGCCCGGCTTGACCTGAGCGACCGCGGACCGCTCGGCACCTGCGAGCAGAACTGCCTCGCCTACGGCTACGGGCAGGACGTCACCTACGGCGCGCACCGCACGAACAACGCCACCGATCCGAACCCGGTGCCTGCCCCGGCCGGCGCCATCGCCACCGACACCGACCGCGCCTGCTGGGCCAAGGTGCCCAAGCAGACGGCGGCCAGCGCCACCAGCACGACCTACGTCAACGAGGTCTGCAACCTCGACTACAACCTCGACGGGCTGCTCGACCGCAAGTCCTACGCGCTCATCTCGTCGTACCGCGAAGAGTGCGCGTCGCCGAACGTCGGCGTGCCGTACGCGCCCGCCGTCGACATCTCCAGCGACAACGACACCCTGCTCGGCGACGGCTGCCTGAACCGCCTGCCGAACCACCTGAGCTCGGTGGCGCCGACGTACCTGACGAACTTCTGCGACGGCGACAACGACGCTGCGTTCAACCAGGCGGTCACCGAGCTGTCGGCGGCGGCGCGCACGATCACGCAGAGCCAGCTGCTGAACCAGAACGGCGGCGCGCTGGCCGTCAACGACGGCTGGTTCGGCAACGCCAAGTGCCACGTGGGCACGGCCTACAAGATCAACGGCCTGACCCACACGCACACGGGCACGGCGGCCCAACTGCCGCTGACCGACCTCGACCGCCTCGAGCATCAGGACTTCTGGATCGAGGACAGGTGCCCGGACCCGGTGATCCTGCGCATCACCGTCAACGGCCAGATGCGGGCGTCGCAGACCTGCGGCTGCGGCATCCTGATCATCGAGAACGGCGGGCTGACCATGGCCCGCGACGCGTTCTTCATGTGGCGCGGCCTTGTCATCTGGAACCTCAAGGACACCATCACGCGCTCCATCGACCTGACCCGCGCCCGCGGCACGACGTTGTACATCGACGGCGCGATGGTGGTGACCGGCGGCGCGCAGCTCGTCGTCAACATCAACAAGGACGGCGAAACGCGCATCCTGACGACCCCCGACCCGAGCGACCCGCAGACCACCAAGATCATGTTCCGCCTCAACCGGCGCGCCATCGACGAGGCCTTCCGGTCGTTCCAGACGCCCGTCCGCACGATCCGCCGCCTGCGCTGAGCCGACAAGGACGGCGGTTCGCGTGCTCGCGCTCGCCTTGGCCTCGCTGCTCGCCGCCACCCCACATGGTGCGGCGGCGGCGGCGTCGCCCCCGACGACCGACCCGGGCGTGCTCTTCTTCGTCGCCCCGCTGTCCGACGCCGACGTCGCCGCGATGACCGGCGTCGTCTGGCGTGCGGGCTGCCCGGTGCCGCTGTCGTCGCTGCGCAACGTGCACGTCGCCTACCGCGGCGTCGACGGCGTCGTGCGGTCGGGCGTGCTGACCCTGCACGAGGCGGTCGCCGAGGACGCCGTCGTCGTCTTCAAGGCGCTGCTCCAGGCTGGCTTCGCCATCGAGCAGATCGCTCCCGCCACCGCTCGAGGCGGCGACGACGCAGAGTTGATGGCGGCGAACATCACCTCGGCGTTCAACTGCCGACCGGTCACCGGCGGCAAAGGCTGGTCGCCCCACGCCTACGGCCGGGCCATCGACATCAACCCCCTGTGGAACCCCTACCAGAAGGGCGCCGTCGTCATTCCCGCCGCCGGCCGCGCCTTCGTCGTCGACCGCGACGACAGCGACCACGTCGGGCTGCTGACGCCGCGCAGCCCCGCCGTCACCCTCTTCGAGCGGCATGGCTGGACATGGGGTGGACGCTGGCGCTCGCTCAAGGACTGGCAGCACGTCGAAAAGAAGCCGACCGCAGCGTCGTCGTCGCCGGCGCACCGGCGGGCACCAGCGGCGGCGGCCGCCGCCGCCGACGACAAGCCGGCCGATCAGAAGTCGTCGACGTCGCCCTGAAGCACGAAGGCGCGCGGCCCGGGGTCCTCGATGACGACCTCGATGCGGTACCGGCCGGTCTTCTTCGACAGGAAGCAGACCCCGAGCCCGTCACCGTCGCGGCGCACGCGCAGCCCACGCCACGGCTGGTCGTTGCCGTCGACGGCGATCGCGACGACGCGCAGCTCCGACGGCGCGGCGGCGGCCACGTCGACGCAGCGCTCGACCAGCGTGCGCGGTCCAAGCCCGGTCTCGGCGGCGGCGCCGTCGATACGGTCGAGGAACAGCTCGTTCTGCTCGGCGCAGCCGTCCACCGTCGCGCGGACGCGGTCGGCGTCGTCGACGAAGCCGACCGCGCGAAAGCACAGGCGCCCGTCGCGGGCGGCGGCGCAGCCGCCGTCGTGGCGCCAGACCCGCAGCGCACCACCGGGCTCGAGCCGCGCGAAGCGACACGCGTCGTCGAGGACGACGATCTCGCCCACGCCGCGCAGCGACACCACCCGGGCGCTGTCGCGGGCGCCGACGCGCACCGTGAACGCCGCCGGCCCCGCAGCCACCGACCGGCCATCGACGACGACCGACAGACCGCCGGTGCGCCCGACCGTCGACGACGCGGTCGCCGCGCAACCGTGCGCCGCGGCGCTTACGACAACCGAAACGACGACCGAAACGACGCCAACCGCGGAGCCGCCGCAGCGCGCGGCGACGACGCGACCGGGGCGAGCAGGGGCGGGCACGCCCACCGTCAGTAGTTCGGGTCCCAGTCGGAGGCCGGCAGGATCTTCCAGCCCGAGTCGTAGCCTGTCGACGTCAGCCGCAGCACGCGCAGCGGCCACACCCGCGAGGACTTGCTGTTGTCGGTCTCTTCGATCTGGAAGCGGTGGACCTCGAGGTGGTAGTGGCCGCCCTTCGGAAGCTTCTTCACTTCCTTGAGGAAGGGATTGTCGGGGTGCCAGAAGACCGGCCGACCCACGCGGGCGACGTACGCGAACGTCGGGTAGGCGTCGATGAACTTCTGCGCTTGCGACTTGGTCGGCTCCATCAGCTTGTCGGCCTTCGCCTGCGACAGGTGCACCGAGCTGTCTTCGCCCGAGACGACGACAGCGTTCAGCAGCTCGGCGCCCTTCTGCTCGAGCTCGCCCAGCATCTTCACGGCGCCCCCGACGTCTTTGTCTTCGATGCGCGGCGCGTCGCGCTTCTTGAGCTTCCAGTTGGGGATCGAGAAGTCGTTGGCGGTCAGGGTCACGCCGCCCAGCAGGTAGTTGCGCGCGCTGTCGTCGCCCTTGCCCGACAGGGCCTTCAAGTACGCCTCGGCCACCTTGCGCGGCTCGTCCATCGCTCCGCCGCCGTCGACGGCGGTCACCGTCGGCGGAGCGGCGTAGCCCTTGTCGGGGGGCTTGTCGCCGGCATGGGCGAGCGACGCGAGCAGCAGGACGGCGACAACGGACGACGGCAGGCGCATGGAGACCCCGGGGACCAGATCGACATCGACGACGACCGAGTCGACGGGCTGGGACGTTACCATGGGCCATGCCTCGGTCGCCCGGTTCACCCGATCCTCGCCGGATCCTGCGGCCTCCACCCCGAGCGACCGCCGGTCGGACGCTGGTCGTCCGGCGGTTGTCCCCGGGGGCCGCGCTGGCCCTGCTCGTCGTCGCCGCCTGCGCCACGCCGCCCG
>VGSZ01000370.1 GCA_016874845.1 Deltaproteobacteria bacterium
CGACGGCAGCCACGACGGCAGCCACGACGGCAGCCACGACGGCAGCCACGACGGCAGCCACGACGGCAGCCACGACGGCAGCCACGACGGCAGCCAACGCAACGGCGCCGTTGGTGCGCGAGGCACCAGCTCGTTAGCCTTCCGCCGCCGTCCGCTCCGGCGGGGCGGTCCGAGGCGCCTTCGCCGCGACGACAGGAATCAGGAACGCCCATGTCCGACCACGACGACCGCTCCGCAACGTCCGACGCCCCTTCGCAGGACGCCGGCGCCGCCGACCCCGCCAGCACGCAGGGCGCCGACGACGTCACCCTGGTGGCCGACCTGCAGCAGAAGGCCGCGCGGCTGCGCGCCGAGATCAAGAAGCGCATCGTCGGCCAGGACGACGTCGTCGAGCTGTTGTTGATGGCGCTGTTCGCCCGCGGCCATGGGCTGTTCGTCGGCGTGCCCGGCCTCGCCAAGACGCTCCTCATCCAGACGCTCGCCGACACGCTGGGCCTGTCGTTCAACCGCATCCAGTTCACGCCCGACCTGATGCCGTCAGACATCACCGGCACCGACGTGCTCGAGGAAGACAAGACCACCGGCGCCCGCACCTTTCGCTTCTTGAAGGGGCCCGTGTTCGCCCACGTGCTGCTCGCCGACGAGATCAACCGCACGCCGCCCAAGACCCAGGCGGCGCTGCTGCAGGCGATGCAGGAGCAGAAGGTCACCGCCGGCGGCACCACGTATCCGCTGCCGCCGCCGTTCCTTGTGTTCGCGACCCAGAACCCCATCGAGCAGGAGGGCACCTACCCGCTGCCCGAGGCGCAGCTCGACCGCTTCATGTTCCTCATCGAGGTCGGCTACCCCACCTTGGACGACGAGGTCGAGATCGTGCGCCAGACCACCGGCGCGCAGGGCCGGAAGCCCGAGGCCGTGCTCTCGGTGGACGACGTGCTGCGCTACCAGGATCTGGTGCGCCGCGTGCCGGTGCCCGACTCGGTGGTGCGCTACGCGGTGAAGCTCGTGCGCGCGACACGCCCCGACGAGGCCGGCGCCGTCGATGGCAGGAGCGGCAAGGTGACGTCGCCGGCGGCGAAGCTGTCGTGGGGCGCTGGCCCGCGCGCGTCGCAGTCGCTGGTGCTCGCCGCCAAGGCCCGCGCGGTGCTGCACGGGCGCTTCGCCGCCTCCGTCGAGGACGTGCAACGCGTCGCGCCGGCGGTGCTGGCCCACCGCGTGGTCGTGTCGTTCCAGGCCCAGGCACAGGGCGCGCGCGCCCGCGACGTGATCGACGAGATCGTGCGCGTCGTGGGAGACACCGCTTGAGCGAGCGCCCCGGGGTCGGCGACGTCGACGACGCCCGCGGGGGCGGCCGATCCGACCCGCGCGAGCCTGTGGAGCCGTCTTCGCCGGGCGGTGCCGTCGGGACGGCGGGTGCGTCCCTCTTGTCGCCAAAGACGCTGCACGGCCTGGCGCCGCTCGAGCTGCGGGCCCGCGTCGTTGCCGATGCGCTATGGGCCGGCGGCCACCGGTCGCGGCGCTTCGGCAGCTCGTCGGAGTTCGCCGAGCACAAGGTCTACGCCCCCGGCGACGACCTGCGTCGCCTCGACTGGAAGGTCATGGGGCGCCTCGACAAGAGCTACGTACGCCGCACCGAGGACGAGACCCGCATCGACGTCGTGGTCGTCGTCGACACCTCGCGTTCGATGGCCTACGCCGGCGGCGCCCGCGGCGCGCTGTCGACGAGCAAGCTCGAGGTAGCGCGCACGCTCGCCGCCGCCGTGACCTACGTCGCCCTGCACCGCGGCGACGCCCCGGGCCTCAGCCTGTTCGCCGGCGGCGAGCGCGCGCAGCTGCCGCCCCGTGGTCGCGGCGACGCCCTCGCGCAGGTCTGCGCCGCCCTCGTCGCCGTGCAGGCCGATGGCCAGACCGCGCTGCAGGACGCCCTCGAGCGCGTCTGCGAGCGCGTGCGCAAGAAAACCGTCGTCGTCGTGATCAGCGACTTCGTCGACTGCGGCGGCGCGTCGCTCGACGCCCTCGCGGTCCTGCGGCGCCGCGGCGGCGACGCGCTGGTGCTGCAGGTGCTGCACGAGGACGAGGTCGACTTCCCCTTCGACGGCGTCGTGAAGTTCGAGGATCTGGAGGGGAGCCGCGAGGTGCAGGTCGACGCGCCGCTGGTCCGCGGCGCCTACCTCGACGAGCTCCACCGCTTCCTCGCCGCCGTCGAGGCCGCGGTGGGTCGGGCCGACGGCCGCTACGCGCTGGTGCGCGGCGATCGCCCGGTGGTCGAGCCGCTGGCCCACGTGCTCGGCGACGCGCGCGCCGCGGGGAGGCGCTGACGTGGGCTCGCTGGCGCTGCTCGATGGCGCGCTCGTCGGCGGCTTCGTCGTCGTCGCGCTGCCGGTGATCATCCACTTGTTGTCGCGCCGGCGCGCCCGCCGCGTCGCGTTTGCGCCCATCGAGCTGCTGCTTCGCAGCCAGAAACGCACCGCACGCAGCATCCGCTTGCGCCAGCTGCTGCTGCTGCTCGTGCGCACGCTTCTCCTCGCCGCGCTGGCCGGCGCCATCGCCCGGCCGCTGCTCGTCGACGAGGCCACCGCCACGCTGACCCGCGCGCCGGTGGCCGTCGTCGTCGCCCTCGACGTCTCGGCCTCGATGCACACGGCGCTCGACGGCCGCGACGCCTTCGCGCGGGCGAAGGCCAAGGCGCGCGAGGCCATCACCGGCCTCGTCGACGATGTCCGCGTCGGTCTGGTCGCCTGCGACGCCACGCCCCGCGACGTGGTGGCCCCGACCTTCGAGCGACGCGCGGTGCTCGAAGCGCTCGAACGCAGCGAGGCGGGCTGGGCGTTCGCTGACGTCGGCGCCTGCGTGGCCCGCGCGGCGACGCTGGCCCGCAACGCCACGCCGGCCGCCGGGGCCGGGACCGGCACCGGCGGCGCGGGAGCTGGCGCCGAAGGCGGCGGCGACCGGCGCGTGATCGTCGTGTCGGATCTGGCCGCCCACGCCTTCCCCGCGGCGACGCCCCCCGAAGACGGCGCCGGCCTGCGCGTCGATCTGGTCGCCGCCTTCGACGAGGACCCGCCCCCGAACCACGGGGTCGCCGACGCCGACGTCCGCCCCGGCGCGCAGGGGCTGGTGGTGCGCTTCCACGCCGCCCGCTACGGCGGCCCCGACGTCGAGGTGCCCGCCGACCTGCAGGTGGGTCCGCGCCGGGCAGCGCGGCTGTCGCTGCCGCTGTCTTCGGGGCGACTCGTTGAGCGCACGTTCACCGCCGCCATCACCGCCTCCGACGACGAGGGCGTGGCCGAAGACGCCCGCACGCTGACGCTGACGCTCGGCGACGACGCCTTCGCCGCCGACAACGAGGTCGTGCTGCCGCGCGAGCCCACCAGCGCCGTGCGCGTGCTCGTCGTCGACGGCGAGGCTGATGCGCTGCCGTTTGCCGACGAGGTCTTCTACCTGACGCAGGCGCTGACGGCGTCGCGGGCCGCGGCGGGCGGCGGGCGGCTGGCGGTCACGGTGACCGTGCCCGAGAAGCTCGACGCCGCCGCTCTGGTCGACGTCGACGTCATCGTGCTGGCCAACGTCGCGCGGCTGGCGCCTGCGGCGGCGGCGGCGGTGACGTCGCACGTCGAGGCAGGCGCCGGGCTGCTGCTCACGATGGGCGACCAGGTCGACGTCGACGCCTGGAACCGCGACCTCGCCCGCGTGCTGCCGGCGGTGCTGCGCGGGGCCAAGGGCCAGGCGCTGCTCGACGACGCCAGCATCGCCGAGGTGCTCGGCTTCACGCGGTTCAAGGCCGAGCACCCGGCGCTGCGCGCGTTCGCCGGCGCCGGCGGCGAGGCCCTGCCCGGCCTCGCGCGGGTGCGCACGACGACGACGATGCTGGTGGAGCCCGACTCACAGGCGCCACGCGAGGTGCTGATGCGCTTCACCAACGACGCCCCGGCCTTGCTCGAGCGCGACGTCGGCCCCGAAGGGCGGGGGCGCGTGCTGCTGCTGGCGACGTCCATCGACCGCGAGTGGACCGACCTGCCCATCCGCCCAGGCTACCTGCCCCTCGTCGAGCAGCTCGTGCTGTATC
>VGSZ01000371.1 GCA_016874845.1 Deltaproteobacteria bacterium
CGGGTCGTCGTGGGGCGGGACGTCGTCGGGCGGGACGTCGTCGGGCGGGACATCGTCGGGCGGGACGTCGTCGAGCCTGACGCCGTCAGAACACCTGCTTGACCTCGGCGCCGGCGTAGTAATGCCGCAGGATGTCGCGGTAGCCGGCCCCGACCTCGGCCATGCCAATGGCCCCCTGCTGGCACATGCCCGCGCCGTGGCCGAAGCCCGCGCCGCGCAGCACGACAGCGACGAGCGCGCCGTCGGCGTCGCGCTCCTCGTCGACGACGAAAAGCCCCGAGCGCAGGTTCTTCAGGCGCTTGCGCACCGGAAGCTCGCGCAACACGCGCGCCGTCTGCGACGTGCCCTCGACCCGCAGCGCGCGCAGGCGGCCGCCAGGGCCACGCTCCTCGACCACGATGCGCTGCACGGTGCCGACGTCGAGGTCGGCGAAGGCGGCGTCGAGCTCGGCCCGGGTGAACCGCCGCGTCCAGCGCCACGCGTCGCCCTTCTGGTTCATCGTGCTGCGCCCGCACCAGGCGACCTCGCGCGGCAAGGCGATGAACGCCCGCACGTCGTCGTCGCTGACGAGGCGCTCAGCCACCCGCTGCTCGTGGGACGCCGGCGGCGGCGCCGCGGCCGCTGGCGTGACCGAGGACGGCATCGGGGACGGCGCGAAGAACGCCTCGGCCAGCCCCGGGTTCAGCCACGCCACACCCCGCTCGTTGACGCGCAGGGCGTCGGGGCGGCCCACCAGCTCGGCGCGGGGCGGCCGATCCCAGACGACATCGACGGGCTCGCTGTGGCCGCCGCAGCAGGCCGAATACACGCTGTCCACGACGTGGCCATCGAGGAACGCCAGCTCGCCGGTGGTGGCCTTCGCCGCCTCGTTGGTGCGCGGGTGCTCGGCGGTGAGCCCCTTGTAGACCTGACAGTGCTGCTCAGTGCAGACCAGGAACGGGTCGGTGAAGTGCCGTCGCCCGATCTTGGCGAACAGCTCGCCGCGCGCCGTCACCGCCTGCGCCTTCAGGGCCTCCATCGGCGCGCTGGGGAACATCTCCGACGGCAACACGCCGGCCACCATGTCGTTCTCGTCGACGATGTTCACCACCGCCGCGCGCCCGTTCTTGTCGGGCACGATGACGACCTCGTCGCGCAGCCGTCGGTCCTCGAAGCCGTGGGCGGCGTAGCCGACGCTGTGCTCGACGTTGTCGACCACCACGGCGCCGCCGCCGTCGGCGCGCACGCGTACGAAGCCGCCACGCAGTGTGCGCCTTCCGGCGGTGACGACGAAGGTCGCCGTGGGCCGCTCATCGAGCCAGTCGAGGGGCACCGGGCGCACGTCGGTCATCGCGGGCGGCACCGGCGCCGTGCTGGCGATCAGGGCCGCGCGGTTGTCGACGACGGTGCCCTTCACGCCGTAGACGGCGCCAGTGTCGAGCACGACGACGTCGAGACCCCGGGCCCGCCAGCGGTCGGCGGCGGCGCGCTTGGTCGCCCGCGCTTCGCCCTCGAGGGTCTCGACGACGTAGAGCCGGCGGACGACGCCGGGCTTACCGCCTTCGACGGCGATCGCGACCGGGGCCTTGCCGCGGACCCGCAGCGGCTTGCCGCCGACGTCGAGCAGCAGCCCGCGTGGCGCGCGCACGACGACCTTCGTCTGCCCCTGCATCATCCCGAGGGGGACGAGCGGCCGCCCGTCGTCGGCGAACAGCAGCCGCCGGCCGTACAGGTCGTCGACGATCGTCGTCGACAACAACGTCGCCAGCGCCAGCGCGATCACGGGCCGGACTCGACGGCGCGCCAGACGGCGTCGGCCGACGGCGCGCAGGTCCGCACCGGGTTGCGCAGCGCCGCCGTCGACGCCGGCAGGGCGAGGTCGCCGAGCGCCGTCGTGCCCGAGTGGAAGGCGAGCTTCTGCTCGACGAACTTCAGCCCGCTGGCGGTGCCGACGACGACGACGGTCTCATCAGCGCCGAGGACGCCCCGCCGCACGAGGTCGTGCAGCCCCGCCAGCGCCACCGCCGTCTGCGGGCACACCAGATGGCCCTGCCGCTCGGCGCGCGCCATGGCGTCGAGCAGCTGCGCCTCGTCGGCGGACGTCACCAGCCCGTGGGTCGCGGCCAGCGCGCGCGCCGCTCGGGGGGCGCTCACCGGGTCGCCGATGCGGATGGCGGTGGCGTGGGTCTCGCCGGCAGTCACCGACGCCACCGTCGGCAGCGTCGACGACGAGAACGCCCGATACAGCGGGTTCGCCGCCTCGACCTGGCAGGCAACCAGCCGCGGCAGGCGGGCCAGCAGACCGAGATCGCGCAGCAGCTCGAAGCCGCGCGCGATGGCCGAGACGTTGCCGAGGTTGCCCGAAGGCACCAGCACGACGTCAGGGGGCGGCTGCCCGCGAGCGGCGAGGTCGGCGGCGATCTCGAAGGCCACGGTCATCTGCCCGAGCAGCCGCAGCGGGTTCTTCGAGTTGGCCAGCACGACGCCGGGCCGCTTCGCCACGTCGACGACGACGCGCATGCAGGCGTCGAAGTCGCCGTCGACGGCGACGACGCGGGCGCCGTGGGCAAGGGGCTGGACGAGCTGCGCCAGCGACACCTTGCCCGCCGGCAAGAGGACCACCACCGGGATCCCAGCCCGCGCGCCGTACGCGGCCAGCGCCGCCGACGTGTCGCCGGTGGACGCGCAGACGAGGGCGTCGATGCGCTCGCCCCGCTGTCGACGACGCGCCTGCGCATAGGACACCAGCGCCGTCATCCCGAGGTCCTTGAATGACCCCGTCGGCTGCTGGCCGCACTGCTTCAGCCACGCCCGCCGCCCGGCGACCTCAAGGTCGCAGAGCGGACCCGAGCCCTCGCCGAGGCTCGTGATGTCGACGTCGGCGACGGCCGGCGCGAACCAGTCGCGCCACGCCCACGTGCCCCCGTAGGCCTTTGACGGCGCCTTCGGCAGGCGCGCCGAGTCGAGCGCCACGTCGAGCAGCCCGCCGCAGCGGCCGCACGCGATGGCGCCGTCGAGCACGCCGTGGCGCTGCCCGCAGGACAGGCACGACAGCGCGACGGCGGCATCAGGGCTGGTGAGGTCGTCGTTCGGGGAAGACGCGATGCTCATCGGGGCAACCGGAAGCGGCCGTCGAGACCAAGGAAGGCGTCACAGCCACCGACGAGGCTCTCGTCGGTGGAGGCGCGGAAGGCGGCGACCTCGACGCGACGGCCGAGGCGACGCAGGCGCTTCACGAGCGGCAGGAAGTCGCCGTCGCCCGAGCCGAGCACGACGACGTCAAGGTCGTCGACGACGTCGAGGATCTCCATCGCGATGCCCATGTCCCAGTCGGCCTTGCGGCTGCCGTCGGCGCGCACCTTCGCGCGCTTCTCGCGGACGTCCCAGCCCTGCTCCCGCAGCCGCGCGACGAAGGCGTGGTGCTTCGCCGGCGGCGTCTCGGGCGCGTCGACGACGAAGGCCACCGCGCAGGCGCGCGGACGGTCGCCGACGAGCGCCTCGAGCAGCGCGCGGTAGTCGAGGCGGCTGTCGAGGTCGCGTCGCGCCGACGCCGACAGGTTGGCCTCGTCGATAAACACGCCGACCCGCCCCGTCTGCGACCGCGCCGGCGCGTCGCCGCGCGCGAGCAGCACCCGCGCGTCGTGCAGCTGCTCACGCAGCTCGTCGACACGGTGAAGGGCCGCGCGCTCCCGCGCCTGCAGCACGCGCAGCTGCTCGGCAACGTCGGCGGCGCGTGCGTCGGCGGCGCGCGCCGCCTGCTCGTGGGCGGCGCGCAGGGCGGCGAGCTCGTCTTCGAGCTCGGCGACGCGGGCGGCGCGGTCGGCGGCGCGCTCGAGGCTGCGGACTCGGTCGCGCAGGCGCTGGTTCTCATCGGCGAGGCCCTGCGTCCGCGCCGGATCGAGGCCGCGGCGCTCCTCTTCGAGCGCCGCCACGCGCTCGCGCAGTCGGGCGATCTCGGCGACATCGTCGCGGCGCAGCTGCTCCTCGTCGCGCAGCGCCTTTTCGCGGGCGCCGAGGCGCGCCACCAGCTCGGCACGCTCCCGCTCGACGCCCTGCTTGGCCCCGAGCTCCTGCTGCAGCTG
>VGSZ01000372.1 GCA_016874845.1 Deltaproteobacteria bacterium
GACCTCGGCGACGCTCGTGGCGTCGGCATCGCGGAGCGCCTTGACCATCTGTTCTTCGGTGAACCGGCTCTTCTTCATCGGACCTCCCGAGCGGCGGACCCGCTCATGTGATCGGTGGTCCGAAATTCCCGGGGCAGGTCCGTGCAAGACGCTGGTCACGCCGTGGCTCAAAAACAGCGGCGCAAAGTGTTCCCGCGAGAGCGCTCGCGCGATTTTCTACATCCGCCCTCTCGCGCAGAGCGCCCGCTTGGACGACGCGCCCGGCTTCCATCGTGTGCGGAGACTCAAGCGTGCCTCGTGATCAGCACGTGAGCGGCGACCGATCGCAGTCGCTCACGGATTGCGGGGGGCGCACGCCGCCCGTCGGGTTGCCGGTATCGTCTTGAAGTGAAAGACCAAGGACGGAGGTGCCGTGATGTCTTCCTTTCATCCAGGCGGTGACTGGCTCGACCCGCGAGCGACAACCGCCCCGCGGTCCCGCGACCGACGGCGCACAGCGCTGCTTGGGATCGTGGCGCTGGGCCTGCTCGGCGGTGGCGTGGCGGTGTGGAAGGCCACCGCCGCCGACGACAGCGGCCGCTTCGCGGCGCTGTCGTTCCGGCTCGTCGAGCAGGCGCCGGCGGCCACCGGGCTGACGTTTGCGCACCACTTCGGCCACTTCGCGCCTTTCTTCGACAACGTTGCGCCGTTCATGCGCGCGGTGAGCGCCGCCGCCTGCGCCGCCGACGTCGACGTCGACGGCGATGACGACCTGTTCATGGTGCAGGCCGGCAGCGGCGAGCCGAACATGCTGTTTCGCAACGACAGCACGCCGGGCTCGATCCGCTTTGCGCGCTGGCCGATGCCGGCGCTCGAAGACCTGAACAACGACGACGGATTCTCTTCGGACTGCGTGTTCGCCGACGTCGACAACGACGGCGACGAGGACCTCTTTGTCGGCACCGTGGCGCAGGCGCCGCGGCTGTTCGTGCAGCAGCGCGACGAGGCGGGCGCGATCACGTTCGTCGACGGCAGCGCCGCGGCTGGTATCCCCGACTACATGAACGGGTTCGCGGCGAGCTTCGTCGACCTCGAGAACGACGGCGACGTCGACCTCGTCTTCGCCAGCTACTTCGGCGAGCGCTACCTGAAGGAGGACATCCCCGACGAGCCGCGCGTCCGCACCAACCGGATTCCATCGCACGACAATGCCGGCCGCATGCTGCCCAACAACTGGGGCAACGCCACCAACGGCGGCCAGAAGCACGTGCTGAGGAACGACGGCGCCGGCCGCTTCACCACCGTCGACCCGGCGTCGCTGGGTCTGCGGGACACGCGCTTTACCTTCGACATCGGCACCGCCGACGTCGATCTCGACGGCTACGTCGACCTGTATTTCGCCAACGACTTCGGCCCCGACCAGCTGTATCTGAATCGCGGCGGAGCAGCGTTCGAGCTGGTGCAGGGGACGTTTCCCACCGACATCGGGCGCGACCCGTTCAAGGGCATGAACGCCGACCTGGCCGACATGGACCACGACGGTTACCCCGAGATCTACGTGACCAACGTGCACCACCCGGTGCTGCCCGAGGGCAACCTGCTGTGGCACAACCGACCCGATCCCGAGCACCCCGACGATCCGACGAAGCGCACGTTCCAGAACATTGCGGGAGACGTCGGGACGAAGGACGGCGGCTGGGGCTGGGGGGCGAAGTTCGTCGACGTCGACCTCGACGGTGACACCGACCTGATCGCTACGAACGGCTACATCTCGCAGAGCCCGGACCGCGAGTACTGGTACCGGCTGTCGCGGCTGGTGGCGGGCAACCGGCGCTTCATCGTCGACACGAAGAAGTGGCCGCCGTTCGAGGACCGCAGCATGAGCGGGCACCAGAGGAGCCACGTCTTCGTGCGCGACGGCGCGCGCTTCTACAACCGCGCCAGTGACGTCGGCGTCGACCGATCCTTCGATGGCCGCGGCGTGCTGCTGTCGGACTTCGACGGCGACGGCCGCCCCGACGTGCTGTTCGTGACGCAGGGGCAGCCCTACGCGCTGCTGCGCAACGAGTTCGTGGCGACGACGACGCAGCCGCAGACGCCGTCGTGGGTAGGCGTGGTGGTGCGCGGCGACGGCAAGCGGGTGAACCGCGACGGCGTCGGCGTGCGCGTGACCATCGCGCCGTCGGCCGCGTCGTCGTCGGCCGCGTCGTCGTCGTCGGCCACGGCGCCGCGGCCGCTGTACCGCGAGGTGTCGGCGGGCAACGGCATGAGCGCGCAGTCGGGCAAGACGATCATCGCCGGCCTCGGCCAGTACCGCGGCGACGTCGACGTGACGGTGCGCTGGACCGACGGCGTCGTCGAGCAGCGCCGCGGCCTGCCGACCGGGCGCGTGCACCGCATCGAGCGCCTGCCGCCGCCGCCGGCGGCGGAGCGCGAGCCCCTGCACGAAACGGAGGAGACCCGATGACCCCCACGGCTGCTGCACTGTCTGCTCCGGCTTCGGCCAGCGCGTTGGCCACCGATGTGGGAGTACAGAACGCGCTCGTCGATGACCGATCTTGGTTGTCGCGCTTGCGCGACCGTAATGCGTGGATCGTGCCCGGCCGCGGCGACCCGCGATGGTTGTTCGTGTGCTTCCACTCGACGTACGTGTTGATGGGGCACTTCCTGCTGTCGTTCAATCGCAGCGGCGAGCAGATCGCGATCGCGCTCCTGACCTGCGCCGCCCTCGAGGTCGTCTACACGTACCTACTGACGCGGATGTTCATCTTCCCGCTGTCGGGGGTCATCTCGGGCCTCGGGCTGGCGCTGTTGTTCTCGGCACCCGGCAACACCTGGCTGATGCTGCTGGTCAGTTGGATGACGATGACTGGCAAGTTCATCGTCACGTGGAAGGGTCACCACATCTACAACCCGACAAACCTCGCGCTCGTGCTGATCTTGTTGTTCTCGGGCGGGCAGGCGGCGGTGTCGCCGGCGTACCAGTGGGGCGGCGCGTGGCAGCCCGTCGCCCTAGTGTTCCTGTTGGGCACGATCATCATGTGGCGGGCGAAGAAGCTTCCGCTCGTCGTCAGCTTCTGGGCCTTCTACTGCCTGGGCGCCGTCTTGCGGGCGCAGCTGACGCACATGCCCACCGACATCACCTTGTGGGCGCAGATCTCGGGTGGGGCTTTCTGGCTTTTTTCCTTCTTCATGATCACCGACCCGAAGACGTCGCCGCCCGACACCCGTGGGCAGATTTTCTTCGGCGTTGGTATCGCTCTTCTTGATGTCTGGCTGCAGCTGAATACTGCGGTGTATTCTTTGGTGTATGCGCTGTTTCTGGCGTGCACGATCCGGTTCGTCTTTCACTGCGCGAAGGAGCTGCGCGCTTCTTCTGCTTCTTTGCCTTTGCCGGCGGCGGCTTGAGCTCGGCCGCTCTTCCTTTCCGGGTTCGCTTTGCGGCGGCTTCTCAGCCTGTCTTTGAGGTTTTCTCTTCGCCTTCGTTGGGCGCTTCGTGCGCTCTTGCGGGCGTTGACGTGCTCTCTTCGCCTTCGTTGGGCGCTTCGTGCGAGCTCGCTGACGCCGAGGTTTTTTCTTTTGGCGTGTCGTTCTGTGTGCGTTGCCGCATGGCTGCCTTCGCCTTCGGCGAGACCGGGGGGATGCGTTGCGCCGCACCCCCTCGGAACCCCCGGCGCCTGGGGGAGCGCGGGCTTCGGACGACGTCCCAAGCGCCGGGACATCACCTTCGCGTCGCACTCAGACCGCCCCGGCGACAGCGGGTCGTCGTCCTTCCGGTGACCCTCGCGCCTTCGCGCTTCCGGCGTGCGCCTCGCACGTCCACGACCGCGCTCCGGCCGCGGCTCGCAGCACGACGCACGACGACCATCCTCTGGCCCGCGATGGCCGTGCAAGCAAGAGCGAGCGTCAGCGAGCGCGCGTCGACACCGTCGCTTCGGCCCGAGACGCGCACGAAAGAAAGAGCGAGCGAAGCAAGCCCGACCAGCGCGGCGAGCGTCAGCGAGCGCGCGTCATCTTCCACGTCGTGCCTTCGCGAGCCTGCCAGCAGAGCGAGGGGGGGCTGGAGGGGTGTGGGGAACCG
>VGSZ01000373.1 GCA_016874845.1 Deltaproteobacteria bacterium
CGAAGAGCACGGACGAAGAGCACGGACGAAGAGCACGGACGAAGAGCACGGACGAAGAGCACGGACGAAGAGCACGGACGAAGAGCACGGACGAAGAGCACGGACGAAGAGCACAGCTCAGCCAGGACGAACTGTGGGGAGACTGGGGAAAGCTGGATCGCGCCGGTTTGCCCCAGCCGGACCGGGGGAGCGCCGGTGGCTTGTCCTCATGGTCATCGAACCACGGCCGCGTTCCCATGCGCCCACCGTGGATTCCCCGATTTCCCCAGGGATGGATCGAAGGCGATCGGATCAATTGATCTCAAAAATAAAATCTTCAGCCTCCGAACCCCCACAGCCAAGCCATTCGCCGAGAGCAGCCGCAGCCTCTGCGGACCAGCAAACCCGCCCTCGCCCCCCACCCCGCCCGCCCTTGAGGCTGGTGCTGGTGGACGACGGAACGGGAAAAAGCTGCTCGTCGTTGCCCGGGCTCGCCCAGAGGTGTTGTTCCGTCGCCGAACCTCGGCTAGATGGGCGTCGTCCCAACCGTCGAGGAAGACCCATGGAGTTACGCATCTCCGTCACCGAGCTGGCGCGCACCGTGTCGCTGGCCCAAGGCGTCGTCCAGCGCAAGAACACGATGCCCATCCTGTCGCACGTGCTGCTCGACGCCCAGGTCGACGACGCTGGCAACGGTCGGCTGCAGCTGACGGCCACCGACCTCGACGTTGGCGTCAAGGCCTCGCGCCCCTGCGAGGTCGTCACGCCCGGTGCGGTGACCATCCCGGCGAAGGCGCTGGCCGACATGGTGCGTGTGTTGCCCGGTCCCGACGTCGTCTTGAAGCGGCTGCCCAACCAGCACGTCGAGGTGAAGAGCGGCCGAACCAAGGCGCGCCTCATGGCCTTGTCCGCCGACGAGTTCCCTACTTTGCCAGCGTATGAGTCCGCCCACTTCGTGCCGATGGACAAGGCGTTGCTTGTCGACATGGTCGACAAGACGCTCTACGCGGCGTCGCTGGATGAGACGCGCCCTAACCTCAACGGCGTCTTCTTCGAGCCCCCCGCCCAGCCCGACGGCCCGCTTACGATGGTCGCCACCGACGGCCACCGGCTGGTCCGCGTCGAGCGTACCTTCGCCGGCGCTCACACCTTCCGCCTGAAGGGTCCGGTCATCCTGCCGCGCAAGGGCCTGAACGAGCTGAAGCGCGTCCTCGATGGCAGCGACGGCGACAACGCCGTCGAGCTCGGCTTCCACGGCGATAACGCCGTCGCGCGCAAGGGCAACACGTTGCTCGGCATGCGCCTCGTCGAGGGTCGGTTTCCCGACTACCGGCAGGTCATCCCCAGGCTCGCCGACAAGGTCGTGCGCCTGTCGCGCCAGGACCTGATGGAGAGCCTGCGTCGCGTCAGCGTGCTCGCGCAGGACAAGCTGCAGGCGGTCAAGGTGACGCTCGGCCGCGACCAGCTCGTCGTCAGCTGCACCAACGTCGAGATGGGCGAGATCTCCGACGATGTCCCCGTCGAATACGCCGGCGCCGGCCTCGACGTCGCCTTCAACGCTCGCTACCTTGTCGATGCGCTCGCTTCGCTCGACGACAAGAACGTGCTGCTGAAGGTCACCGACAACCTGTCGCCTGGCCTCCTGGTCGGCGTCGACGAGCCTCGCCACCTCTGTGTGGTGATGCCCATGCGGCTCTGAGGCGACCCTGCGCGGTCGGCTGGCGATCGATGGCCTGTCGCCGAGGCTCGCCACGGAGCGCGCGGCGCGGGTCCGCGCTGCACCCTCGTCACCCACGATAGGTCGAAGACGAAGGTCGGCTGGAGCGGAACTCCTCGCGCTGGCCGGCTCGCTCATCGTGACGCCCATGGCTTCACCTGTCGCGACGCCAGTCGTCACGATCTGGCTCCTCGCGGCTCTGACCCTTGGCGGGGCGCCGTCGTCGTGGGCCGCGCCGCCCGACGCTGGCTCTGCCAACCAGGCCCTTTTGGCCGTCGACGATGAGGTCGCCACGACCCTGCGCGCGGACCTGCTTGGGGCCGCGCGGTCTACGCTGGCGGGGAGGCCCGGCGACGTCGATGACGCGGTCCTGCGGCAGCGGCTGCGCGGACCAGCCGGCCCGCCTCTGGACATCGCCGCAGTACGCGTCCTGGTCGACGACGCCGAGCAGGCCTTTGCCGCGCTCGAGTACGAGCGCTCCTTGACGCTGCTGCAGGAGGCCATCGCGCGGCTGCAGACCGACCGCGACTTCTCAACCGAGAAGCACGATCTGCTCGAGCAGCTCCAGCTGACCGGCGCTGTCCGTCTCGTGGCGCTGGCTGGACCGGCCGAGACCGGCAAGGCCGAGACCGACAATGGCTGTCGCGCGCGCGCGCTGCTCGGTCAGGTGCTACGCACGAACCCGAGTTTCCGGCTCGACCCCCGCCGTCATCCGCCCAAGATGCGGGCGCTGCTCGCCCTCGCCAGCGACGACGTCAAACAGGCCGGCCTCGGTAGCCTGCGCGTGACGTCGGCGCCGGCGGGGGCGCAGGTCTTCATCGACGGCCGCCTGCTCGGCACGACACCCCTCGCGCTGCACGAGGGACTGCCCGCCGGTCAGCTCCGCCTGTGGCTGGAGCACGGACAGGATCGCAGCTTCGCCCGCGTCATCGACGTCAACGCCGAGGCCGAGGTCACGGTGGAGGTCGACGTCGCCTTTGAGGGTGCGCTGCGCGCCGAGAGCCTGCAGGTGCGCCCGTCGCGCCCATTCGTCGCCGCCGACTGGCGACGGCTGGCGGGTCTGCTCGGCGTCGAGCGCATCGCGCTGGTCGGCGTCGACGGTCAAGGCGCCGGGCGTGTCGCCTGGGCGGCCGTCCTCGACGGTCGGCGTGGCACCGTGCTGCGCGGCGCGCGGGTACCGCTCCCGTCGCCGTCGTCGTCGTCGTCGGTCATTGCGCGCCTGGCGGCGGTGTTGTCGGGCGGTCCGGGTGACCCGGGCTTTGTCGCGCCGTCGAACGTCGTCGCTGCCGCCGCTGCGGCGGCGTCCCGGGCTTCCCCGTCGTCGCCGGGCTCCCCTGCGCTGTCGTCGTTGTTGCTGCCCGACAGCGACTGGCCCTGGGTACTCGTGGGCATCGGCGTGGGCGTCGCCGTCGTCGTGGCGGCGGGCGCGGTGGCGGTGGGCGTCTGGTGGGGGGCGCAGCCCTCGCCCGAGACCTTCTCGGTCACCCTCGACGGGGTTGCGCGATGAGCGCCGCGCGTCGTCGGCGCGCCGCAAGCTGGCCGCGGGCCTGCTTACGTCGTCGCGGTGCTTGCTACCGGCGCTGTCGTCTTGGTGCGCGGCGCTGGAGCCGGCGTTGCGGGTGGCGTCCGAGCTGGTGGTAGCCGCGTCGTTGGCGGTGGCGGTGGAGGATGGTGCCCGTTTTCGTTCGCGTATGTCGACGAGCACGGCGATGGAGACGGGCTCGGGGCAGCGCGAGGGCAGGGCTTCGCGTTGCTGGCGACGACGACGCGGCTGGCGTTCGCGTTGCGGGTTGACGACGAGGGCTACGAGCGGCGCTTCGTCGACGCCGCGGCGACGGGGGCGACGCTTGCGTAGCCGCTAACGAAGGGGATCGGCTGTTCGTCCTCGGTGCCAGCGTGGCCACCGGCGGGGGCGACGACGTCGTCGTCGGGGGTGCGGTGTTCGTCGACGGCCGGGTAGCGGCGCTCGACGGCGTCGGGGTGTGGGCGGGGCGGAGCGCCGCCGCGTGTGGGGCGACAGCGGGCGCATGGTGGCAGCGCAGGCCGGCTGCGGCGCCGACGACGCGGCGGTGGTGGTCGCCGGGGAGCGGCGCGCCGTCATCACGACCACGGCGCTGGCGGCGGCCGCGGGCCGCGCGGTGTCGTGCGCGGCGCGGGTGGCGCCTGACCTGCCCCGGGAATTTCGGACCACCGATCACATGAGCGGGTCCGCCGCTCGGGAGGTCCGATGAAGAAGAGCCGGTTCACCGAAGAACAGATGGTCAAGGCGCTCCGCGATGCCGACGCCACGAGCGTCGCCGAGGTC
>VGSZ01000374.1 GCA_016874845.1 Deltaproteobacteria bacterium
GGGCCTCGGCCTGTTCTACGGCTCGCTGCTCGGCGCTCCGGCGTGCGGCACCGCCGCCGGCCTCGTCGGCGGCGTCAGCGGCGCGCTGATCGCGGTCCCCTCGCTGCTGCTCCTCGGCCCCTGCGCCGGCGGCGGCGCCGCCTGTGGCGCCGCGCTCGGGGCGGTCACCGCCGACATGGACCCGTGGCAGGCCCTGCAGTGGTCGCTGCCTGGCGTCGTCGCCGGTTCGCTGGGCGGCGGCGTCGCCGCCGCCGGCGTGCTGCTGTCGTCGGCGTCCAACCGCGACAACGAGGCGTGGGCGATGCCCGTGGGCACCACGCTCACTGTCGTCGGCGCGCTGCTCGCAGCTGCCGGCGGCCCCCTCGCTGTCGCCGGCGCGACGCTGACCCAGACGCCCGACGACGACGACGACGAAGACAAAGGCCATGGCAGGCGCCGCCCGAAGAAGGCGCTGCGCGACGGCGGCGTCGAGGCCGGGCACGCGCCGGCCCCTGCCGGTCCTGCCGGCGCCATGACCTTCTGAGGCACCGAGAGCCCTACTTGCGCGGCAGCATCGACGAGCGTTGCGGCGGCGCGGTGGACGCCGGCGCTGGCGCCGGCGGCGACGTGGGCCGCGGTGGCGGCGGCCTGGACGGCAGCACGCGCACCGCGCGGCCGAGGCGCTCGCGCAGGTGCAGCAGCAGCTTGGACATCCGCCGGCGCTGGCGCTCGTCTTCGAAGCGGAACTCGACGCCAACGCCGTTGCCGGGCCCGTTGGTCTCGTGCCCCTGGGTGCGCCGCCAGGCGACCCGCCCCTTCAGCGTGAGCCACGAGAACAGCGCGCCCGGGGCCCGCAGCGTCACGACGACGGCGGTGCCGATGGGCAGCGGCGGGTCGACGAGCAGGAAGCAGCCACCCTCGCTCATGTCGTCGGTGTGGACGACGCGCGGCAGCGCGCCCTCGACGGTGAGCTTGACCTCGAGGTGCAGCGCGTAGCGCCGGCCCTCGCGCTCGACGTGCTCGACGTCGCCGCCGCGGGCGAAGCGCAAGAGCTGGCCCTTCGTCGTCGCCTCCGACGGCAGGAAGCCGAGCCCCACGCCCTGCTCGGCGTACCGGCCCGACGACGGGCGCTTCCAGCGTACGACGGCGCGGATGTGGAAGCGCACCTGCTCCTTCACGAACGCGATCTCGAGATCGACCTCGTCGCCGAGCGCGACGTCGAGGTCGCCGGGCACAAACAGCCCGCCGGTGTCGTCTTGATCGAACGACTGCGCGACGAACTGCGCCCGGTCGCGCAGCGGCAGGATCAACTGGGGACGCCCGGCGGCGCTCATCCCTGGCCCTCCGCGTTCAGGGAATGCTCTGCACGTCGAGACGCAGCCGCGAGCGCTCCTTGCCCCGCGCGTCGAGCTCGGCCACCACCGAGCACACGTAGGCCTTGCTGCCCACGACGGCGACGTCGCTGTAGAAGCCCTGGGCGCCTTCGACGAGCACCGCGTCGGGGTTGAACGCGTCGTTGCCGTACGTCGAGAAGCGCAGGTCGAGCGTCGAGGCGTCCTGGTAGACGAGCACCAGCCTGCCACCGCCGCCGTCGAGGCGGGCGCCAGCGCCGACGAAGTGGCTGCCCGACCGCTGCGCCTCACGCACCTGGTCGGCGATGCCGTAGGTGCCACCGGTGCCCGGCGACGCCCGCGGGCCCTTCCAGTAGCGCAGCGTGTGGCGCGTGAAGTCCTCGTAGACGACGAACAGGTCGCCGTCGCGCACCGCCAGCGTCGGGAACCGCCCGACGTCGCCCGACAGCCGACCGCCCTGCCCGTCGCCGTCGAGCACCGCGACGGTCGCCGCGCTGCCCGAGAAGCGCGCCACGCGCACGTCACCGTCGCCGCCGTCGTAGTAGGCGATCAGCGCGTCGGCGCCGTCGAGGACGAGGTGCGTATGCAGGCCGCGCCCGCGCGGCCGCTCGGCGGGCTCGTCGCGCGCCTCCGGGTCGACGACCAGCGCACGAGCGTCGACGACGAAGAGCTCCCAGTCGCCGGCGGACTGCGGCTGCGCCGAGCGCGACCGCGCCAGCTTCAAGCCGGTGCCGCTGGCGCCGATGCCGCCAAACGTGGCGTCGTGGGCGAGGTACGACACCCAGATGCGCCCGTCGGGGCCCACGGCGACATCGGTGAACGTGCCGGTCTGGCCGCGCCCAGCGTCGGCGGCGCCGTCGACGAGGTGGCTGGTCCACACGCCGGGCAACGACTCGAGCGCGACCTTGAGCGCGTTGGCGCCCCGATCGTGGTAGGCGACGCGGGCGAGGCCGGCGCCGTCGACGGCGATGCTGGTGTGTGTGCCGACGTCGGGGCCGGGCTCGCGGATACCCCGTCGCGGCCCGCTCGGGTCGGCGCCCACCGGGGCGTCGGGGACGCCGTCGACGTAATCGGTCCCGGTGCGGGCGCCGACAGCGTCGAAGCGCACGACGACGAGATCGCCGAACTCGGCGTCGTAAGCCGAGACGAGAGCCGCGTCGGGCGTCGCCGCCACGCGGGCGTAGCGGCCGATGCGCGTGGGGATCACCGGCGGCAGCGTGCGGCACTCGCAGGCCAGCGCGCAGCAGACCTCGCCGGTCATCGTGTTTTCGTCGGTGAGGACGAGCAGACCGTTTTCGCACGGCTTTGTGCACGACGCGTCGACGCCGGGCAGGCGGTTGTCGTCCTCGCGGCCGTCGGTGGGCAGCTCGTGGCAGGAATTGGTGTTGATCTCGCAGACGGTGCCGGCGGGGCACGCGCCGCCGCACGGCGCGACGGCGATGCAGTGGCCGGCGTAGCAGGCGCGGCCGAAGCCGCAGTCGCTGTCGCCGGCGCAGGCCTCGTAGATGCACGTCGGCAGCGGGTCGCGGCCGCCGATGGACACGGTGGCGCAGACCTGCGCGGGGTCGGCGCAGTCTGCCGACGTCTCGCACGCGAAGTCGGGATCGAGCAGCCGCGGGAAGCACGCGTTCAGCTCGCTGCGGCAGCGCGTGCCGGGGCAGCAGTCAGCGTCGCTGGCGCAGCCGCCGACGTCGCAGGTGCCGTAGCGGAAGGCTTCGCCGTCTTCGCATCGGCGATCGAGCAGGCAGACAGGTTCGTCCTTGCCGACGAGGGGCTCTTCGGCGCAGCACGAGTTGCAGCCAGCGGCGATGGTGACGCCGAGGGAGACGACCAAGGCCACGCGCGAGAAGGACGTCGACGACATGGGCGCATGTTGGCCGGGGTGCTCCCGGCCCGCAAGCGCGGCGCCGGATCGACCGCCGCGCGGCCCTCCCGGCTAACGCAGCGCAGCATCACGGCCGCCGAACCCGGTCGACGAGCCGCCGATGGGGGCGCCCCGGGGGGCATCGACACGGCGGGCTCGGTCGTTCGCCAGATCCGGCTTCCCTTTTTTCGCGACGCGACCCCACAATTCAACGCATGGCGTCGGTGACCCTCGGCACGAACCTCGGTGCACAGGCGATGGCCCGCGGGCTCGGCCGCGCCCGCGACCGCATCGACGCGTCGCTGCTGCGGGTGGCCACGGGGATGCGCCTGCTGCGCGCCGCCGACGACGGCGCCGGCCTCGTCGCCAGCGAGAAGCTGCGGGCGCAGGTCGAGGGCCTGTCGACGGCAGCCCGCAACGCAAAGGACGCGTCCTCGCTGGCGCAGACCGCCGACGGGGTGCTCGGCGAGGCCGGCAACGCGCTGCTGCGCCTGCGCGACCTCGCCGTGCGCGCGACCAACGACGCGCTGGCGCCCGACGACCGCGCGGCCCTGCAGGCCGCCTTCGTCGCCCAGCAACTGCAGCTGTCACGGCTGGCGGCGGCGACGACGTTCGGCGGGCAGGCGCTGCTCGACGGCTCGTTCGCCGGGCGACGCTTCCAGGTCGGGGCGCGCTCGGGGGATGAGCTGGCCCTGTCGCTGCGCGACGTCGCCGCCGACGCGCTGACGTCGCGGCTGGCCGTCGCCTCTGGCTCCATCGCCGCGGCGAGGCCGCTGGCCGCCG
>VGSZ01000375.1 GCA_016874845.1 Deltaproteobacteria bacterium
TGCCGTCGTGGCTGCCGTCGTGGCTGCCGTCGTGGCTGCCGTCGTGGCTGCCGTCGTGGCTGCCGTCGTGGCTGCCGTCGTGGCTGCCGTCGTGGCTGCCGTCGTGGTGGGCGACGACGTCAAGGCAGCGCCGGATCGCACGGCGGGCAGGGGGTGCGCGGGGCCATGGTTCGACGTCACCGGTCAGGGCTGCCACGTTGGTCGCCGCGTCGCAAACGCCACGCCGGGGGGACAACCGTCGGCGCCTCCCGCTTGACGGACGGGCCGCCTTGGATCGCTAATGCGCGCCCATGCGCCACTTCCTGTCCACCCTCGACTGGTCCCGCGCCGAATTGCAGGCGCTCCTCGACGACGCCCGCGCGCTGAAGAGGCACCCGCACACCGCGGATCTCGCGGGCAAGGGCATCGCGCTGGTGTTCTTCAACCCGTCGCTGCGCACGCGGACCAGCTTCGAGCTCGGCGCCCACCAGCTCGGCATGAAGGCCATTGTGCTCGAGCCCGGCAAGGGCGCCTGGCCCATCGAGTTCGACGACGAAGTCGTCATGGATGGCGAGCCCGAGGAGCACATCCGCGAAGTGGCGCAGGTGCTGTCGCGTTACGTCGACGCCATCGCCGTGCGCGCCTTCCCGAAGTTCGTCGACTGGTCCGTCGACCGGCAGGACAAGGTCATCCAGGCGTTCGCGCGCTTCGCGACAGTGCCGGTGATCAACATGGAGACCATCACCCACCCCTGCCAGGAGCTGGCGCTGATGATGGCGCTGCAGCAGCGCGTCGGCCCCACCGACGGCAAGAAGTTCGTCCTCACCTGGACGTATCACCCCAAGCCGCTGAACACCGCCGTCGCCAACTCGGCGCTGGTCATCGCCGCCAAGTTTGGCTTCGACGTCACGCTGCTGTGCCCGACGAAGGCCTACGTCCTCGACGAGCGGTACATGCAGGCGGCGCAGGGCTACTGCGCCGCGCAGGGTCGCGCGCTGTCGGTCAGCCACGACATCGACAGCGCCTACAAGGGCGCCGACGTCGTCTACGCCAAGAGCTGGGGCGCGCTGCCGTACTTTGGCAACTGGGCGCCCGAGAAGCCCATCCGCGACGCCCACAAGCACTTCATCGTCGACGAGCGCAAGATGGACCTGACGCCCCACGCCGTCTTCAGCCACTGCCTGCCGGTGCGCCGCGGCGTCAAGGTCACTGATGGCGTGCTCGACTCGCCTCGCTCGATCCACATCGAAGAGGCCGAGAACCGCCTGCACGTCCAGAAGGCGTTGATGCGCAGCCTGCTTCGCTGAAAGCTTCGCCCGCGCCATCCATCGTTCGTCGTTGAACCGTCGGAGTCCCGCATGTCCAAGAAGAAGGTCGTACTCGCGTTCTCGGGTGGTCTCGATACCTCGTTCTGCGTGCCGTACCTGCGCGAGAAGGGCTACGACGTCGTCACCTGCTTCGTCGACACCGGCGGCGTCGATGCCGACGAGCGCCGCTATATCGAGGAGCGCAGCAAGAGCCTCGGCGCCGTCGAGCACCTGACCGCCGACGGCGGCCAGCAGGTCTGGGATACGGTGGTGGTCCCGCTGGTTCGCGGTGGGCAACTGTATGGTGACGTCTATCCGTTGTTGGTGTCCGATCGGTACGTGATCGTCGAGCAGTCCTGCGCGCTCGCCGACAAGCATGGGACGAAGGCCATCGCTCACGGCTGCACCGGCATGGGCAACGACCAGGTTCGCTTCGATCAGACGATCCGCTCCCTCGGCGACTACGAGATCCTCGCTCCCATCCGCGACATCCAGAAGTCGCACGCGGCCGTGCGCGCCTGGGAGGCGAAGTACCTCGAGGAGCGCGGGTTCGCGGTGCGGGCGAAGACCGGGCGGTACTCGATCAACCACAACCTGCTGGGCATGACGGCGTCGGGCAGCGAGATCGACGAGTGGCAGAGCCCCGGCGACGAGACCTACGCAATGACCGCGCACCCGGCCAGCTGGCCGAAGGCGCCGCTGCGGCTGGCCATCACCTTCGACAAGGGCGTCGCCGTCGCCCTCGACGGCAAGCCCCTCGGCGGTCCGGCGCTGCTCAAGCAGCTGAACGAGGCGTTCGGCGCCTACGGTGTCGGCCGCAACATCTACACCGGCGACACCACCATCGGCCTGAAGGGTCGCATCGTCTTCGAGTGCCCGGGGCTCACGGCGCTGCTGGTCGCCCACCGCGCCCTCGAGGAGAGCGTGCTGTCGGCGCAGCAGAACTCGTTCAAGCCGGCGGTGGCGAAGAAGTGGATCGAGCTGGTGTACAAGGGCTTCTTCTACGAGCCGTTGAAGGACGACCTCGAGGCGTTCCTCGCCGAGAGCCAGACGTTCGTGAACGGCACCGTCACCCTCGAGACCTGGGGCGGTCAGGCGCTGCCGGTCGCTGTCGACTCGCCGCACATCCTGAAGAAGAAGGGCGCGGTGTACGCCCAGTCCGCCGACTGGGGTGGCCAGGAGGCCGAGGGGTTCATCCTGCTCTACGGCATGTCGTCGACGTTGTCGGCGCGGGTCAACCCCAGGCGACGCGGCTCTTGAGCCGCGCGGCCCTGCGCTAGCTTTTTTCGTGTGACCGCAGCGTCGGCGTTAGAATACGTTCGTCGTGATCGTCACCTGCCCCTCCTGTTCGTCGAAGTACCGGGTCCGCGACGAGGCCGTGCCTCCCGAAGGGGCCGAGCTGCAATGTCCGACCTGCAACGCCCACTTCGTCGCGCAGCGTCCGAAGAGCGACGTGGAGCAGCTGTCGGCCGCCCTCGAGCAGGTCACGCGCACCCGTGACCTCGCCGAGGCGAGGTCCAAGGAACTCGAGGCGCAGCTCGCCAACGGCGGCGACGCCCACCGCCGCCTGCAGGACGAGGCGGCGCGGCTGCGGTCGGCGGCGCTGGACGCCGCCGACACGCAGCGCCGGCTGAATGACGAGGTGGCGCGCCTGCGGGCCGCCGCCGCCGCCGATGCCGAGCAGCAGCGCCGCCTCACTGACGAGGTCGTGCGGCTCCGTGCGTCCGCCGGCGACACCGCCGAGCTCGCGCAGGCCAGGGCCCAGCTGTTCGACGCGCAGAAGAAACACAGGGCAGCCGCGGCCGAGGTCGAGGTGGCCAACTCCGTGATCACGACGCTGCAGACCGAGGTGAACACCCTGCGCGCCCAGCTGGCGAACCCGCCCGCGCTGGCGCAGGCAACCCAGCGGGCGACGACGCTGCAGGCCGAGGTCAACAAGCTGAAGGAGCGCGTCGACGCCGCCGAGGCCGAGCTGGCCCGCGCGCCTGTGTCGTCTTCGTCCCCGCCGGCGGAGCTGGCCCCCGAGCTGGCGGGCCTGGTCGGCGCGATCACGCCGATGCTTTGGGGGCTCGAGCAGGCCCTCGGCTACCTTGAGCAGTTCGCCTCCGGCGAGCCCACCCTTGCCAGCCACGTCCGCCAGCTGCGCCTCTTGCAGAAGGTGCTCACGCGCCTCGGCGAGGCCACGAAGTAGCGCGCGCTGCGGACGCCACGTCATCCCGTCGAGCGACCCGAAGGCCGGCAGCTCGGCGCGCCCGACGCGTCGGCGGGCTCTACGTGCACGTGCACGTCGAGCCCGCCGGCGACCTTGTGGCGCACGTCGTTGCCAACAGCGGGTTCACGTTGTTCAGGCCGTCGGTCGACGAATGGAAGCCGTGGGCGCGGATCGAGCTCGAGCCGGCCAGCGTGCCGACGACCACCTTGGCGGTGGCGACCGCGATGTTCAGCGCCAGCGTCACCAGCAGCACGCGACGCAGCCCGCGCGCCGTGTCGTTGGCCGCCGACGTCGTCACGTCGATGCTCATGGCCGGCCCCGGCGCGCGCGCTCACACCGCGCCGCCCAGGTGGCTGACGACGCGCAGCAGGTCGCCGAAGACGCCACCGGCGGTGACCTCGGGGCCGGCGCCTGGCCCCTGCACGACGAGGGGGCCGGTCGCGTAGCGCCGGGTGCGGAACGCGAGGATGTTGTCG
>VGSZ01000376.1 GCA_016874845.1 Deltaproteobacteria bacterium
GATCGAGCTCTCACCCGCGCACCTCGGTCCGCCGCGGGCGCAGCCGACGTGGGCCGACCTCGACGACGCCGCGCGGTTTCCTTTGCGGCTGCAGCCGGCGCCGGCGCTGTACCGCCTGAACTCGAGCTTCGCCGAGCGCGACGACCTGAACGACCGGCTCGGCGGGCCCGCGCTGCTGCTGCACCCCGACGACGCCGCGGCCCGCGACGTCGACGACGGCGCTCTGGTCGTCGCGTTCAACCTGCTGGGCGAGACCCGCGCGCGCGCGCGGCTCACCACCGCCGTACCCCGCGGTGTCGTCGTCGCCGAGGGTGTGTTCACGCTGGCCGAGGCGCAGGGGCCGACCGTCAACGCGCTGCTCTCGCAGCGGCTCACCGACCACGGCGCCGGCAGCACGTTCTCCGACAACCGCGTCGAGGTCGCGCGCGCACCGGAAGACCGATGACGACAGCGCGCGCCGACCACGCCTGCTCCGCCGGCTGCCGGGATTGCGAGTCCGACGGACGCGACGGGTGGTGGCGGCGCCATGCTCGGCGAGAGGAAGCCCGCGCCCAGAGTCGGGCATGGGCAGCGGCGAAGCCGGGAGGGAGGGCCGGTGCCGCCGCGACGCCGCGCTCGAGGCTCAGGCGGTCGCCCATCGCCGTCGCGCTCGTGGTTGGCGTCGTGCTGCTCGCCGGGGGCGCCGTCGCGTGCGCGCCCTGCCCGCCCATTCCCGCACAGGAGAGCACCGTGACCGAGCCCCCGTCTTCGTCCTCATCGTCGTCCCCCTCGTCCGCGGCCTGGCGCGTCGTCGCCGACGGGCGCCTCGTGCAGGGTGCGCCCCCCGTCGGGGTGCTCTTCGTCGAAGGCACCCTGCAGCGCGGCCGCTTCGTCGCCCGGGGCGACGTACAGGGCGAAGGCCCGCTCGGCGTCGTCGATGGTGAGCCCGGCTGGCTGGAGCTTGCGACGGGCCGGTTCGTGTCGGCCACGAGCGCCACCGCGCCGACGCCGCCGTGGGTCGAGGGCGTCATGACGGCGTCGGGGTTCGTGCCCGGCAGTCGCGTCGTCGTCTACGGACCGTGAGGCCGCGCCCGCAGCGGGGCGAGCCCGCGCAGCACGGACCACTGGTCGCCAGCGAGCAAGGCGACGAGAGCGCCGCTTCGCAGCCTGCGGTGAAAATGGCCGAAGGGCGTTTTCGCCGAGGGCTGCGTCTTCTGCGTCCTGGGTGAAGGGGCCCGCCGAGCTTCGCTCGACGGGGGTCGGGTCTGGAACAGACCTGCCAGAGGGAGAGCAGGCTGTGGTGAAACGCCGCCGGCGTTTTCACCACAGCCTGTCAGGAGCCGGGCTGCTCGACGACGGCGAACCACAACGGCGCGCGATCGAGCGGGTCGCCGTTGTAGTTGATGACGATCTCATCGCCCGCGGCGATGTCGGCGAGCGCCACATACTCGATGGCGCGCTCGGCGAAGAGCTTGCGGTAGACGGCATTGGGCGCGTAGCTGTGGTTGTAGAGAGAGCCGCAGCCCAGCGCGACAGCGACGCCGCCGGCCTCCCAGTCGAAGACGTAATGCTCGAGCACGGTGTGGTCGAGGTGAGCCGCTTGCGCGGCGCTCACCGGGATGACGGCGACGCGCTCGATCAGCGCGCCGGCGGCGAACGGCGTCGCCGCCACGACGCCGCGACCCTTGCCCGAAAGATCGACGACGTGCAGTCGCCTGGTGCCGACGACAGGGGGCCAGCGGTCTCCGGGGCAGGCATCGCCGATTCCTTTCGCGCCCTCGACGAGGACCGTCGGCGGCGACGCCAACGGTGGGGGCAGACGACGCCGGTGGCGCCCCCCCGCGCACCGCGCGTTGCCCAGCCGGGGAAGCCGACGACGCCTTCAGGAGCGGCGCGGCGCGCGGCGCGCGAAGAACTGCGCCAGCGGCCCGGCGTCGTCGTCGACGCCGACGCGCAGGTGCTGCTTCACCCGCGGCTCGTCGAGGGTGACGCCCATACGGGCGAGGCACAGCAGCATGTGGAAGCGCGCGCTGCCCGACAGCGGCTCGTCACCGGCAAGCTGCATCTCGATGATCCCGCGCAGCGTCTTGAACAGCGCGCCGAGGGCGGCGCCGTCGTCACGGTGGCCGTCGAGGATCCACGCCAGCGCGCGGTAGCCGGCGTCGCGCTCGTCGGGCGGGCCCGACAAGAGCAGCGGCGTGATCGTGCCGACGGCTGCGACGTTGCCGAGCTTGCCGAGCGCGATCACGGCGTCGACGACGCGGAAGGCGTTCGCCACCGCGCGCTGCAGGACCGGCAGCGCGGCGTCGTCGCCGATCTCGCCGAGCGCCCAGATCACGGCGCGGCTCTCGACGAAGCGCGCCGGCGACACCAGCTGCACGAGCACCGGCACCGCCGGCTTGTACCGACCAAAGCCACACAGCCGCGCCGCCGCCGCCACCACGCCCGAGTCGACGTCGGCCAGACGACGCAGCTGCTCCTGCAGCAGCCGCTCGTCGCCGCCGAGCGCCAACACCTTGGCGAAGAGCGCTGCCGTCGTCGGGCTCGGCTCCTTGGCCAGGCACGCCCGCAGGCGCGCCAGCGCCGGCGCCCCGGCGGGCGCCCCTTCGGGCAGCGCGGCGAAGACGTGACCGAGCGCGTCGAGCGCGTCGAGGCGCTCGCGCTCGGTCCCCCGCTCGACCATCGCGCACAGCGCGTCGACGCCGCTGGCTCCCTGCGCGATGACGTCGAGGAGCGGGTGCGTCTGCGCCCCCGGCAGCAGCGCGCGGTCGATGCGCGCCAGCGCCGCGACGAGCTTGTCGGCGAAGGCGCGCTCGCTCTTGCGGTCGAGCCCAAACAGATCGCGGTAGGTCTCGTCGTCGTAGGCGCTCATCGGCTCTCTTTCGTCACTCGCGCCAGCAACACGCCGGCGCGGCGCCCGTCGCTGGCGACGACGAGCGCCGCGCCGGCGCGCAGCCAGCAGGTCAGACCTCGATGTTCAGGCCCCACGAGATCAGGTTGCCGACGTCCTGGCCCTCGAGGTCGACGACCTTCAACTTCCAGTCGCCTTTGATGTCCTTGCCGACCAGCTTCCTCAGGTCGTCAGCGGCGCGCAGGTCGAGTCCGTAGGTGCCCTTGATGTCGTCCTTCTCGCGACCGCCGCGGGCGTGCAGCTTCACCGCCGTGCCGTCGGGGGCCAGCAGCGTGACGTCTAGGTCTCCGATCCACGTGTGCTTCAGGTCGATGTCGACCTTGACGCTCTTGACCTTGCCGTCGCGGGCGACGGCGAGGGTGTCGACGACACCGGCGGGGTCGTTGTCGGGCACCGCGAGGTTCGGCGTGCGCTTGGCCATCACCGGCCCGGTGGCCGTGCCGTTCTCGGGCGTGGTCCCGCCCGTCACGCCGCCGCTTGGCGTCCCGGCGGCGCTCGCCTGCAGCGCGGCGACGTCGGCCTTCCAGGCGGCCTCGTCCTCGTACACGAGGCGCTTGCCCTCGTGGACAATGGTGAAGAGCTTCTTGTTGTCGCGCGCGCCGAGGCCCAGATAGACAAGGTCGGTCAGATCCTGCAGCGCCGACAACGACGCCGCCCGGCCGGCGCCGAGGTCGACGACGCCGCGGTCGCGCATCGCCTCGTTCACGTACCAGTTGCCGCGCTCGGAGATGAGCGGCGCGATGCGCGGCTCGTCCTTCCAGTAGAAGTCGACGGCGGCGGACAGCTCGAGGGTATCGACGATGCGGCCCTCGTCGTCGAGCTTGTTCAGGAAGCTGCCGACCTTGCCGGCGCCGAAGGTGGCATCGACGTTGACGCCGACGCGCTCCCACTTGCAGTCGGGCGAGCGCCACTCGGTGGTCAGCTTGATGGCGTGGACCTCGCCGTTCCAGACCTGCTCCTTCACGTCGGAGTCGGTGGCGATCTTGCCGCCGCGCTTCACCGCCTCGGTCAGCATGGCGAGCTTCTTCTGCACGTCGTCGTT
>VGSZ01000377.1 GCA_016874845.1 Deltaproteobacteria bacterium
GGCGCGCCGCCCGCTGGCGCCACGCGTCCCGTCGACGCGCGTCCGGTGGAGCCAACCCCTGACACGGTCAAGGTGCCGAGGACGGCAAGGACGCCGACGCCGAAGACGACACCGGCGACGAACACACCGCCGAAGGCGAAGCTGCGGGGCTTCAAGGACCAGATCGAGTTCCTGCGGCAACACTGCCAGCAGCGCGTCGCCTGCGCGCGGTCCATCGTCGACTCGGCGCGACAGCTGAGCAGCCTGACGCCCGACGAGCTGAAGCAGCTGCGCGCCGAGGCGCCGCGCTGCGTCGAGCGCTGCCGACGCTGACGGGGCGTCGACGCCCCCCTATGGTCGGCGTTGGTGTCCTGCTACCGGCGGCGCATGACCAAGAGCGGCGTGCTCCTCGACGGCAAGACCCTGAAGCTCGACGACGTCCTCGATGTCGCCACCGGTCGCGCGGTGGTGCAGGTGGACGCCGCGGTGCGCGAGCGCCTCGCGCGGGCGCGCGCGCTCGTCGACGACATGACCAGGGGGGACGAGCCGCACTACGGCATCAACACCGGCTTCGGCGCGTTGGCCGAAAAGAAGATCCCACGCGACAAGTTGGCGGTGCTGCAGAAGAACCTCATCGAGTCCCACGCCGTCGGCACCGGCGAGCCGATGTCCGTCGAGGTCGCGCGTGGCCTGATGATGCTGCGCGCCGCCACGCTGGCAGTCGGCCACTCGGGCTGTCGCCCGCTGGTGCTCGACGCGCTCGTCGCGCTGCTGAACGCCGGCTGCGCGCCGTGCGTGCCGAAGAAGGGCAGCGTCGGCGCCAGCGGCGACCTTGCCCCCCTCGCTCACGTCGCGCTGTTGCTGCTCGGTCAGGGTGATGCGTTCGTGACCACCGCCCACGGCGGCACGCAGCGCGTCTCGGCCGCCGAGGCGCTCGCCCGCGCCGACGTCACTCCCGTCGTGCTCGAGGCGAAGGAGGGGCTGGCGCTCATCAACGGCACGCAGGCGATGGCGGCGACGGGGCTGCACGCTCTGGTGCAGGCCGAGCGGCTGGCGGTGCTCGCCGACGTCATCGGGGCGCTGTCGCTGGACGCCCTGCAGGGCACGAAGGCGGCGTTCGATCCGCGCATCCATCACGCCCGTGCGCACCCCGGGCAGCTGCGCTCGGCAGCGAACCTGCGGGCGCTGCTTCACGGCAGCGAGATCATGGAGTCGCACAAGGACTGCGACAAGGTGCAGGACCCCTACTCGCTGCGCTGCATGCCGCAGGTGCACGGCGCCACGCGCGACACGCTTGCCTTCGTGCGGGCGGTGCTGACCCGCGAGATCAACTCGGCCACCGACAACCCGCTGGTCTTTCTGGACGGTGACTACGGCGTGGCCGGCGACGACGTGCTGTCGGGCGGAAATTTCCATGGGCAGCCCGTCGCCCTCGCCCTCGACTATCTGGCGATCGCCACCGCCGAGCTCGCCAACATCTCCGAGCGACGCATCGAGCAGCTCGTGAATCCGGCGCTGTCGTCGGGACTGCCGGCGTTCCTCGCGCCCGACCCGGGGCTGAACTCGGGCTTCATGATCCTGCAGGTCACCGCTGCCGCACTCATCAACGAGAACAAGGTGCTCTGCCACCCCGCCAGCGTCGACTCGATCCCGTCGTCGGCCAACCGCGAGGACCACGTGTCGATGGGTATGACGTCGGCGAACAAGGCCGCAGTCGTCGTGGACAACGTCACGCGCGTGCTCGGCATCGAGCTCATGACCGCCTGCCAGGCGCTCGACCTTCGCGCCCCCCTGCGGCCGGGACGACCGTTGCAGGACGTCTTTGCCCGCGCGCGCAAGGACATCGCCTTCGCCCCGGTCGACCGCGCCTTCGGTGTCGACATGGAGAAGGCGATCGCGCTCGCACGCACCGACGAGCTCGTCGCGCTCGCGAAGAAGCAGGCGCCAGCGCTGGCTTGAGGTCCGTCGCTGACCTGGCCGTCGCTGACTCGAAGCGTCAGCGACGGCGAGATCGGCCTTTCACGCGCCCGTCACTCGACGCAGACGTCGGTGACCCACAGCGAGACCTGCCCCGTCGTGCCGTCGTCGCCGCCATCGAGCCAGAAGCCGCCGCCGCGCGAGAAGTCGACGAAGCGCTCGATCTCGTAGCCGCTCACGCGCACGAACTGCCCGGGTGCGATCAACGCCGTGAAGCCGGTGAGGGTCTCGGGCACGACGAGGAACGCGTTGACGAGCGTCCCCGCGCCCACCGTGCAGGCGACACCGCTCCAGCGAAACGACGTGCCGCTCTGCTGCGTCGCGCACCCCGGATCAAGGAACGCCCCGGTGCCGAGGAACACCGCCTGCTCGATCACGGGCGGAAACAGGTTGCGGGCCGTCGCCAGCACCGTGCTGGACACCGAGCGCAGCTCGGTGGCGCTGCGCAGCTCGAAGCGCCTGTCGTCGCGCTGCAAGGTCGTCGACGGCGGCGGAACGTCGAAGACGTTGCGGCTCGGCCCGCACGACGGCAGCACCTCGGGCAGCAACGCGCTCGGCCAGCATGAGCCCAGGCCTTCGCCGACGCACCGGAAGCCATCCTCGACGAAGCATGCAGCGCTGCAGCCGTCGCCAGCGACGCGGGCTCAGTCGTCACAGCCCTCGCTGGCGCGTCGCAGTCCGTCGCCGCACACCGCCGTACACGCGGCCCCCGGCTCGTCGCAAGCGAAGCCCGGCTCGAGGCCGCAGGAGCCGTCGCACCCGTCGCCAGACAGGACGTCGCCGTCGTCGCACGCCTCCGTCTTCGCGCGCTGACCGTCGCCGCACGTCTCGAAGCAGACGCCAGGGGGCGAGCAGCGCTCGCCGTCGGGACATTGGCCGCAGCGCGGGCCGCCCACGCCACCGCACTCCCGTTGTCCACACTGCGTGGCCAGCGAGTTGAACGTGCAGCCCGCCGTGAACCCGCGGGCGTTGAAGTCGAATCCGACGGGCGCTCCCGCACCAACGGCAACGCTGAGCGTGTGGTCTCCGCTCCGGGCCGGTGTGCAGTAGCCGGCGACGTCGTGACCCCGCAAAGCACGGACGAGCTCCTCGCGAACGAGCGCGTTGGCGGCCTCGACATCGAGGCCACCCTCGGCCACCGCGACGGTGGCGCCGCCGAGCTGCGTGAGCACCCCGACGTCGGGCGCCGCGCCGACACCGACGGCGACCACGGCGCTCGACGACCGCGCCCGCGTGGCGAGCACATCGTCGAGGCCGACGCGACCGGCGTCGTCCCTGCCGGCAGAGAACAACAAGAGCGCGCCCGCCGCCACGCCGGTCGACGACGCAGTGACGGCGTTGTCGAGCTGCTCCAGAGCGTCACGCAGGCCGCCGAAGAGGTCCACCGGCGCCGGCGCCGGCGCGATCGCCGCAAGGGCGGTCGGCAGCCGCTGCGCGTTGTCCATGAACCCGGCCAGCAGGCGCAGGTTGGCGTCGTCCACGACGCCGATGGCGGCGCGGTGGACGCCGGCAGCGACGACGTGGTCCCGCACGAAGCCCTGCGCCGCCCGGCGCACGTCCTCAAGAGTGTCCGGCGCGGTAGCCACGGCGGCGGCGTCGACGATGACGCGAGTCAGCTGCTCGACGCCGGCCGCCGCCGGGAGCAGGCGGACTGCGGCGCCGAAGGCCGGCTGACCGTCCTAAAGGAAGACGGAGTCGGCGGCGGCGAGGTCCTCGACGGGGGCGTCTCCGCAGCGCGTGGCCCGCACGATGACATCGACGGTGGCCGGCGGACGCGCGCTGCCGTGGGCGAGCGTCAGGCCGACGGCGCTCTGCGCGCCCCGCGTCGGAGCGTCGTCGCCACAGGCGGCGTCGCGCGGGACTCCGTCGCAGTCGGCGTCGACGGCGCGTTCGCACGGCGGCTCACCCTCGCCTTCGCCCTCGCCTTCCCCTTCGCCCTCGCCTTCCCCCTCACCCTCGC
>VGSZ01000378.1 GCA_016874845.1 Deltaproteobacteria bacterium
GATCTCGCCCTCGCCCTCGCCCTCGCCGGTCACGGGTGGCGTGCAGGCCACGGGGAGCAGGTAGGCGACGGCAAGAAGAAATGAAGCGCGGGTGCTCATGGCGCGAGCTTCGCCGACGGTCGCGGCGTTGCAAGCGGGTCCGTGCGACGCCGGTCGCACCGACCGCCCCCCGCGCCTAAGGCGGACCGAGGGTCAGGGTCACCTGCCGTGTCACCAACGGATCGCCGCAGTCGTCGGCGGCGACGCTCAAGTCGTCGAGCGAGGCGTCGCGGAACCCCGTCCCCCGAGCGGCGACCGTGTACGTGCCTGGTCGTCCGCGCGCTGCGATGTGGCGACACTGCTCCCCTGCCCCGCTCGTCACCGCAGTCTCGGTGAAATCACTGTCGGAGACGACGACCGTGACTGTCTCGCATAGCGTGAAGTCCGTGGCGTCGTCGATGACCTGCACGACGAGCGCGGGCGCGTCGGCCTGCGGACATTCCCCTTCGCCCTCGCCCTCGCCACCGCCACCGTCCGGCCCCAGAGCGCCGCCGTCTGCTGGTCCGGCGTCACCAAGCCGCTCGACGATCGTGTTGCGGCAAGCCACGCCGCCAGCGAGCATGACACACAGCGACAGGACGGTCGGGAGACGCAGCAGGTCGATCACCTGTTCAGCCTAGCAGGCGGCGGGAAGTCCCTTCATCGGCTTTTCAGGAGCCCGCCGCCACCAACGATGCGCTCGCCCTCGCTGAGAGCAAAGCGCACCAAGCAGGCCGCCGGGCAAGGGCACGCGGTGTCACTTTCAGGCCCTTCCTCGCCATTGGTGACGACCGCCGCGGGACTTGAGCCAGCGCGTCGCGCTGGCTACAAACGACACATGTGGTTCAAGGGCGTCGTCTTTCACTGCCCTGACGTGGTCGTCGGCTGACCGGCGCGCGCCGGCCGACACCTTTGGTCCGACCACCCCTGCCCCCGACCAGCACCGACAAGCCCCGGCGAGCCAGCCGGCCCGTCTCATCCAGAGGACCACCATGTCCACCACAGCGAACCTCGTTTCCGCCCGCGCAGCGCTCCCCGTCGTCGGCGAGGGCGACGAGCCGATCGTCCACCTGAAGCCGAAGGTCGACGACGCGAGCCTCTCGCACCGGCAGCTGAAATCGGGCGCGTTCTGGCAGGCCATCCCTGCCTACAAGGACGTCGACGAAGCGACGTTCCTGTCGCACCTGTGGCAGGAGAAGAACGCGATCACGTCGCCGGAGAAGCTGGTGGCGACGGTGCGCGAGCTCGTGTCCACCGAGTTCGTGCGCGACGTCGAGGCAGGGTTCGGTCACGCGCCGATGGCGGTGCGCATCAGCCCCTATCTGCTGAGCCTCATCGACTGGTCGAACCCGCTGAAGGACCCGATCCGGCGGCAGTTCTTACCGCTCGGCAGCCAGCTCGAGCCCGACCATCCAATGCTGACCCTCGACTCGCTGCACGAGCAGGGCGACGCGCCGGTTCCCGGCCTCACCCACCGCTATCCCGACAAGGTGCTCTTCCTCGTCCTCGACACCTGTCCGGTCTACTGCCGCTTCTGCACCCGCAGCTACGCCGTCGGCCTCGACACCGACCTCGTCGAGAAGGTCAGCCTGAAGGCCACCGACGAGCGCTGGGAGCGCGCGCTGCGCTACATCGCCGAGCGCCCCGAGGTCGAAGACGTCGTCGTCAGCGGCGGCGACAGCTACCGGCTGCGCGCCGATCAGATCCGCGCCATCGGCGAGCGCTTGCTGGCGATGCCGCACATCCGTCGCTTCCGGTTCGCGACCAAGGGACTCGCGGTGCAGCCGATGAAGGTGCTGACCGACACCGTCTGGCTCGACGCCGTCACTGAGGTCGTCGACAAAGGCCGCAAGCTACACAAGGAGGTCGTCATCCACACGCACTTCAACCACGCCAACGAGATCACCGAGATCACGAAGCGCGCGATGGACCTGTTGATGGAGCGCGGGATCTACGTGCGGAACCAGAGCGTATTCCAGCGCGGCGTCAACGATACCGACGAGGCGATGGTGCAGCTCGTCCGCCGGCTCGGCTGGGTCAACGTGCACGCGTACTACGCCTACATCCACGATCTGGTGAAAGGCACCGAAGACCTGCGCACCAGTGTCGCCACCGGTATCCGCGTCGAGAAGCGCGTCCGGGGCAGTACGGCGGGCTTCAATACCCCCATGTTCGTCGTCGATGCGCCCGGCGGCGGCGGCAAGCGCGACATGCACAGCTACGAGCATTACGACACCGAGACCGGCATCTCTGTGTACACCGCACCAAGCGTGAAGAAGGATCAGTTCTTCTGCTACTACGACCCGCTGTCGTCGCTGTCCGAGAAGATCCGGCGCGACTGGCTCGACGAGCACAAGCGCACCCAGATGGTGAACGACGCCATCGCCAATGCGCGTGTCCGCTCGATCTGATGGATCTCCGGCGACGGACGCGCGCCTCCCGGGCTCACCCGACGACGCGAGCAGGCTGCGGAGAAGGGCCGCCCACGGCCTTGTCAGCGCCCTGCTAGGCTCGTCCCATGGCCTCTGCACGAACCACCACGATGCGCCGCCGGCTTGTCGTCTACCTCGCCGCTGTCGTCTGCCTGTACACGGGTGCCTGCGGCCCCGTGTCGCGCGACGCCGCCTGCGAGAAGGCCGACGCCTGCGACCAAGCCCTTGAGGCGCCCTACGGCAGCTTCGCCGTCGACGATCTGCAGTTCGGTGACACAGGGTCGTGTTGGCTGACTGCCGAGACCGCGACGCCGTGCGTGGCCGCCTGCGATCGGTTCGTCGCCGACCGTCTGGCCGAGCACGACGCCGACGCCGACGGTCGCGCCGAGGTCGCAACCGACCAAGCCGTCGTCGACGCCTGTCGTTAGCAGCCCGCGGTGAAAATGGCCGCAGGCAGTTTTCACCGCGGGCTGCGTCTCGGGTGTGGGGCGGCCCCGTCGAGCTTTGCTCGACGGGGGGCGGGTCTCGAACAGTCCTGCCAGCGGGCCAGCAGGGTGCAGGAAGACGCCCTGCGCTCCGCAGCGCCCTGCACCGCGTGTTTCGCTCTCGTCGAGCACGAGAGCGAAGTGCGTCAAGCAGGCTGCGGAACAAGGCCTCTGGGGGCGTCGTTCAGCAGCCTGCGCAAGCGCCGAGCCGCGCGCCCCCGGCGTTGGGCGCCGTGTCAGTAACCGTGCGAGCGCAGCCAGAGCGCACCGATGGCCATCGTCGACACCGCGATCGTGACCGAGGCCAACAGCAGCGACTTGAGGAAACCGGTGTCGGTCGAGGCGGTCGAGGCGGTCGAGGCGGTCGAGGTCGGGGTCATCGTGAGCTGGCTCCGGCGGTTGTACGACGGCCCCGTGTGGAGCCGGTGTCCGACACGATGATCGAGCGCGATCCGCGCCGCAAGAATTTTTCCGTCCGTGGATGACGTCCGGACTGCCAGGGGGTCCGGACCGGCGATCCCAACCGCCACGCTGCCGCGGCTACCGCTTGGTCGAGTGGGGCGGCAGCGGCGGCACTCCGGCCGGCGCAGCGGGCCTCGCCGGGGCGGGCGGCGGGAGCGGCGTGCCATACCCGGGCGGCGGCGGCGGCGGCGGCGGGAGCGGCGTGCCGTACCCCGACGGCGGCGGCGGCGCAGGCGGCAGCGGGGGGAGCGGCGCTCGATACCCGGGCGGCGGCGGCGGGAGCGGCGCGCCGTACCTCGACGACGACTGCGGCGCGGGAGCGGGCGCGGGAGCGGGAGCGGGCGCGGGCGCGGGCGCGGGCGCGGGCGGCGGCGCGGCAGCCGCCACAGCCGGCGGTGTGGCGGGCGGTGTGGCGGGCGGTGTGGCGGGCGGTGCGGCGGGCGGGGTGGCGGCCGGGCCGGCGGCCGGCCGCGCGCGCCCGTGCGCGGCCGCGCGGACGGGC
>VGSZ01000379.1 GCA_016874845.1 Deltaproteobacteria bacterium
AGCAGCGAGGCAACGGTGCGCGCCGAGCCGCTCTCGACGTCCTTGGTGACGATCTGCCGCAGCGACGTGACGGCGACGCTGGTCATCATGCCGAACATGCCGAGCGTGAGCAGCAGCTCCAGGAGGCTGAAGCCGGATCGACGAGCGCGAGTAGTCTTCATGCGATCTTACCTCGTCAGAATGATCGCGGAGCGTGCGCTCGGACACAAGCAACCTTCCGCCGGTGCCAGACCTGGGACACCTGCGACGCGGCCGTGGAGGCGGGGCGCGCGATCAAGGTGCCGCGTCCGGGCAGCGGACCTGGTCGACGCGCCAGCCGCCGTCCTCGAAGACGACGTCCACCATCGGCGCCACCACCTGCGCGCCGAACGTCATCCGCACCCGCACCGACGCCGACACGCCCGGTTGTTCGCCGTCGGCCTGCGCCGCTTCGACCCGCCCGGGGGACGAGGGCGGCGGGTCGAGGCACGAGAACCGATCGACCACGCAGGCGCCGCCGCTGCGGCACGCGTCGTCGTTCTTGCGGCCCTGCTGAGCGTAGAAGCGCGAGACCCGATCCCCCAGGGCAAACGTCGTCGGCGACCGCGCGTAGCTCTCGCACAGCGCACGCACCACGGCGACGGGCGATGCGTCTGGGGGCGGCGCGCTGGTCGCCTGCGTCTTCGACGCCACGCCCGGGGGCAGGGTGGTCGGGGGCAGGGTGGTCGGGGGCAGGGTGGTCGCGGCCTCGGGCGTGGCCGTCGTCTCCGCCGCCACCGAACCCGCACCGGACCGCGCCGTCGGGTCCTCGCCTGCAGAGCACCCGGTCGTCGCCGGCAGGCTCACGAGCGCGAGGAAGACAGAGGTACGGCAGGGGCGGCGGCGAGTCGACATCGAGAGCGACGCTAGCAGGCCCACACGGCCCCGGTGTGGGCGGGCCGGTCCCGGATGTGGGCGCGACTTCGCGGTGGTGCCTGTCGCGCGGTCCTGTTACACGACCATGGTTCGGAGGTCGTCATGCGTCGAGTGTCTGCTGTCGCCGTCCTGTTTGCGCTGTCGCTGCCCGCCGTGGCGCAGGACGACGCTGTCGTCGAGGCCGACAAGACTGTCTACAACAAGAAGACGGTCATCGACTTCTCCGACGTCAACATCGAAGGCGAGCTGACCAAGCCCGAGGGCAGCTACATCAAGAACCGCAAGAAGACGCGCTTTCGAAATCTGATCGAGCTGCGCGGCAACTTCCGCCCCGAGCTGGCGCGGTCGGTCTCCAAGCTCTGAGCGGTGGCGAGAGCGCGGCGCGGCCGACTACCGTGAGTCCGCCCTCGCCCGTCTCCTCGCTGGCATGACGCCCGTGGCGGGCTTTGCATCGCGGGCGTTTTTCGTGGTCAGCCGCCGGGATCGGGGTTCGGCTTCGGCGCTTCGCCCTTGCGCGCCACCTGGCTCGCGATGTCGCGAAACGGGATGTCGAGCACCGCCACGGGGTCGAGGAAGGCGCCGAGCTCATCGGTGACGGCGAAGTGCAGGTGCGGTCCGGTGCTGCGGCCGGTGGACCCCACGGCGCCGATCACCTCGCCCTCGGCGACGAACGCGCCGACGCTCGTGTGGATCGCCGACAGGTGGGCGTAGTGGGTGCGAACGCCGTCGCCGTGATCGAGCACGATCGTGCGGCCATAGCCCCCTTGAGGCCCCGCGTAGACGACGATGGCGCTGGCGGCGGCGTAGACGGCGGCGCCGTGGGCTCCGTCGAGGTCGACGCCGGCATGGAAGCGCGGCGCGCCGGTGAACGGATCGAGGCGGCGGCCAAACGGCGACGTCACGAGCAGCGGCGCGACCGGCGCGTGCAGGATCAGCTCGTCGTCGGTGGGCCGGGGTGAGGGGGCGAGCGTGCCCGGCGCGTTGGCCGCGCGCAGCGCGGCGACTCCGTCGTCGACACCCAGCAGCGTGCGCACGACGAGCTGCGCCAGCGAGCCGGGCAGCACTACCTTGCGCTCGCGATCCTGCTGCAGCTCGACCTCGAGCGTCACCCGCGCCCGCACGAACGCGCCGAGGTCGTGGGCCACCGGCGCCCGGGTGAGCCCGTCGTCGATGCGCGCCAGGGCGTCGAGCCAGGCCTCGCCCCACAGCGGGCTCGTGCGTCCCTGACGGCGGGCGCGGGCGCGCACGGCGTGGAATTCGAGCAGCGCGCGGTCGATGACGACGCCCGCCGACGCCGTCGCTGTCGGCGGCGTCGACGCCCGCTGTGTCGAGGACGACGCGCCGTCCTCGACGGCACGGCGATCGTGCTGCGCGATGGCGGCGCTCGTCGCCGGCGTCGCCGGCGTCGCCAAGCCGAGGTCGTCCCAGGTCGGGGGCCGGGTCGTAGCACAGCTTCCGCCGCCGACGCTGAGAAGGAGCGTCATGACGATGAGCCGGGCTGGGTCCCGTCGGGCCGCCTGCAGCCGGGCCGGGTGACGGGCAGCGCGACAAGCGGGCACGGCAAGACGACGCACGACGCGACAGTAGCAGCCTCGGCCGGTGGCCACGACGGTGGCGGGCAGCCGCGCTCCGGGGTTGCCCCGCGGGCTCGTCGTCGGACACACTCGAGCCGTGCGGGTGTTGATCGCCGACGACTCGGCCACGGCGCGGGCGCAGGCTCGCTACGCCCTCGACGCTGCGCGCGCCCCCGTGGTCGTGCGCGACGACGAGCCCGTCGTCGTCGAGGCCGACGGCGGCGTCGAGGCCCTGCGGCAGATCGTCAGCGGGGCCGTCGACCTGCTGACGTCCGAGCTGCACATGCCGCGTGTCCACGGCCTCGACGTCCTCTCGTTCCGGCGCACCCGGATGGGCCCCACAGGGCGGGCCGTCGTCGTCACCATCGGCATGTCTGCCGTCGCGCGCGCGCGCGCCACCGCCGACGGTGCGGTGGCCTTCTGCGACAAGCCGCTGTCGCCCGAGGGGCTCGTGGCGGCGCTCGCATCGATGGGGCGGTGAGCCATGCCCATCAACGAGCGCACGCACCGTGAGTTCATCGCCGAGGCGTCGGAGATCGTCGATCACCTGCAGGCGGGGCTCGTGCGGATCGGCGACGAGCGCCGCCGGGGACGGCAGGCGCCCGCGGTGGTCAACGAGGTGTTCCGCCACGCGCACTCGCTCAAGGGGCTGGCGGGCATGTTCGGGCTTGAGGCGATGAGCCGGCTCGCCCACCAGATGGAGACGCTGCTCGACGGGCTGCGGCTCGGGCGACTCGAACTCGACGACGAGCTGGTGGCGACCTTGTTTGCGTGCGCCGATGCCTTTCTCGGCCAGATCGCCGACGCCCACGCCGGGCGTGACACCGACCCACGGCTCATCGAGCGCCTGCTGGAGCAGATCGCCGAGCGCACCTCGCCGCGGGCGCCGACGCAGCAGCCGGTCCACAAGGTGCTCGCGCTGCAGCCCGAGACGCTGACGGCGCTGACCGAGTACGAAGAGCACCGGCTGCAGGACAACCTGAAGCGCGGCACTCCGCTGTATCGCGTGCACGCGCCGCTTGGGCTGGACACGTTCGAGCAGCAGCTGTCGGTGCTGACCGCCGCGGCCCACGCCGTGGGCGAGCTTGTCAGCAGCCTGCCATCGGCGGACGCCAGCGGGCAGGGGCTGCTCTTCGACCTGCTGCTGGCCTCGACGACCCCGTGTGACGAGCTGAGCGCCACGCTGCTGCCGCTCGGCGCCACGCAGCTCGAGCGCATCGACCAATTCGCGCCGCGCGGCTCGTCGTCGCCGCCGTCGATGGAGCCGCCCGCGGCATGGCCGCCCCCGCTCCCCGCGCCTGCCGTGGCGCATTACGCCGTCGGCGGCGCCAGCGCGGGAGCCACTCCCGCGCTGGTGGTCGGCGGGGCCTCAACGACGATGACATCGG
>VGSZ01000380.1 GCA_016874845.1 Deltaproteobacteria bacterium
GATCTTCTCGACCTTGACCTTCGCCGCCTCGACGATCTTGAAGACGACGTCGACGAACTGGCCGGCGTCCTGCTGCGCGGGCCGCGCCGGCGTCGCGGGTGCGCCCGGCGTCGGCGTTGGCGGCGCCGCCTGCGGCGCGGTGTTCAGGTTGCGGTCGTCGTCAAACAGGTCGAGCAGGCCGTTGTTGCCGCCGGTCTCGGCGGTGCCGGTCGACGCCCGGACCTCCCACGTGACCTGGGCGAGGAAGTAGCCCTTGTCGACGTAGAGCTTCTGCAGCTTGTCGACGTTGGCCTTGACGCGGGCGACGTCGAGCACCTGAAACGGCTTCAGGTCGACGACCTCGGCGAGGTCCTCCTTGGAGACGTCGCGGTTGCCCTCGTACAGGATCTCGTCGAGCGCGGGCTTTTCGGTCAGGCGGAACGTCAGCCGGATCGAATCGTTTTCGCCCGGGCGCGCCTCAACGACGACGTCCTGAAAGAGATCCATCGCCCAGATGCGGCGGATGTCGGCCTGCAGGGTGCGCCGGTCGGGCTTGCGGTCGACGCGCGACTGGACCTGCACGAGGACGGCGTCGGCCTCGACCTTGCGGACGCCGACGATGCGCACCTCGGAGATGGTGCCCGGCTGCGGCGCGCTCGACAGAAGCACGCCCTTCTCGCGCGCGCGGGCCCGCGCCGCCTCGTCCTCAGGGGCCAGCGGCGCCGGCAGCGGCTCGAGGGCCTCGCGAGGGCGGACGTAGGCCGGTTCGGACGGCGGCCCCGACGGGGCGCCCGCCCCGGCTCCCCCGAACGGGTCCTGCTGGGCGAGCCCCGCCGCAGCGGCCAGGAGACACGAGGCGAGAGCCAAAGAGCGCACGGAAGTCGGGCTATCCGAACGACGGCCTCGACGGAAGGACTTCGACACGACGGGGCGTCCGGCGTCGGCGCCTTTTTCGCCTTCCGCGCGCGGCGCTCGTATTGTGGCAGCCGCCCGCTCCGCTTGGAAAAAGGTCGTCCATGCCTCTCGTCCGGTGTCCTCGATGTGGTCGCGTCGCTGACGGCACTGTCTGCTTCGCCTGCGGTTTCGAGTGGGCCGCCGAGCCCGCCGAGCCGCCGCCAGCCGCCACGACGAGCGGCTGGCCGCCGCCCGCGCCACCCTCGTCGTCCTCGCGCCCGTCGACGCCGGTCACGCTCCCGCACGATGAATACGGTGTCGGCGCCGCGACGGCCGTGGCGCCCTCCGCTCCCTCGGCGTCAGCCGCCCTGAGGCCGCCCACCACCTCGCCACCGGCCGCTCCCCCGTCCTCGTGGACGCCGCCGATCACGCGCCCGACCCCGGTCGCCGCGGTGACGCTGCCCGAAGATGACGTCTACCCCGACAACGCCGCGTCCCCCGCGCCGCCCGCGGCGCGAGGGTTCGACGGGGCGACCCCATCCGCCCACCGCGGGGAGCCGAGCGGCGGCGCCGGCGGTATCGTCGGGGCGCACGCATCGTTCCTGACTCCTGGCCCGACACCGGCGTCGCCGACGCTCTCCACGTTGCCGGTGTCCGACGCCGGCGAGGCCACGGTCGTCGCCCGCGCGCTGACGGCCGAGCGGCTTGCCGCGATGCGTGACGAGGCGCCGGCGCCCGCTGTGTCGCCGCCCGCTGTGTCGCCGCCCGCTGTGTCGCCGCCCGCTGTGTCGCCGCCCGCTGTGTCGATGGCGTCGCCGCCGTCCAAGCAGGCCGAAGCGACAGTCGTGGGCACGTCACTCACCGCGGCACGGCTTGCGATCCTACGGAGCGAAGGCGAAGGAACGCCGGCCGCGTGGAACTCGGCCGCGGCGACGGCCACCGAGCCATCCCTCGCGTTCGCGACGCCGGCTCCGACACCCGCGCCGTCTCCGGCGCCGCATTCCGAGCAAGCCGAGGCGACGGTCGTGGCCTCATCGCTGACCGCGGCGCAGCTCGCGGTCCTGCGCGGTGAAGCAGCGGCATCGCCGGCCATGTCGTCCCCGGAACTGTTGTCCCCGACGTTTGGCCCGCCGATGGCCGAACCATTCATGGGGCTCACCGACGAGCGCGCCGACCCCATCTCCACGCCATCGGCGGGAGCACCGGCGAGCGAGGCGAGGCCCGCGTCGCCGGGTGCGCCCCTTGGTGGCTTCGCGCCACCGGTGCCGGAGATGACCGAGGTCAGTCCTCCGCCGAGCGCCGCGTTCGATGCCACGGCGGACTCCGAGTCTCACGCCGACGACGCCGTCGACGTCGACCTCGACATCGAGTTCGGCGGAGACGACGAGGCCTGGTCGGCCCGTGACGCCACCACCGAGGTGCCGGCGTTCCTGCCCCCGCCGATGGGCGCCGCCCCGTCTTTCGCGCCCCCGTTCCCACCGCTGCCGACGTCCGGCGCCTTCGCGACCGGAGACGCGGCGGTCACCGACGAGGCGTTCGACCCCGACGCGGGCACGGGTACCGTCGAGGTGGTGCCGCGCTTCTTCGATGTGGCCACTCTTCCGGGCGCTCCACCGACGCCCGCCGAGGCGGCCCACGACCTCTCGTCACCGGGTGACGCCGCTCGACTTGCCGACCTGACCACTGAGTTCGAAGGGGAGCAAAAGACCGAGGTAGCTCCTGCGGCCGCCGGCGCGCCGGCGCAGTCATGGCCGCACGCTCCCGAGTCCAGCGTGCACCCCACCGCGGTCACCGCAGCCGCGCCCGACGATGACGGCTGCATCGACGGCGTCGCTCTGATCGTCGAGGAGCCGTCGCCAGCCGACCCGCTGACGGCCACCGCAGTCGCTGCGCCGCCCCCCGCCCCCGACGAAGACCTCGGAGTCGGCGTTGACTTCGCCGCCGACATGCCGTTGCCGGCCGAGGTGCTGTCGGAACTTGCGTTCGTCGCGCCCCCTCCCGTGCCCGACGACGACTTCGGCGACGAGGTCGCCGAAGTCGTACCGTTGTCCGCCGACCCGGTGCCGTCCACCGCGTACGCTGCGCCGCCTCCTGTGCCTGACGATGACTTCGGCGTCGACCTCGATGTCGTGATCGTCGCTTCGGCGCCGGCGGGCGCCGGGTCACTGAACGAGAGCCCCGAGGCCGCGGGCAACGGCCCCGAAGCATGGGGCGAGCACGCGCTGCCGACCGTGGACGCCGACGACAGCGCCCTCGCCGTCGCGCTCAGCCCTGAGGAGGGCGCGCCGGGGACCCCGGCGCCCGACGCTGGCGAGAGCGACGATGATCACGAGCTGCGGCTCGAGCTCGCCGCGATTGTCGCTGAGGACGGCCTCCTCGACGCCGATGCGCCGGTCGTCACACACGAGCCCGCGCCCGTCGAGCCCTTGTACGCCGAGCGTGCGACGCTCGAGCCTGCGTACGCCGAGCCCGCGGCCTTCGAGCCCGTGCCCGTCGAGCCCGCACCCGCCGAAGCCATGCACACCGAGCCTGCGTACGCCGAGCCCGCGTACGCCGAGCCTGCGTACGCCGAGCCCGCGTACGCCGAGCCTGCGTCCGCCGAGCCTGCGTCCGCCGAGCCTGCGTACGCCGAGCCTGCGTACGCCGAGCCTGCGTACGCCGAGCCTGCGTACGCCGAGCCCGCGGCCCTCGAGCCTGCGTACGCCGAACCTGCGGCCCTCGAGCCTGCGGACCCCGAGCCTGCGGACGCCGAGGCCATGCCCGTCGCGCCTGCCTACGCCGAGCCTGCGGACACCGAGCCTGCGGACACCGAGCCTGCGGACGCCGAGCTTGCGCCCGTCGAGGCCATGCCCGCCGAGCCTGCGGACCCCGAGCCTGTGTACGCCGAACCTGCGGCCCTCGAGCCGGCCTACGCCGAACCTGCGGCCCTCGAGCCTGCGTACGCCGAACCTGCGGCCCTCGAGCCCGCCTACG
>VGSZ01000381.1 GCA_016874845.1 Deltaproteobacteria bacterium
GGGTGGCCAGCCCGGCCGCGTCGACGATCCGCGCCTCGACATCGACGACGTTCGCGGCGCTGGCCCTGAGGTCGTCTCGTTGAACTCACCCGCCGACGGCGACTACCGCGTGGTCGTGCACTACTGCCTCGACCGCATCGAGGAGCCGACGGTGGCCGTGGTGCAGGTGTTCGACCAGGGCACGCTGCTGGCGACGATAACGCCGCAGCGGCTCGCGGAGGGTCAGGCGTGGCTCGCCGCCGTGCTGCGTCGTCGCGAGGGCGCGTGGCAGATGGTCGCGCAGCCCGGCATCTTCGACAACGGCGTGCCCGCCGACCTCTGCTCGCGCTGACGTCGTCGACGTCACGCGCGACCAATATGACGTCCCCGCGCGGTGCGGGCCGGCTTGGTCCGTGCGCCGACGCGGGCGCCGTCGACGTGGATCAGAAGGCGTGCAGCAGCGCGAGACCGACGACGACACCGACGAGGGTGGCGATGCCGCCGGCGAGCCAGCGCGGCGGCACCGAGGGCAGCGCCGTCGCCCACGCTGCGCCCATGCCTTCGACGAAGGTGCCGGGCAGCGAGGCGACCACCGAGCCGGCGAACGACTGGACCATCGACTGCGTGAAGGACTGCGCCATCGACTGCGCCATCGACTGCGCCATCGAGCCGCCGCCAGCGAGAGCGAGGCCGCCCAGGGACGGCGGGGGACCAGCGCCGGGCTCTGACGAGTCACGGCGCGGCGCCCAGGGCATCGTGCGCGTCGAAGCCCGCGGCGTCGACGTCGGCGCGTCGTACGGGGCGGCCGGGAGCAGGCTCGCCGACGCGATCATCGTGTCGCGGTCGCCGTGGGTCTGGTTGATGCCGAGGTCGCGCTCGACGTCGGCCAAGGCGCGGTCGAAGTCGTCGGCGGTCTGGAACCGCTCCTCGGCGTTGCGGGCGAGCGCGGTGACGACGATCTCGTCGACGCGCGCCGGCACGTTCAGGCCGCGCTCGCGCGGCAGATTGAAGCGGCCGAGGGGCAGGTCGCCGGTCAGGAACTCGTAGAAAATGACGCCGGCGGCATAGACGTCGGCGCGCTGGTCGACGCGCTTGGCGTCGGTGCGCTGCTCGGGCGCCATATAGTTGACCGTGCCCATGGTCATCCGGCTCTTTGTCAGGTTGGGGTGCGGATCGTTCTCTTCCGCCATAATCCCCGCGAGGCCGAAGTCGACGAGCACCGGGCGCTCGTCGCCGGGCGCACCGCGCATCAGGATGTTCTCGGGCTTCAGGTCACGGTGGATGACTCCCGGGGCGTGGGCCGCCGCGAGAGCCTGCAGGATCAGGCGCGACCAGCGCAGCGCCAGCGCGGGCGCCAGCGGCCCCTTGTCGAGGAAGGACCGCAGCGAGGGCCCCTCGATGAATTCCATCGCGATATAATAAATGTCGCCGGCGGCCTTACCCTGATCGAGCACTCGAACAACGCCGTCGTGACGGATGGCCCGCATGGCCGCGCCCTCGCGCTCGAAGCGCGCGACGAAGTCGGGACGCACCGCCAGCTCGGGGGCCAGCGTCTTGACGGCGGCGGGGCGGCCCGTGGCGCGGTGGCGCGCGCGGTACACGCGGCCCATGGCGCCCTTGCCGATCATCTCGACGACGTCGTAGCCGGGGATCGCGGGCAGCGGATCTTCGGCCCGCGGCGGCGCGACCTTGGGCGGCGGCGTGCCGGCGAGGCCTTCGTACGAGCGTCGCGCCGTGGGGCGACCCGGCGACGTGTCGTGCTCGGCGGCGGGTGCGCCCTCGGCGGAGACGACGGCGCGGCCGCCGAGCACGCGGGTGTCACCGGCGACGGGCTTGGGGGCGGCAGGCAGGGCGTCGTAGCGCTGGGCGAGCATCGGGTGCACGCCCTGGGCGCCGAGGCCGGCGGTGGCGGCGACGCCGCGTCGCGTCCGCGCGAAGCGGGTGCCGCACTTCTCGCAGCGCAGCGTCCCCCCGTGAGCAACCCCGTTGTCGACGACAAAGGTCTGACAGTTCGGGCAGCGTTCGGACATCGCGCGTCTCCTGTCTGCTGCTCGCACGGCGCCATCCGACGACGGTTGGCGACCCTGGGAGCCATGAGGCGCCCTATGGGTACCACCCGGAGATCACGCGACTCAAACTTTTTGCCGCGGTGATCGCCCGGATCAGCGTGGGCGCGCCTCCATGGATCGACGACGAGGATTCGATCGCGCGATCGATTGCCTGCGACGCCGGCGCAGGGGGGAGGTGCAGGTCGAGGCTGCAGCGGCGAGGCCACGGTGCGGACGCCGACAGCGGCGACGACGCGCCGCAAGGCGGGACGCCAGTTGCTCCCCACGCCGCACCAACCTTCGCAGCGAGCGTCGTCCCGATGGGCGGCGGCGCTCCGGTCGGTGTTCCCGACGGGGCTGAGGAGACGGCGAAGGTCAAGTGGTGCCGGAGGCGGGAATCGAACCCGCACGCCCTTGCGGGCACCGGATTTTGAGTCCGGCACGTCTACCAATTCCATCACTCCGGCGACGCGCTTTGAAGACACCAGACGTCGGCGCGGCTGTCAACCCGACTGCTGGTGCGGGGCCCTACTCGCCGCAGCGACGGCCAAAGAGCTTCGCGGCCTTCTCGTGCCACAGCGAGCTCGACGGCGCCCGGTCGACGATGCGGTCGAGCAGCTTGCAGCCGTCCTCGGTCTCCTTGTTCTTGAAGGCCGTGATGGCCTGATCGAACAGGGTCTTCGCCTCGTCCTCGCTCATGCCGCGCCGTGGCGGCGACGACGGGCTGGGCGTGGGCGTCTTCTTTGGACGCAACGGGGACGCGCTCGGAGCCTGCGGCGCCGGGGCAGGGGCGCTGGCCACGGGCGCGGGCGGCGCTGGGAGCGGCGAGGCGCTCGAGGGCATGGCAGGGGGCGTGGTTGCTGCGGCAGGCGTCGCGGTCGCGGCGGTGGCGGGCTCGGACGGCGCGGCCCCAGGAGGCGCGGGCTCGGCCTGCGCACCGGACGTCGCCGACGCAGCGCCGGCCGCCACGCCGGCCGCCGCCTTTTGCTTCTCATCAGCGTCCTGCAGATAGCGGCGCGCCATGGCGTCGTCGGGCTGCAGCTGCAGCGCGGCGCTGGCATAGGCGCTGGCCTTCGCCCACTCCCCCTGCTGGTAAGCCACACGCATCCCGTCGACGGCCCGCTGGAGCTCAGCCTCGCGCTCGGCGTCCTTCGCACGGGCGAAGTCGCCGCCTGGCGCCGCCGGCCCTGCCGTCGTCGACGCCGGTGGATCGTCCTTCACGAACTCCATGATGCCGAGGCCAATCGCCCCGATCACCGTGACCGCGAGCGCCGTCAGCACGAAGGACAGGAAAGGGGACGTCGCCGGCTCGTCGGCGCGGTCGTCGACGGGAGGCGCGTCAGCGAGGCTGTCAGCGACGGCGGTGCCCGTCGGGCCGGCAGCGCGCGGCGGCGAGGGCAGCGGCACGGACGCGCGGGGACGCCCCCGCGGCGCTTCGCGCGGGCCGGGTCTGGCCCCCTGGGTGCCCTGCAGCGGCTGCTCGCCAGGCACCACTGCCGACAGCGGCATATTGGTGAAGGTCTCGTTCCACTCGCGGTCGTTGCGCTTGCGCGGGGCCTTGGCGGCGTCGCGCGCGCGGGCCACCGCGTCGGCGCCGGTCCGCGCGTCGGCGGTGCGCATCGCCTGCGTGCGGGCGTTGTAGCCGTCGTCGACGCCGCCGTCGCCGTCGCCTAAGCGCAGCTTCTCGTGTAGCTCGCGCGCGAGCTCGTCGGCAGCGGCGACGACGCGGGCCTGCGCGGCGTCGCGCGCGGCGTCGTCTTCGGGGGGGGCGTCGCGTCCGGCTTCGGCAAAGACCAGCAACG
>VGSZ01000382.1 GCA_016874845.1 Deltaproteobacteria bacterium
CGCCGGCCCGAACACCGGTGGCTCGCAGTTCTTCATGGTCCTCTCCGAGCCGAACACTCGGCACCTGAACGGGGTGCACACCGTCTTCGGCCAGATCACCACCGGCCTCGACGTGATGAACCAGCTGACCGACAAGGACCATATGGTGACCGTCCGCGTCGCCTGAGCTTCCAGCGTTCCGCTTCCAGCGTTCAGCCTCCACCCTTCATCCTCCCCCCATGACCTCCGGCACACCGATGTCCGGCCGTGACACCGCGGCCGCCTTCAAGGGCCTCATCATTGGGCTCATCGCCCTCGCCGTCGTCGTCCTCGTCACCGTGAAGCTCACGAACGACAAATTCGACGCGCACGAAGGGGCCCACGCGGCGACCGAGTCGCACTGAGATGACGGCGGCCGCCACCCCGGCCGCCGAGCGCCCTGCGTCCCCGTCGGGGCGCAGGGCGCTGCGTTTCCCGCTCGCGGCGGCGATGCCCCCGCTGCAGACGCTGGCCGTCCTCGTGTGCGGGCTCGCGCTCCGGCTGCATCCCGCCCTCGCCCACTGGTCGGCGCCGACGCTGCTCACCGGCCTCGTGCTCCTCGGCGCCCCCGTTGCGTGGCGTACGATCCGCGGGATGTTGCGCGGCGAGTTCGCCGCGGACGTCGTCGCTATGCTCGCGATCGTCACGGCAATCGTCCTGCGTGAGCCGGTCGCCGGGCTGGTGATCGTCTTGATGCAGACGGGGGGCGAGCTTCTCGAGCGCTACGCCGAGGGACGGGCCTCCGACGCGGTGCGTGACCTCGAGGCGGCGGCGCCGCGCATCGCGCATCGCCTGCGTGGCGTGGGCACTGACGAGGCGCGAGCGGCGGCGGTCGCATCTGCGGCGGCGACCGCCGCGCCGAACGGGGACGCCGACACATTCGACATCGAGGACGTCGCGGCGGAGCAGGTGCAGGTCGGCGACCGGATCCTCGTACGGCCCGGGGAGATGGTCCCCTGCGATGCGGAGGTCGTGGCCGGTTCGAGCGCGCTCGACACCTCGCGCATCACCGGCGAGCCGCTGCCGGAGCGCGTCGGCCCCGGCGCGACGGTGCGCTCCGGCGTCGTGAACACCTCGTCGCCGCTCACGCTGCGCGTCACAGCCCCCGCGCGCGACTCGCTCTACGCGCGGATCGTCGAACTGGTGCGCACGGCGCAGGCCGAGAAGTCCCCGATCCAGCGGATGGCCGATCGATGGGCGATCTGGTTCACTCCTGTCACCCTCGTGGCGTGCGCGATCGCCTGGGGGATCTCTGGGGATCCGCAGCGCGTGCTCGCCGTGCTCGTGGTGGCGACCCCCTGCCCGCTCCTCCTCGCCACCCCGGTCGCGGTGATCGGCGGGATCAATCGCGCGGCCCGCCGGCAGGTCATCGTCCGGAACGGCACCGCGCTCGAGCTCCTCGCGCGGGTGGACACGGCGGTGTTCGACAAGACGGGGACACTCACGCACGGTCGACCGGAGGTGACGACGGTCGAGACGCTCGACGGCACGGCGACGGAGCCGTTGCTCCGCGCGGCCGCCGCCATCGAGATGGGGAGCGGGCATCTCCTCGCCCGCTCCGTCGTCGAGGAGGCCACGCACCGCGGCCTCGCGATCCCGCCCGCGACCGACATCGTCGAGCACGCGGGCCGCGGCGTCACCGGTCGCGTCGAGGGGCGACGCGTGAGCGTCGGGAACCGCGCACTCGTCGCCGACCTCCATCCGAGCGTGCACACGGTCCTCGCGGCGCACGTCGCCCCCACGAACGGCGGCCTCCGCGCGTACGTCGCACTCGATGGGACCGACGACGCGGCGACCGCCACCGGCGTCATCACCTTCGGCGACCGGATGCGCGCCGACCTCCCCGCCTTCTTCGCGCGCCTCCGGGACCTCGGGCTCGCCCGCACGGTCCTCCTCTCTGGTGATCACACCGAGAACGTCGCGCCGATCGCCGCGCACCTCGGGATCACCGATGCCCGCGGCGACCTGCTGCCGGACGAGAAGGTCGCGGCGGTGCGCGCGCTCGAGGCATCGGGGCGCCGCGTGCTGATGGTAGGCGACGGGACCAACGACGCCCCCGCCCTCTCGGCGGCGACGGTCGGCGTCGCGCTCGCCGCGCACGGCGGCGGGATCTCGGCGGAGGCGGCGGGCGTCGTCCTCCTCGCCGATGATGTGACGCGCGTCGAGGAGGCGGTGCGCATCGGACGACGCGTGGTCGCGATCGCGCGGCAGAGCATCGTCGCCGGGCTCATCCTCTCCGGCGCCGCGATGGTCGTCGCGGCGCTCGGCTTCATCCCGCCGACGGTGGGGGCGCTCCTGCAGGAGGGGATCGATGTGGCGGTGATCGTGAACGCCCTGCGAGCGGCGGCACCAGCGAATCCCTGACACGGCTCGGACTATCTTTCCCCGATGACCGACGCCGCCCTCCCCGCCTACGCCGACGCCGTCGCCCTGATGGAGTCGTGGACCACCAGCGCCTCGCTCCGCACCCATATGCGCGCCGTCGAGACCGCGATGCGCGCCTACGCCCGGCACTTCGGGGAGGACGAGAGCCGGTGGGCCCTCGCGGGGCTCCTGCACGACTTCGACTACGAGCGCTTCCCGAACGCCGCGCAGGCCGCTGAGGCGGAGCACCCGAGCGAGGGGGTGCGCCACCTGCGCACCCTCGGCTATCCCGACGACCTCTGCGAGGCGATCCTCGGCCACGCCCTCTTCACCGGCGTGCCGCGGACGACCCGGATGGCGAAGACCCTCTTCGCCGTCGACGAGCTCTGCGGACTGATAACGGCCGCGGCCCTCGTGCGGCCGTCGCGGAGCGTCCTCGACCTCGAGGCGAGCTCCGTCCGGAAGAAGATGAAGGACAAGGCATTCGCGCGCGGGGTATCACGCGACGATGTCATTAACGGCGCGGCCGACCTCGGCGTCGAACTCGACGCCCACATCGCCTTCGTCATCGAGGCGCTCCGCGGGAACGCGGCGGCGCTGGGGCTGGCCGGCAGCTGACCGCCGGCCGCCACGGGGAGGGCCGGCCCAACGCCGCCCCGGCGGCCCACGTACTGGAGATATGCTCGGTGGCCCGTCGTGAATACCGTCGCTCTGCCCTGGACCGTCGCCTCCACGCGCCCCGTGGTGAGTGATCGGCCCGCCGACGAACGCGCGCTGATCCTCGCCGCCCAGCGCGGCGACGAGCCCGCGTTCGGCGAGCTCGTGCGCCGGCATCAGCGGCGGGCGTACGTCGTGGCGCGTGCGATTGTGCTCAACCACGAGGACGCGGAGGACGCCGTGCAGGATGCCTTCCTGCACGCCTTCCGCGCGCTCGACCGATTCCTCCCCGATCAGGCATTCGGCGCGTGGCTGCACCGTATCGTTGCGAACGCCGCGCTCGACCTCACGCGGCGTCGGAAGGTCCGCGACGCCGACGATCTCCCCGAGACCGTCGCCTCCCCCTTCCGCGACCCCGCAGTCACGGACGAGCTGCAACGCCGCCTCGCTGCGGCGCTCGCGAGCCTGCCGGCGCGCCAGCGCGCCGTCATCACCCTACACGACGTCGAAGGCTACAAACACGCGGAGATCGGCGGGATGCTCGGCATCCCCGAGGGGACCGCCCGATCCGACCTCCATTACGCGCGCGCCCAGCTGCGCGACCTGCTGCACGACCTCCGGAGCGACCGATGACCGACCACGACCGTCCCACCCTCCATCGCGACGACGAGCTCACGACGCGCCTCCGCGCGCTCGTCGCCCCGCCGACCGACCCGGCCTACTGGGCCGGCCTCGAGACCCGCATCCTCGCGCGGGTCCGGCAGGGACG
>VGSZ01000383.1 GCA_016874845.1 Deltaproteobacteria bacterium
CGGTCGACGGCGACCCGGCCACGGCCGGGACCTCGACCCCACCAAACTCGCCATAGCGGCCGCCGCTCAACCGCGACAGCTCGCCCGCATCCAGCCACAGCCCGCCGCAGCCAAGGCACAGGTCGACGGCGACGCCGCGCAAGCCCAGCGGGCGCATCGCCGCGCCGCACCCCGCGCAGGGCAGCCGTGCCCCCGAGAAGAACCCGGCGAGCTCGCGCAGGATCCCGCGTTCGACGCCCAACTCGTCGATCACCACGCGCTCGGTGAGCGCACCATTCAGGAACCGGCCGCGACAGCGCGGGCAGACATCCTCGCCGAGCGCCCCCTGCCCGCTGGCGAGCGGCACGGGCGCGACGACGTCGACACAGCGGGGACAGGCAGGGGTGGTTGCTACGGTGTTCAAGACGGCGGTCCCGGGCCGCGCGCGGGGCGGGAGCCCGCCGACGGCGACGTGGTGGTGGGCGCGACAGGGATCGAACCTGTGACCTCGTCCTTGTAAGGGACTTGCTCTACCGCTGAGCTACGCACCCATGGTCGGGTTCTTCCGCCTGCGTCGCCCCTTCGCAAGGCACCGATCGGAAATCTGCTACATCGGCTCGATGCTCGTCGTCGCCGTCCTCGTTGCCGCCTTCACCGTCGCTGCGCCGCCGGCTGCACCGACGCCCACGCTGGCGGCCGCACCGCCGCCCACACCCACGCCTACGCTGGCGGCCACACCGCCGGCAGCGGCGCCTGCGGCTATCCCCCCGCGCAGCGGCGTCGCGCCCGCCGCACCCAACGGACACGCCTACGTCGAGGCTACGCGGGCGGCGGCGCAGCGCGAGGCCGTCGCCGCCACCGATCCCCTGCTGGCCACCGGCGCCTTCGCCCGCGCGGCGGCGCTGTTCGCCCACGAGGCCGACGAGGCCGCCTTCGACCGCTTCCTCGATGACGTCGTCGCCCGCGCCGCCCACCCGCTCGCCCGCGCCCACGCCCGCGCCGCCCGCGCCAGCCGTGCCGCCCACCGAGGCGCCTTCGCCACCGCCGACGTCGACCTCGACGCGCTCGGTCACCCGCGCGCGCTGTCGTGCGTCGGGCCGTTCGACAACACCGGCGGCGCCGGCTTCGGCACGCCGACGCCCGCCGACGACGTCGCCGCCACCTTCGACGCCGCCGTCGACGGGCTCGATCGCCCGGTGCGCTGGCGCGTCGTGCCCCGCGACGCCGACGGCGGGTTCGACGTCGGCGCCCGCTTCGTCGCCCGCCGCGACGTGCGGGCGCTGTGCGCCGTCGTCCTCGACGCACCGCGCGGCGGCCCCGTTGCCGTGCGCACCGGCGCCAGCGGCGCCGTCGCCGTCCGCGTCGGCGGCGTGCCTCTGCTCGCGGTGAACCGCGACCGGCCCTGGGGCTTCGACCAGGACGCCGCCGTCGTCGCGGTGCCCAAGGGGCGCGTGCTGGTCGTGCTCGAGGTCGGGTTCCGCGGGCGTGGCGGCGTCGTCGACGTGCGCTTCACCACGCCCGACGGTGCCCCGCTGGCCAGCAGGACCTCGGTGGCCGTCGCCGACGTCAAGGCCGCCGCCGGCGTGAAGGCCGCCGCCCTTGACGCCCGCGGTCCGGCGCTGGCGCACGCCGGCATCGATGAGGTCGTCGCCGACCCCCAGGCCGCGCTGCCCCGGCTGCGCGCTGCCATCGCGCTGGCGCAGCGCACGCATCCCCATGACGCCACCGACCGCCCCCCGGCGGTCGAGGCGCTGCTCGAGCGGCTGCTGTCATCGTCGTCGTTGTCGGCGGGCGAGCGGGCCAGCGCCCTGTCACGGCTGGCCCGCGAGCGCGCTCGCCGCGACGCCACGGCTGCCCGCCGGTTGTACGAGGAGGCCCTGCGCGTCGACGCGGCGTCGGCAGGGGCATGGGCGGGGATCGCCTTGCTGCGGGCCGAGCAGGGCGACGAGCCCGGCGCCCGCGCCGCGTGGGACGAGGCCGTACGGCTGGCGCCGACGTCGGCGCTGCACCGCGCCGACCGGCTGCGGTTCGAGCGTGGCGGTGGCCTGTTCGGCAGCGTCGTCGACGACGCCATCGTGAACGCGGCGCGGGCGAGCGCCGATGACGAGCTGCGCGCGCTGGCCGCCGACGTGCTCGTCGACCGTGGGCTGCGCGTCGACGCCGAGGCGCTCCTGACCAAGACCGCCGACGCCGCGCGCCGCGCGCTGGTGCGCAGCGACCTCCTCGAAGCGCGCCTGGGGGACGACGACCGAGCCACGGCAGACAAGGCCCTCGTCGAGCTGGTCGACCTGCTGCGGCTGCGGCTGCGGCTGTTGCCGGCCAACCACGGCGCCGCCACGCAGTTCCTGCCGTTGCTCCTGCAACAGGACCCGTCGGGGCAGAAGGCGCGCGCCTTCGTCGACGAGCGGCGCGCGCTGTTCCCCGATCGCCCCGAGCCGCTGCAGCTGGCGGCGCGCCTCGCGCTGGTGCGCGGCGAGCGGCCGGCGGCGCGGGAGCTGCTCGCCAGCGCGCTGCAGCTGACACCCGAGGACGGTGACCTGCAGCGCGCCGCGCGCGCGCTAGCCGGCGACGACCAGGACGACGACGCGCTGGCCGCCCGCTGGCTGCCGGACTTCGACGACGACGCCGTGGCCCGCGCCCGCGTCGACGTGCCCGAGGACGGTCCGGCGCTCGGCGGGTGGGTGGCGTCGCGCACGGTGGCCACGCGCTTCTTCGACAACGGCCTGCTGCGCAGCTTCGAGGACATCGTTGTCGTCGTCAGCGACGCCCGCAAGGCCCAGGGCTTCCGCGCCTTCTCCTTCGCCTACTCGTCGGGGCGCGATCGGGTCGACGTCGTCGCCGCCGAGCGTGTCCGGCGCGATGGTCGGCGCGAGCCTGCCGAGCGCGTCGTCGACCGCGGCCAGAGCGGCAAGGAGAACGGCGCCTACTCCGACGCGCGCTCGAAGGTGGCCGTGTTCGCCGCCCTCGACGACGGCGACGTGCTGCACGTGCGCGTGCGGCGCGAGGCGGTGGGCCAGCAGAACCTGTTCGGTGACTTTTTTGGCGACCTTGAGGTGATCCAGGGCCGGTTCCCGGTGGGACGCTTCCACTATGTCGTCGAGGCGCCTCTCTCACGGCCGCTGTCGTGGGGCGGGCGCGGCGCGCCGGCGCCGAAGGTCACCGCTGGCGACGACGCCCGCGTCTACGAGTTCGTCGACCAGAACATCCCCGGCCTCGACGGCGAGCCGGCCATGCCACCATGGCTCGAGGTCGCGCGCTACCTGTCGGTGTCGACGTACGCGACGTGGGGCGCGCTCGGCCGCTGGTACGAAGACCTCATCCGCGACCAGCTGCGCCTCGACGACGAGCTGCGCGCCGTCGCCCGGCGGATGAAGGCGGCGGCGAAGGACGAGCCCGATCTGGTGCGCCGCCTGTACGAGTACGTCGTCACCGAGACGCGCTACGTCGGCATCGAGCTCGGCATCCACGGCTGGAAGCCCTACCCCGTCACCGAGGTGCACCGCCGGCGCTACGGCGACTGCAAGGACAAGGCGAGCCTGCTCGTCGCGCTCTTGCGTGAGGCCGGCGTCGGCGCGCAGCTCGCGCTCGTGCGCACGATCCAGCTCGGCCACGCCGCCGAGGCGCCGCCGTCGATGTGGGCGTTCAACCACGCCATCGCCTACGTGCCGTCCCTCGACCTGTTCCTCGACGGCACCGCCGAGCGCTCGGGGTGGCGCGAGTTGCCGACCTCGGATCAGGGTGCGCTGGCGCTGCTCATCGACGGCGAGCGCAGCCGGCTGGTCACGATCCCGGTGTCGCCCGCCGACGACAACCGCAAC
>VGSZ01000384.1 GCA_016874845.1 Deltaproteobacteria bacterium
GGCGGGCAGGTCACCCTTCATGCGCGCGCGCAGAGCGTCGTAGTGGACGCGGCGGCAGGCGCCGTGGGGCACCTCGACAAGCAGCGAGGGCGACGTCGACGGCGAGGCCTGCGCGCCGGACAGCAGCTCGACATCGACGACGCCGGGGATGGGGCGCGGCAGGGATGGCTGCGTCGACGTCACGCCGGGGCTCCCGCGTTCGCGCGGGCCTCTCGCGCCAGCCGCTCGGCCTTCGCCGCCGGCACCAGCCCTTCGTAGATGTCGACGTAGCGCGCCAGCCGGTGGCGCCAGCCCAGGGGCAGGTCCATGCCGTTGCGCATGATCTGCTGCCACCGCTGGCGGTACAGGCCCTCGCCCGTGCCCCACACCTGCAACGCCCGCGTGATCGCCCAGGCGAGCCCGCCCTCGTCGAAGTTCTCGAACACGAAGCCCGTGCCGTGCCCCGTGTGCTCGTTGTAGGGCCACACCGTGTCGGCGAGCCCGCCCGTCCGATGGACGATGGGCACGGTGCCGTAGCGCAGCGAATACATCTGGTTCAGCCCGCACGGCTCGTAGCGCGATGGCATCAGGAACAGGTCGGCGCCGGCCTCGATGGCGTGGGCCTTGCCTTCGTTGAAGCCCGAATCGAACCACACTTTGTGCGGAAAAGCCCGCATCATGCTGCGGAAGAAATCGGCGTACTTCGGCTCGCCTTTCCCAAGCACCACCAGCTGAAAGCGATGCCGCTGCAAGAGCGTCGGCAACACTTTGGTGACGAGCTCGAGGCCCTTCTGCCAGACCAGCCGCGACACCAGCCCGAGGACCGGCACCTCGCGCCGGTAGGGCAGCTTCAAGGTCGAGAGAAGGTGTTTCTTGTTCCGCTCTTTACCGTCCAGGTTGGCCGAGTTGAACGGGAACAGCAGGTGCGGGTCGGCCTCGGGGTTCCACTCGTCCTCGTCGATGCCGTTCAGGATGCCCGACAGCACATGCCGGCGGGCGCGCAGGATGTCGTCGAGGCCGACGCCCTGCTCGGGGGTCTGGATCTCGCGCGCGTACGTCGGCGACACCGTCGTGATGGCGTCGGCGTACAGCAGCGCCGTCGCGAGCAGCCCGAGGCGCCCCTTCGCGAGGTGCTCCTGGTGGAACAGGTGCTTGCTGTCGGAGAGGCCGGTATCGGGCAGTATGCTCGACGGAAACGCACCCTGGTGACCGAGGTTGTGGATGGTCAGCACCGTCTTCGTGCGGGCGAACAGCTTGTCCCACGCAAAGCGCGTGCGCAGCAGCAGCGGGATGAGCCCAGTCTGCCAGTCGTTGGTATGGATGACGTCGGGGGCGAAGCCCGTGTGCTGCGCGACCTTGAAGGCGGCGTAGCTGAGCACGATGAAGCGCAGGTGCTCATCGGGGGCCTGGCCGTACAGCGACGGGCGGTCGTACAGGCCCGGGCAGCGCACCATGTAGACCGGCAGCGCCGTGCCCGGCATGTGCGTCACCCAGATCGAGAACCGCACGTCGTGGGGCCCAAGCTGCAGGCGCAGGTCGGACACGGCCTCGACGAAAACCGCGCCCTGCACGCCGCGCACGCGCGGGTACATGGGCATGACGATGCGCACGTCGTGGCCGGCGGCGTGCAACTGGCGGGGGAGCGCCGCGGACACGTCGCCGAGGCCGCCGCTCTTGGCGAACGGGGCGACTTCGGACGAGACGAAGAGCACGTTCATTCCCGCCCCATAGCAGACGCGACGACGGCGGGTCAGTTACCGGGGCAGCGCCGCCGCCGCGCGACGGTCCGCCCGGCCGCCGACGGCGCGGCCTCGACGCCGCGGCCCGACGGCACTAGCGTCCGCGCCCATGCTGAAGGACGTCATCTTCATCGAGCCCTGCTTCCCGAAAAACCAGCGCGAATTCGTGCGCGCGTTGCACGCGGTGGGCGCCCGCGTCACCGCCATCGGCGAGCGGCCGAAGGAGTCTCTCGACGACGAGATGCGCCGCTGGCTGACCCACTACGAGCAGGTCAGCAACGTCACCAGCGAGGAGCAGGTCGAGCGCGCCGTGCGCTTCGTGCAGAGCAAGGTGCACGTCGACGCGCTGGAGGCCGTCGTCGAGGCCCACGTGATGACGGCAGCGAAGGTCCGCGAGAAGTGCGGCATCAAGGGCACGAGCGTCAAGACGACGTGGCTGTGCCGCGACAAGCCGTCGATGAAGGAGGCCCTGCGCAAGGCGGGGATTCCCTGCGCGCAGTCCGTCGGTTCATCGGACGTCAAAGAGATCCACGACTTCGCCGCCCGCGTCGGCTTCCCGCTGATCGTCAAGCCCCGCGACGCCGCCGGCGCGTCGGGCACCTCGCGCGTCGACAACATCGCCGAGCTGAACGCCGCGCTGCGCGACTTCGGCGTGCAGGACGGCCGCTCGGTCGCCATCGAAGAATTCATCGAGGGACACGAGGGGTTTTACGATACACTGACTATCGACGGAAAAGTGCGTCACGACTTCGCGACGCACTACTTCCCGAACGTGCTCGAGGCGATGCGCACCCGGTGGATCTCGCCGCAGTTCATCACGACGAACCGCATCGACGCGGCGCCGTCGTACGCCGAGGTGCGCGAGATGGGGCAGCGCGTGATCACCGCGCTCGGCATCGACACGTCGGCGACGCACATGGAGTGGTTCTACGGGCCGAAGGGGCTGAAGTTCAGCGAGATCGGGTGCCGTCCGCCGGGCGTGCGCACGTGGGACCTCTACTGCGCGAGCAACGACGTCGACATCTACCGCGAGTGGGCCATGGCCATCGTGCACGGGCGGCCCGAGCGGCCGATGACCCGCCGCTACGCCGCGGGCCTGATCGCGCTGCGTCCGACGCAGGACGGCCGCATCGCCGGTTACGTCGGCCTCGACGAGGTCCGGTCGCGCTTCGGCAGCTGGATCATCGACGAGCACCTGCCGCCGCCGGGCACGCCGACGCAGCCCGTCGACGCCGGCTTCATGGCCAATGCGTGGATCCGCCTGAAGCACCCCGACTACGACAGCTGCCGCAGCATGCTCGACGTCATCGGGCAGACCGTGAAGGTCATCGCGCGCTGACCGTTCGCGTCTTCGAGCTTGCGCCGGCTCGGGCTGCGCCCCGCTGCTGGCTTCGGCCTCGTCGTCGTCGATCAGCGTGAGCGCTCGCGGCGCTGCGGGCGTCGTTGCGGCCTTGTCTGCGCCTCGCCGCTCGCGTTGTCGTTGTTGTCTGCTTCGTTCTGCGGTCGTCGTCTTCATCGCTCAGCGTGAGCGCTCACGGCCCTTCTGGCGTCGTCGCGGCCTTGTCTGCGCCTCGCCGCCCGCGTTGTCGTTGTTGACTGCTTCGTTCTGCGGGCGCGTTTGCCTTGCCATCGTCGCCTTCGGCGCGATCGAGGTGATGCGTTGCGCCCTCATCATTGATCACATCGCGAAACGCGCCGTCGCGACGACACCGGCCCTCACCCGCGGCTTCGCCGCTGCCCATACCCAATTCTGGGAGAGGGCTTGCTCTCGCCGAGCGTGACGTCAGGACGCGGTGCTGCTCCGCTCGAACGTCACGTCCCCTTTCTCCCAGAATTGGGAGAAGGGGCCAGGGGATGAGGGTCCGGTCCGGCGCGGGCGCTGAATCTGGCGAAGATCGTCGAGAAGGCGAGATGTGTTGGATCCTGAGGTTGCGCCGCACCCCCTCGGCTCCCCCGGCGCTTGGGGGAGTGCCGACACCGGCACACGACCCAGGCGCCGGACGATCATGTGGGTCGACGCTGTCATCCGGGCCGGCGACAGCGGGTCGTGTGCC
>VGSZ01000385.1 GCA_016874845.1 Deltaproteobacteria bacterium
GAGGACGGCGCCGATGATGAGGACGCCGCCGCGGCCGAGAACAACCCCCTCGAGCAGATCGACTGCGATGACGATGGTGAGGCCGACTTCGACGACAGCGACGACGACGACGACGGCACCGCCGATCAGGACGACGACGACGTCGACGGCTCGGGCGAGCTCGACAGCGACGAAGACCTCGACAGCGACGACGACGGCTCGCCGGATCGCTGCGACGATGACGATGACGACGACGGCATCCGCGACGAGGACGACGACGACGACGGCGTCCGCGACGACCGCGACCACGACGACGACAACGACGGCGAGCACGACGACGAGGACGAGGACGACGACGAGGACGACGACGAGGACGACGACGAGGACGGCGTCCGCGACGAGGACGACGAGGACCACGAGGGTCACGAGGACGACGACGGCACGGAAGACGGCGCCGAGGACGGCACGGACGACGGTGCCGAGGACGGCACGGACGACGGCACGGGCGGCTGAGCCGGGCCAGCGAGGGGCGACCCGCTCGAGTCCGACCGCGCGTGGACCGCCGCCTTCAAGCGCGGCGACCGGGCGGCGCTCGCGCGGGTCTTCCACACCTACGCCGACGACGTGGCCCGCCAGGTGCGGGCCACGCGCGTTTCGGAGTGCGACGTCGAGTCGGTGGTGCACGACGTGTTCGTGAAGGCCTTCGCCGAGAGCGCGCGGACGTCGTGGGACGGACTGCGCCCGTTTGGCGCCTGGCTGAACACGCTGACCCGCAACGTGCTCATCGATCGCGCCCGGCGCGAGCGGCGCCTCGACGTGCGCGCCCCCAACGACATGCCGGTGCTGGTCGACGAGGCCCCCGACGCCGCCGGTCACCACGACGAGCGTGCCCCGGAACGCCGCGCTCGCGGCGTTCCGGGGCACGCTGTCTATCGAGGAGCAGGCGCTGTTCTCGACCCGCTTCGAGCGCGACCAGTCGCTCGCCCAGACGGCCCGGACCCTCGGCTGGAGCGAGATCCGCGTGCGCAAGCTCGACACGTCGCTGCGCACACGGCTTCTGGATGCGCTGCAGGGCGCCGGATTCCTGCAGAAGGCGCGGGTGCGGATCGGGGCGAGCCTGATGCTGCGTAGGGACCCAAGGAAGGAGGGCTGAGCCGATGCGCACGTTCCTGCAGCTGCTTCAGCACCGGCTTCAGCACCGGCTCCAGCACCGGCTCCAGCACTGGCTGCTGCCGCGCTACGCCGCCGGCATCCTGCCGCGACCCCTCGCGCGCTACGTCCGCCGCGCCCTCGTTCGCGACGTCGAGCTGGCCACGGCGTCATGGACCGCCTGCCCGGCCAGGTGACGCTGCACGTGCTGTGGGCGGACGCGCCGTTCTCGGGCAAGGACGTCGCGCGCCGTCTGTCCGCCGCCGAGCGCGCCGCCGTGCCCCTTGGCCGTCTGGACCGGCTGCCCGTCGATGTCGAGGTGCAATCCCACTTGACGCTGTACCGTCTGCCCTGAGCCGATGACCACGCCGGCCGTCCCCTCCGAGTCGCACCGCCGCGCCGGCTGCGCTGGCCGCGTGGCGTCATGGGCGGCGGTCGCGGCGGTGTGCACGGCAGGCTCGGCGTGGGCCGCGCCGTCGAGCGCCGTGGCCGCCGACGCCGCCGGCACCGCCCGCGTCGCCGTCGTCGTCGGCTACAACGGCGGGTCCCCCGACCCGCGCCCGCCGCTCAGCTACGCCGACGATGACGCCGCGCGCCTGTTCCTGCAGCTGGCGCCCACCGCGCAGCGCGCGTGGATCCAGACGACGTTCGACAAGGACAGCGCCCGCGCCTGGCCCGACCTCGCCGACGTCGCCCGCGCGCCGACGAGGGAGGCCCTCGCCGGCGCGCTCGGCGAGGCCTTCTGGCTGCTGCGCCAGCAGAAGGCGCGCGGCAAGGCCACCGAGCTGGTCTTCGCCTTCGCCGGCCATGGCGACCTCGACGACGCCGGCCGCGGCTTCGTCGTGCTCGCCGACGGCGGCTTCACCCGCGACGATCTGGCGCGGCAGGTGCTCGAGCCGTCGCCCGCCGACGTCAACCACGTCGTCGTCGACGCCTGCTCGTCGTACTTCTTCGTCAAGAGCCGCGGCGGCGGCGCGAAGGACGGCGGCGCCGACCACGCCCACGCGAGCGCGCCGTTGCCGCCGCAGCTGCTCGACGTGCTGCGGCCACAGGGCGGCGACTTCGTCGACGCCAACGTGCGCGCGCGCACCGGTCTGATCGTGTCGACGTCGACGGCCGCCGAGGTGCACGAGAGCTCGACCCTCGGCGCCGGCGTCTTCTCGTACCTGCTGCGCTCGGCGCTGACCGGCGTCGCCGACGTCGATGGCAACGGCCGCGTCGAGTAGGCCGAGACTGCGGCGTTCCTGTCCGGCGCGCAGGTCGCCCTCGACGATCCGCGGGCGCGCCTGAACGTGTTCGCCGAGCCGCCGCTGCAGCGGCCCCACGCCGCCCTCGTCGACCTCGCGCACAGCGGCGCCAGCAGCTTCCTCGCTGTTGACGAGCGCCAGCCGGTGCACCTGCGCGTGCTCGATCCGCGCGGCGCGCCCTACGCCGAGGTGCACGCCTCCGGCGACCGGCCGGTCTACATGGCGCTGGTCGGTCAGCCGTTCTTTCTCGTGCAGCGCCACGGACAAGAGGCCGTGCTCGTGCCTCGCAGCGGCGGAGCCTACGCGCTGTCGTCGCTGGACTTCGCGCCGTCGCCGATGGCGCGCGGCGACGAGCGCGCCCGCGGGCCGTTCGCCCGGCTGTTCGCGCGCCCGCTGGCGCAGGGCTTCGTCGACGGCTTCCTGTCGACCAGCGCGTTGCCGTCGCCGTCGGGGGGCGCGCTGTTCTCGCCGGCGTGGTCGAGCCAGGGCTCGCCGCCTTCGCGCGTGCCGGTGGGCGTGGTGGGCGGCGTCGTCCTTGGCGGCGCCGCCGTCGCTGGCGCTGGCGCCGTCGGGGCGCTGGTGGGCAACCAGCTGGCGTTCGGCCATCTGCAGGCGACGTTCTCGCAGACCGGCCAGATCGACGCCGCCCAGTCCCTCGTCGTCGAGGGCTGGCGCAACGCCGCGACGGCGCTGACGGTGGGCGCCGTGGGCCTCGGGCTCGCCGGCGGCGGGCTCGTGCTGTGGTCGTTCTCGTTGCCCGACGGAGAGGTCGCGCTGCCATGACGTCTTCGCCTCGCCGCCGTCCGGCTTGTCGCGCCGCCCTCGTCGGAGTCGCCGGCATGGCGTCGCTGGTCGCGGCCACGGCCGGCTGCCGCGGCACCGACGAGCTCGTGCAGTCCATCGGCGCCCACGTCTTCGTCGTCGGCGTCGACGACGACGCGCTGGTGCAGCTCGACGTCGATGGCCAGTGCGTCCGCAGCGTGCCCGACCGCGGCAGCAACCTCGTGTCGTTCTCGTTGCCGCTGCCCGAGGGCCCCCACGACGGCACCGTGACGGTGTTCGACGTCGAGCGCCGCGGCGACGACGGCGACGACGGCGACGACGACGACGACGACGGCGACGACGGCGACGACGACGAGGAACGGTTCGGCGCTGGCGAGCTGCGCGCCGAGCGCTGCGGGCCGTTCTTCCTCGAGGTCATTGCCGGCGGTGAGCCCACGGCGCTGGCCATCGTCGCTGACGATCTGCCGCGCTGCGGCGACGACGCTGCTGACCCCGCCGAGGGCGAGGGCGAAGGCGAAGGTGAAGGTGAGCCCGGCCCCGACGAGCCCGAAGACAACGAGCCCGAAGACAACGAGCCCGAAGACAACGAGCCCGAAGACAACGAGCCCGA
>VGSZ01000386.1 GCA_016874845.1 Deltaproteobacteria bacterium
GAGAACACCTTGAGCGCGCCGGCGATGCGGTGCGCGATCGGCACGCCAGCGGCGTCGAGCACGCCCCATAGGTCGGCGCCCACCACGCCGGGCTGGTACGACGTCTTCGGCAGCGTCGACGACGCCTTGCGGGCGACGAAGTCGGTGGCCCGCGCCGCCGGCGCCCGCAGCGAGCCGCCCCCCGCCGCCTTGGCCGCCACCTCGATGCGGTGCTGCAGATCGAGCAGCCCAAAGGGCCCGGTGAACCCGGCGCGGGCGCCGTCCTCGACAGAGACGCTGGCGACAAAGCCCGAGTTGGCGAACGGGCTGTCGCGCCGCTTCAAGCTCATGCCGTTGACGACGAGCCCCTGCTGATCGGTGCTCGCCGGCACGATCCAGCCGCCGGGGCACATGCAGAACGAGAACACCCCGCCCTCGTTGGTGGTGTGCGCGAGCTTGTACGAGGCCGCCGGCAGCTTCGCGTGTCCCGCCACCCGCCCGTACTGCACGCCGTCGATGAGCGGCTGCGGGTGCTCGATGCGCACGCCCAGCGCGAAAGGCTTGGGCTCGAGCCGCACGCCGTCGTCGTGCAGGAAGCGATAGACGTCGCGCGCCGAGTGCCCGGTGGCGAGCACGACGACGTCGGCGCCGACCTCGCCGTCGTGGCCGCGGCTGGCCTGCTCGCCCGTCGTGGCTGACGCGACCTTGACGCCGGCGACGCGGCGACCGCGCTTGTCGTCGGCCACGACGAGCCCGGTGACGCGCGTGCCGAACAGGAAGCGCACGCCGCAGGCCTGCAACCGCTCGCGCATCGCCGTGACGACGCGTGGCAAGAGGTTGCTGCCAATGTGCGGCCGCGCGTCGGTGAGGATGTCGACGGGGGCGTCGTGGCGCGCCAGCGTCTCGAGCACGTCGCGCACGTCGCCGCGCTTGGTGGCCCGCGTGTACAGCTTGCCGTCGGAGTAGGTGCCCGCACCGCCCTCGCCGAAGCAGTAGTTGCTGTCGTCGTCGACGAGCCCCAGGTAGGGGCGGTTCAGGTTGCGCAGGTCGACTCGCCGGGGGTTCACGGTCTTGCCGCGGTCGACGACGGTGCTGGCGATGCCCTTGCGCGCCAGCTCGTAGGCACAGAACAGCCCGGCCGGGCCGTCGCCGACGACGACGACGCGCGGCGCGCCGCGCACGGCCTGCGGCAGGGGCAGCCCGAGCGCCTCTCTTTCGGGCGGCGGCGTCGTCGCCACAACCAGCTGGAAGCGCACGCGGCCCTTCCGGGCGTCGATGACGCGGCGGGCGATGCGGGCGGCGGGGACGTCGTCGACAGCGACGCCGAGCGTCCGCGCGACGAGGCGCTTCAGGGCGGCGTCGTCGTCGGCCTCGTCGAGGCCGAGCGTCAGCTCGAGCGTCTCGGGGATGCGCGGCATGGGGTCGACGTAGCCGCTGCGGCGGACGAAGTCGACGGCGGGCGCGCCGACCGCGTCAGCGGATGACGGCAGTGACGAGAGCGCCGGAGAAGGCCTCGTAGCCGGCGACGGAGACGTACCAGGTGCCGGCGACGGGGTTCGCCAGCATGCAGACCTCGTCGGAGGTGTTCAGGTAGGGCCGGCAGTCCCAGAGGTTGGCGGTGGGGCGACGCCCGGCGCGCACGTAGAGGTCGGCGTCGCCGCGGCGGCCGCTCATGATCACCTCGAGGACGGCGGCGCCCGCCGGCACCGTCACCGCGAAGTGCTGGAATGACCCGGCGTCGCCCTGCAGATCCCGGTCGAGCAGCACACCGGCCGCCGCCGGCGACGACGGTGGCGGCGACGACGCGCCGGCGCTCGCGCTGATGCCCGTCTGCTCGGCGATCCACGCCGCGTACGAGCTCACGCGCGCGTAGAGGCCGGGGTACTCGGCGTCGCCGCAGCCGTAGCCCCAGGACACGACGCCGATCAACACACGCCCGCGCGCCGACGGCGCCGTCAACGGGCCGCCGCTGTCGCCCTGGCACGAGTCGCGGCCGCCGGTACCCGCCGACAGCTGATCCGCGGTGAGCCCGCCGCCGTAGATGCTCTGCGCCTGCGCGAACGCGACAACGGGGACGTCGACGGCCTTCAGCGCGTCGGGCGTCGCCCAGCCGCCGGCGCTGGTGGTGCCCCAACCGCTCACTCGCGCGACGACGCCGGCGTCCTCGGCGCGGTCGCTCGTGAGGGCGAGGGCGATGGCGGACACGCGGTCGCCCAGCGACAGGGGCGTCGACAGCCGCAGCAGCGCGACGTCGCGGCCGTACTCGGGCGACGAGTAGCCGGCGTAGCGCACGATGCGGGAGACGCGGCGGCTCTGACCGGCGTCGGGCCGGCTCAGCTGGGTCGCGCCGGCAAGGACGGTCAGGTCGGCGGCGCCGAGCCCTTCGACGCAGTGCTGCGCGGTGAGCACCCAGTCACGCGCGATCACCGCGCCGCCGCAGAAGTGCGATCCCCCCTGCTGCAGCGAGACCTGCCAGGGGTGCTGCTCGATGGCGGTGTTCGCGCCGCCGATGATGGCCTTCTCGTCGCCGACGTCGACCCCACCCAGCGAGGCGTCGGCGACGTCGAGGTCGGCGACGCAGGCGGGCGCCGAGAGCAGGGCCGGAAGGGCGCAGAGAGCGAGCAGCAGCGAGCGGCGGAGCGAGTGCGAGGCGCGCGGTGCGTTGGTCATGCAGAAAGGAGTACGAGGCGCGACCCACTTTCCTCAAGCTCGCACATACTGACGAAACCGAGAGGATATTCCTACACCGGACTTCATCGACCTACCAAAATCCGGCGTGCCGTGGGTGGACCAGGCCGCGGTGCCGGATGGACTTTCAAGCACGTGCGGATTCTGTGCGCCGAGCCTCAGGCAGTCGCGCGACATCGGCGGCGTGAGCGTGTCGGTCGATCGACGGAGCAACCAAAGACAAGAAAGCACGAATATCCGATATTCTCTTTCCGCACATGTCGCATCGGTAATCCTGACGATCACTTCTGCCGGACGGGGACAACGTGACATCTCTGTTCAGCGCGAGACACCGCGAGCGTCGCGCCGCCGCGCCGTCGCCGCTGCCCGTCGTCAGCGCGACCGCAGGACGGTCAGTGTTGCCCGAGCCCGCGACGCGCCCGACATCCGTTGCGTGACCGTGCGAGGCGCTCGCACCCGATCCAGCGTCGAGCGCAGGCGCTGGGTGTCGGGCATCGCGCCGAGGCCTTCGCCGGCGGCGCGGTGCCGCTGCGTTGCGCTCGGGCGCGCGGGATGAGATGCGATGCCATGGTCGTGTCGTCGTCGAAAGAGCAGCCCCCCGCCGTAGCCGCCTTCCGCGAGGTGCCGAAGACCGGCGTGATCTTCGTGACCAGCGAGGCCGAGAAGCGTGGCTTCAAGGCGTCGGACCCGTCGTGGTGCAACCTCGGCCAGGGGCAGCCCGAGACCGGCTTCCTGCCCGGCGCGCCGCCGCGCATCGAAAAACTCGCCGTCCCCGAGGACGCCTACGAGTATGCCCCCGTCGCCGGCCTGCGCGACCTCCGCGCCGCCGTCGCCGACTGGTACAACCGCCGCTTCCGACGCGGGCTGCCGTCGCAGTACACGGCCGAGAACGTCGCCATCTGCGGCGGCGGTCGGCTGGCGCTGGCGCGCGCGGTCACTGCGCTCGGCGAGGTGAACCTCGGGCATTTCCTGCCCGACTACACCGCCTACGAAGAGCTGCTCGGCGTCTTCCGCCTGTTCAACCCGATCCCGATCCTGCTCGAGAGCGAGCGCCGCTATCACTTCTCCGTCGACGAGCTGCGCAAGGAGATCCTCGGACG
>VGSZ01000387.1 GCA_016874845.1 Deltaproteobacteria bacterium
GAGAGGGCGCTGGAGTTTGCAACGCCGGCCGACCGCCAGTTCGCGCTGCGGACGCTTGGGGTGGTCCACCTCGTCCGCAAGGAGCCACAGGCTGCCGCCGAGCGGCTCGACGCTGCGCTCAAGCAGCATTTGCGTCCCGGCGACGTCGAGTTCACCCGCTACCATCTGGCGCGCGCCTATCTCGACCTCGGCCGCGATCGGGAGGCCCGCGCGCAGTTGCAGCTCATCGAGGGCGGACGGACGGCCTACGCCGAGAAGGCCCGCGAGCTCGGCACCAAGCTCGACGGCGCGCGGGCGGCGTAGAGCGCGTCGGCCCCGACACCGCCCTGCCCACGCAGTCCTGCCCACGCAGTCCTGCCCACGCAGTCCTGCCCACGCAGTCCTGCCTACGCAGTCCTGCCTACGCAGTCCTGCCTACGCAGTCCTGCCCACGCAGTCCTGCCCACGCAGTCCTGCCCACGCAGTCCTGCCCACGCAGTCCTGCCCACGCAGTCCTGCCTGGGCAACCGTCGGCGCACCAAGGCGCCCGATGGGCTTTCGTCGACGACGCACAAGCGATAGCCGAAGGGCATGAGTTCGACCCTGTCCACCGCTGTCGCCGGTTCGCAGCCCCGCCCGCTGCCGCCGTGGCCGCTGCTCGGCCTGCTGTCCGGCGTGCTGGTGGGCGTCAGCCAGCCGATCGTCATCGAGTCCCTCGGCGGCAAGCAGCCCCTCGATGGCACCGGGCTGTCGGGGTTGCTGGCTCTCGTCGGGCTAGTGCCGGCGCTGGTCGCGCTCGAAGGTCAGGGCCCACGCCGCGCCTACGCACTCGGGATCGTCACGTGGATGACGGCGTGCTGCCTGATCGTGCAGTGGATCGTGACGACAGTGCACGTCTACGCCGGCGCGCCGCTCTACGCAGCGCTGGCGGTGCTGGGCGTGATGGCCGGGGCGATGGCCGCCTACGCCGCGGCGGCGTTCGCCGTCGCGCGGGTGATCGCCCGCTTCTTCGCCTGGCCGACGTGGTGGACGTTGCCGCCGGCCGTCGCCGCCGTCGAGCTCCTGCGCAATTACGGCCCGGTCGGCGGCTTCGGCTGGGGCACGCTCGGCCACTCGTTCGCCACCGTGCCGGTGTTCCTGCAGGCGGCGGCCCTCGTTGGCGTCAGCGGAATGACGTTCTTCGCCGCGCTGGTGAACGCGGCGCTCGCCGACGTCATGCACTCGTGGTGGACCCGCCGCGAGCTGCGCCTACGCCCGCTGGCAGTGGCCGTCGTTGTCGTCGCCGTGTGGGCCGGCTTCGGCGTCGTGCGCCTGCGGCAGGACGTCACGAGCGGGCCGTCGGTGCGCGTGGCGCTGCTGCAGCCCAACGTGAACGAAGGCCTCGCCGACCTCGTGCGCGAGTCGGAGGAGTCGGTTCTCGAGCGCTTCCACGCCCAGGAGCGCGAGGCGCTGGCCAGGGGTGCGGACGTTATCATCTGGCCCGAGGGCAGCTTTCCCAACCGCAAGCTGCGCCGCGACATCAAGAGCATGGCCGACACGAAGCTGCTGCCCGACGACGTGACGCCGCCGCCGGCCTCCATCGTCGGCGCGGCGGTGATCGGCCGCGAGAAGGACGACGACGGCAAGGCACGCTGGGTCCGGCACAACGCGGCGCTGGTCGTCGATGACGAGCTCGCCGTGCTCGGGCGCTTCGACAAGACGCACCTCGTGCCCTTCGGCGAGTACGTGCCGTGGCCCTTCGGCGCCGTCATCCGGCAGTTCATCCCGCTCGGTACGACGACGCCGGGGACGACCTTGAAGCCCATCGCCGTCGACGTAAAGGGGCACCGGCTGAACGTCGGGATCACCATCTGCTACGAGGGCGTCTTCCCCGAGATCTCCCGTGCGCTCGCGCGCGCCGGCGCGAACTTCTTCGCGAACCTCACCGACGATCGCTGGTACGGCGTGTCGGGCATGGCGACCCAACACCTGAACATGTACGCGATCCGCGCCGTCGAGTCCGGCCGCCCCGTCGCCCGCTCGACCAACACCGGCATCTCGGCGTGGATCGACGTTCACGGCGGCATCCACGGCCGCACCGCCATGTACGAGGCGGCCCTGCTCGTCGGCGACGTGCCGCTGCGCACCATCGACACCGTGTACCTCGCCACCGGCGACGTCGTGGCCCTCTTGTCCCTCGCCTTCACGCTGCTCGCATGGTTCACGGCGATGCTCGGCGGCCGCGACGTCCTCGCGCGACGTCGTCCGACGGTCACCCTGCTGCTCGGCGGGCTCGGGCTGCTGTCGGTGGTCGCCGGCCTCGCGCTGTGGCTCGGTGGCAACGGCCTCGACGAGGCGCGCTCAACGCAGGCGCAGCTGCTCACCGTCGGTGGCCTGCTCGTGGGCCTCGGGGCGCTCTCGCAGCGTCGCTGGGGAAAGCTCGCGGTGCAGATCGTGAGCGTGCTCGTCGTCGTCTTCGGCGCCGTCGCCGTCATCGTCGGCGGCCCGGCCTTCGTGGGCTTCGTCCTTCTAGGCGCCGGACTGTTCATCCTTGGCCGCCGCCACCACGCCAGCGTCCCCCCGCCGGTCTTCCCTGCCGCATGAGCCCGCGGAGCTCCCCAATGACGCCCCCGAAAACGGCGACGACCACGGCATTGGCTACCTCGACGGCGGCGCCGTACCCGCTGCTTGGCGGCATGTCCTTGGACACGTTCCTGCGCGAGCACTGGCAGAAGAGGCCGCTGCTCGTGCGTGGCGCCATCCCGGGCTTCGCCGGCCTGCTGTCGGCGAGCGAGCTGTTGCGCCTCGCCGGCCGCGACGACGTCGTCGCCCGCGCCGTCACCACGCACCCGGCGTCGAACGCGCGTGACCGCCGGGGGCGCCGGCGGCCACGCTACCGGCTCGAGTCGGAGCGGCTGCGCCGCGTCGACCTTGGCGCCGCGCGGCAGCAGCGCTGGACGTTCCTCGTGCAGGGCGTCGAGCAGCACGTGCCGGCGGCGTGGGACCTGCTAGCCCGCTTCTCGTTCTTACCCTGGGCGCGCATCGACGACCTGATGATCAGCTGGGCCGCGCCGGGCGGCGGGGTCGGCCCCCACGTCGACGACTACGATGTCTTCCTGCTGCAGGGCCCCGGTCGGCGGCGCTGGCAGGTCGGCAGCCCTGCGGGCGTCACGCTCGACCCCGACGAGGACCTGCGCATCCTGAAGGACTTCCGCGCCACCGACGACTGGACGCTCGAGCCGGGCGACATGCTTTACCTGCCGCCGGGCGTGCCGCACTGGGGCACCGCCATCGACGAGTGCATGACCTATTCGATCGGCTTCCTCGCGCCGCGCCACGAGCAGCTGGCGCAGAACTTCCTCGCGTTCCTGTCGCAGTCGCCGGCGGCGTCACCGCCGGGGATCTACGCCGATCCCGACCTGCGGGCCTCGCTGCACCCCGGCGCCGTCGATGACGAAGCCGTCGCCCGCGTCGAGGCCGTGCTGCGCGGGCTCGTCTGGGATCGCGAGACGGTGGCGACGTTCCTCGGCCGCCTGCTCACCGGACCGAAGCCGTCGACGTCGTTTGCGCCGCCGCGGCGGCCGCTCGGGCTCGACGCGTTCGCGGCCACCCTCGCTCGCGCGGGCACACTGACCCTCGGCGCGTCGACGCGGGCGCTGTTTCGTGGCGACCGCTTCTTCGTGAACGGCGAGGTGGTCGCAGCCGGCGGCGCCCTGCTCGATCTGCTGGTGACGCTGACCGACACCCGCCGCGCGGCGCTGCCCGTGCGCCTATCCGACGACGACGTCGCGACGCTGCATGGCCTG
>VGSZ01000388.1 GCA_016874845.1 Deltaproteobacteria bacterium
GCCGTCGGCGTCGCACGTCGCCTCGTCGGGCGTCGGCACGCACACGTCGTCGTCGGCGGCGTCCGTGTCGTTGGGCGTGCCGTCGCCGTCGGCGTCGCAGGCCGCCTCGTCGGGCGTCGGCACGCAGACGTCGGCGTCGTCGGCGTCGACGTCGTTGGTCGCGCCGTCGCCGTCGGCGTCGCAGGCCGCCTCGTCGGGGGTCGGCACGCACGGGTCGGCGTCGTCGGCGTCGTCGGCGTTCGGCGTGCCGTCGGCGTCAGCGTCGCAGGTGCCCTCGTCGGGCGTCGGCACGCAGACGTCGCCGTCGTCGGCGTCGGTGTCGTTGGGCGTGCCGTCGCCGTCGGCGTCGCCGCTGGCGCAGGGGATCGCGTCGGCGTCGGGCACGCACACGTCAGCGTCGGCGGGGTCGTCGCCGTTGTTCGTGCCGTCGCCGTCGGCGTCGCCGCTGGCGCAGGCCGCGGCGTGGGGGCTGGCGCACCTGCAGCGCATCGCCGGGCGGGACCAGCTGCTCGTCGTCAGCGAGCTCGACGAAGAGGTGCAGGACCGGGCGGCGGTCGAGCACTTCCTCGGGGCGCTCGGGCTGCGGCGCGCCTGAAGGTGTCCGCGGTGCGGCCGGGGCGGGCGGTCAGGGCGCCGCCAGCATCTCGTTGAAGGCGCGCCGCGCCTCGGCGCTCACGAACAGCGCGCCGTGCCCCAGACCGGGCAGCTCGACGAAGCGGCGGTCGCGGCAGTCGGTGCAGGCTTCGACCTGCTCCTTGAAGAGCGGCCACGAGCGCATCTGGATCGGCGAGTCGTCGAGCCCCTGAAAGAACACGATGTCGGAGCGGTGCGCGGTCGTGAACGCGAGCAGCGAGCGCGCGGCGTAGGCGTCGGGGTTCTCTGTCGTCGAGCCATAGGTCGCCGACAGCTGGTCGCAGGTCACGCTGGCGTCGATGCGGCCGTCCTCTTCGAGCTGGCAGCGAAAGACGAGGTCCAACGGCCCGGGCGCGTTGGCGAGCACGCCGTCTACCGCGTGCAGCGTGTTCAGCCGCGTGACCACGTAGCCGCCCTGCGAGTGACCGGCGAGAAACACCTTACCTACCGTGATCCCGAGCGCCGCGTCGGCCTGCTCGCGCACCCACAGCAGCGCCGCCTCGGCGTGGGCGACGTTGTCGCCCATCAGCAGGCCCTCTTCGGGGTAGGCCACGCTGACGAGCAGCAGATCGTCGCGGTCGAGGATCGCGCGAAACCCTTCGAGAGTGTCCTCGGCGGCCTGCAGGATGCGGTCGTCGTCGACGACGGTGCCATGGAACAGCAGCAGTGCGTCGATGGCGGCGCCGGCGCCGGCGCCGACGTCGGGGACGTCGACGATGACGTCGACGCGGACGCCGTTGGCTTCGACCGTCCGCGTGCTGCGACCCGGGCCCGGCGACCCGGCGTCGTCGAGCTCGTCTGGTCCACCGTCTGGTCCACCGTCTGGTCCGCCATCCGGGCCGGCATCCGGGCCGTCACCGGCGTCGACAGCGTCGTCCCGGGTGTCGGCGGTGTCCTCGGCCGTGGTCGGCGCCGAACGCCCGCTGCAGGCGACCGCGAGGCAGAGCAGCGACAGCCACGGCACAGTGAACAGGCGAGCGCGTTGTCGGGAAGTCTCCATGCAGGGGCTGCCTTTCAGTGCTTGTGGTGGGGATGGTTCTGCCGACGCGCCGACTTCTCGAAGTGTACGACGTCGACCAGCACCGTCGCGGCGAACACCAGCACCTTCACCTGCGGCGACGCGTCCGCCAGCTCGAGCGCGAAGTCATCGGCGTCGGTGGCGAGCTCCTTCAGCAGCCCCGACCACCTCTTTTGCAGCGTGCCGACGACGCGGTCGCTCACCTGCACCTCGAAGGTCCACGGGCGGAAGAACGGCCCGAACAGGCGCGCGACCTCGACGCCGCGCGCGTCCTGCACGCTGTAGATGCGACGGATCCACGACCAGCGCCGCACAACGCTGCCGACCACGGTGCCGTCGGCGGCCGCGACATCGAGCCGATGGAAGAGGAAGCGAAACGGCCGACGAAGCAGGAGCAGCGGGCGGGGGATCGGGTTGTCGTAGACCGTCGAGGAGAACGGCCGCGCGGTGCGCAGCAGCAGGCGCAGCAGCACGTTGCCGAGGCCGCCGTCTTCCCTGACCTGCAGCACGTGTACGCCGCGCTCGTCGTAGACGGCGTAGGAGTTCTTCGACTCCCAGTCGAACAGGATCTCGAGCCAGCGCTTTTTCTGCCTGACGCTGAGTCGTCGATGCTCGGCGAAGCGGGCATGCACGTCAGCGAGGGTGGCCGGCGGCAGCGCCACGGGGACACTCGCGGGCTGCGTCGGCGTCTTCATGGGCGTCGGACTACGACGGCCGTGGGGGCATCACAACGGACAGGGGCCTACCACTCGCCGCCGAGGCGGCGCGCGCGCATGTCCTCGTACAGGCTGGCGGGCACGAGCGTCGCGCCGCGGTCCTGGCCCTCCACGACGTCGACGGGCGCGGTGTTCGTCGCGCGCCTGAGCGGATCGATGCGCGGGTCGACGACGACGCTGACGCCGACGGTGCCGATGACGTAGCCGAGCCCGCGCTGCAGGCTCTTCACGGTGCCTGCGCCGCGCGTGTTCCACAGAACGTTCTCAGTGCCAGCGTGGCCGGCGCCGCTCGACTCGGTGCCGCGGTTCACGCTCTGCCAGCCGTCGTCGAAGGTGCACGCGTCGAACAGGTTCGCGCGCGCCAGCGAGTGGTGCAGCTCCGAGTAGGCGGTGATCGGGATCGGCCCGAGCGGCGTTTCGCTGTAGGCGACGCCTCCCGCCGAGCGGCAGCGCAAAAAGACACAGCCCGACGTGCCGAAGTCCCAGTTCTGGATGAAGTTGTGGCGCCCGTTCTCGGCGACGGCGTCGCGCACGAGGACCTCGTTGTCGCGCTGGACCTCGACGAGGTAGCCGTTGCCGCCCTCGCCGCGGTTCTGCGGTTCGCGCAGGTCGAGGTCCTGCAGCGTCACTCGGAAGCTGTCAGCGACGAGCACGCCGCCCGACTGCAGGTGGGCGGTGCGCCCCGGGGGCGCGAAGCTGCGTACGTTCTTCACCCAGCCGTCGACTACGCCGACGAGCTGCAGCGCGTGAGCCCGGTCAAACGAGGCGGCGGCGGCGGCGTCGATGGCGTTGGCCACGGCGAAGTCTTCGACACCGACCTCGCGCACAAGCCCCGTCAGCCGTCGTACGGCGGCGCCGTCGCGCACCCGCAGGCGTTCGCGCAGCGGCACGTCCAGCGTCAGCGTGTGCCCGACGACGTCGACGGCGACGACCGTGCGCCGGTACAGCGGCTTCCACTGGTCGGCGAAGGGCGTCACGCCCATGTCGTTCTCGGCGATCCAGGCCGCCGTGATCGTGTAGCCGACAGCGACGTCGTCACCGACCGCGAAGCCGCTGGCGTCGGCGACGGCGACGACGACGTCACCGACGCCGTGGTCGGCGGCGAGCGCGACGCTCTCGTCGAGGCCGGGGGCGGCGCCCACCTCCAGGCCGGCGCGGTCGGTCATCGCCACGTCGCGGGTGAAGAAGACCCGCGTCGCCTCCGGTCCGGCGCCGCGCACGACGACCTGGCTGGCGCGCAGCGCAAGGATGCCGTCGATGCGCAGCAGACCAGCGGGCAGCTGCACCACACCGCCGCCGGCCGCGCTCGCGTCGTCGATCGCCCCCTGCACCGCGTCGGTCGCGTCGGTCGCGCCGGTCGTATCCGCGTCGACCACGGCGAA
>VGSZ01000389.1 GCA_016874845.1 Deltaproteobacteria bacterium
CGCCTTCGCCTTCGCCTTCGCCCTCGCCCTCGCCGACGAACGCGCACGAGCCCGGAACGGACGCCGGCGCCTCGACCATGGCGCGAATGATCCAGTCCCCGGCGACCCCAAGATCGCCGTTGTCGACCCAGCCTGCCCCCTCGACCATGACCGCGCCGCGCCCCGCGGTGAGCCCGACGTCGCGCGCGACGCTCGGCAAGCCCGCGTTCGTCATGCCGATCACAATCCAAAACGCCCCCTCGACCACCGTCGGCGGCGCGTCGAAGAGCACCTCGTTGGCGTCGCTGGTCGACGACAACACCGGGTGCGTCTCGCTGACGAGGGCGGTGCCCGGGAAGCCCTCCTCGGCGTAGATGCTGTCGCCGTTGTCGTCGAACACCGAGGCGACGACCTGGTAGGCAGCCCCGTCGTCGGCGCCGCCGTACAGGAAGCGCAGGCCCGTCACCGTCGCCGGATACGCCCCCGGCGGGAGCGACAGCCTCACCGCCGCGCGCTCACCGGCGACGAAGCCCTCCTGAAAGAACGCCTGCGCGCCGGCGCTGAAGGAGTCGACGCACACGTCGCTCGGCACCGCGAGCGCGCTCGACGATGACAGGAGCGCCGACCACCAGAGGAGTCGTGGGTTCATCCCGTCGAGGATACCCCACGGCCGCCAACGCGCCGCCGCCGCAGCGCGAGCAGCCCCATAGCGAGCAGACCCGCCGTCGCCGGGCTGCCCTGCGCGCAACCGCCCTGGACCGCCCGTGGCAGGGTCTGCACGACGATGCGTCGCGCGCGACCTTCGTCTTCGCCCTCGCCTTCGCCCTCGCCCTCGCCCTCGCCCTCGCCCTCGCCTTCGCCCGGGGGCGCGACGGGGTCGAGGCGCGTCAGGCGCAAGGCGTCGAACACGAGGCGCACGCTGCCCGAAAGCGGCTCGCCGGTGTTGTCGGCGCAGTGCACCCCCTGATCGCCGCCGGCGGCGAAGACGACGTCGTCGGCGATCACGCTCCAGCCGTCGACGGCGGTCTGATCGATGACGAAGACGTCCTCTTCGCCAGCGTGGCGCACGCGGTAGCCGGCCTGCCGGCTCTCGGCGTAGGCTGCGTCGGTGTACGCCTCGAGGCGGAAGCGGCCGCCCTCGACGAACGCTAGATCCCATTGCCCCGAGTTGTCTTCGGCGGCTTGGTCGGTGGTGTGGGTCCAGACGAGCCCGCCGCCTTCGCCGGCGTCGGTGACGTGACGCAGGAATTGCGGCGGTCCGCCGCCGGTGAAGCACTGGCCGTCCTCGGACACGACGCCCCCCGACGGCGGCAGCGGCTCGCAGATGGGGCAGTCGCCGGGGCAGCCGGCGTGGTCTTCGCCCGCCGTGCAGCGCCCGTCGCCGCACACCGGGTCGCCGACAGTCAGAAGCGCGAGCTGCTCGAGCGTGCCGTTGAAGCGGTTGTGGTCGAGGCCGCCCTGGCCGTTGCTGTTGTTGCCGGGGATGCCGGCGACATCGTTGGGCGTCGACGAGTACTGCCAGAACGTCCACGTGCTCCACGCGTTCGACACCGTCGTCGGGCACGTGCCCCCGGTGTAGCCGGCGTGCCATAGCGGGTGGTTGTTGAACTCGCTCGTGCCGACGTTGTCGTCCCAGAAGTAGCCGCCGGTGTAGATGAACGATGGCGCACCCACGGCAGCGTCGACGACGTCGAACCACTGCCGCATTCGCTCGATGCGCGTGGCGTTGTCGACGCCGTCGGTGCTCTCCATGTCCATCGTCGGGGGCAGATCGCCCGGCTCGAGCGGACCCATCATGTCGAGCATGAAGTTCGCTTGATCGACCGGATCCTCGTCGCTGCGGAAGAACTGATACACGCCGCGCGTGATGCCCGCGGCCTTCGCCCCCGCCCAGTTCCGCTCGAATTTTTCGTCACGGTAGCCGAGGCCGTCGCTCGTGCGGATGAACGCGAATTTCACACCGTCGCCGCCGACCGCGTCCCAGTCGATGTCGCCCTGGTACTTGCTGACGTCGATGCCGAACACCGTTGGTCCGCTGCCGCACACGGAGTGCACCGCCTGCGTTGTCGACGGCGGCAGCTGCGCCCGCAGGCCGTCGCCCATCACCGCGCCGCCGTCGCCGTCGGGCGCGCACGCGGGCGCCAGCCCTACGACGACGGTGACCACCGAACCCACCACCGACCGGATGACGCGCGACATGGGGACTCCCGAAGTAAAGCACGATCGAGACCGAACCACGGTTCGGCGCGCACGTCTCGCGACCGATGCCCGCGGCGCGCACGGCGGAGCCACGGGGTCGTCTTTGACCGCTGTCCGGCCGCGTGCGAACGGCCGGAATCGAGGAGCGTACCATGACTGCACGTCACCAGGTCGTCGTGATCGGCGGCGGCTTCGCCGGCGTCGAGGTCGCCCTTGGCCTGAAGGATGCCGCCTGCGACGTCACGCTGGTCGACCGGCGCAACTTCCACCTGTTCCAACCGCTGCTCTACCAGGTCGCCACCGGCGGCCTCTCGCCCGGCGACATCACCGCGCCGCTGCGCACCATCGTGCGCGGCTGCAAGAACGTGCGCACGGTGCTGGCCGAGGTCGACGCCATCGACGTCGCCGGCCGCCGCGTGCTGCTGCGCGGCGCCGAGCCGCTGCCCTACGACACCATCGCCGTCGCCACCGGCGTGCGCCACAGCTACTTCGGTCACGACGACTGGGAGCGGCACGCCCCCGGCCTGAAGTCCATCGAGGACGCCACCGAGATCCGCGCCCGCGTGCTCGCCGCCTTCGAGCAGGCCGAGCGCGCCACCACCGCCGAGGAGCGCGCCGCCTGGCTGCGCTTCGTCGTCGTCGGCGGCGGGCCCACGGGCGTCGAGCTGGCTGGCGCGCTCGGCGAGCTGGCGCAGCACACGATGCGCGGCGAGTTCCGCGCGTTCGACTCGCGCGACGCCCGCGTCGTGCTCATCGAGACGGGGCCGAAGATCCTGTCGATGTACGTCGACCGTCTCGGCGAGCGTGCCATCCATGACCTCGAGGCCCTGGGCGTCGCCGTCTGGCGCAACACCAACGTCGAGGGCGTCGACGACGGCGGCGTCGACGTCGTCGGCCCCCACGGCCGCGAGCGCGTGCCCTGTCGCACGGTGCTGTGGGCGGCGGGCACGGCGGCGTCGCCGCTGGTGAAGGCGCTGGCGTCATCGACGACGGCGAAGCAGGACCGCGTCGGCCGCATCGTCGTCGAGCCCGACCTGACGGTGGCGGGGCACCCTGAGATCCTCGTGCTCGGCGACGCCTGCCACTTCGCCCACACCCGCGCCGGGCAGCCGCTGCCCGGCGTCGCAACCGTCGCCATGCAGATGGGGCGCCACGCCGCCCAGCTGGTGCGGCTGCGCATCGAGAGCCCCGAGCGGGTGAAGACCGCCGGCGACGGGCCGGCGTTCGCGTACCTCGACAAGGGCACGATGGCGGTCATCGGCCGCAACAAGGCCGTCGCCCGCGTCGGCTTCGGCCTCGACCTCAGCTTCACCGGCTTCTTCGCGTGGCTGGCGTGGCTGTTCGTCCACATCGCCTACCTGGTCGGCTTCGAGAACCGCGCGCTGGTGCTGCTGCAGTGGGCCAACCACTACGTCACGCGACACCGCGGTGCGCGCCTGATCACCGAGGCCCGCCGCGTCGGCGATTGAGGGCGCGCCCGGCGCCGCCGTCGTCCCTGCCGTCGTCCCTGCCGTCGTCCCTGCCGTCGTCCCTGCCGTCGTCCCTGCCGTCGTCCCTGCCGTCGTCCCTG
>VGSZ01000390.1 GCA_016874845.1 Deltaproteobacteria bacterium
CCCGACGACAGCGCGCGACGACAGCGCCCGATGACAGCGCCCGATGACAGCGCCCGATGACAGCGCCCGATGACAGCGCCCGATGACAGCGCCCGATGACAGCGCCCGTCGACAGCGCCCGTCGACAGCGCCCGACGACAGCGCGGCCGACGCTCACGACGGGTCGTCGCAAGGCGCATCGAAGACGCGCGACAGCTCGATCAGGTTCCACGAGTTGTCGCCGTGGTTGCCGACGTGGAAGTGGGCCAGCGCGCCGGCCGCGACGTCGCGCTCGACCGGCACCACCGGTGCGACGAGCCCGCTGGCGGCGGGGATAGCGACCGTTTCGCGGACGACGATGTCGCCGTCGACGGCGATGGCGATCCCGGCCGTGTCGGCGGGGAAGGTGGCCTGCGCGAAATAGAAGACGCGCACCTGCACACGGTCGCCAGCGATCAGGGGGGCGCCGAGGGGCTGTGACACGGTGGCCCAGCCGCAGCCGAAGCGCGTGTCGATCTCGACAGCGTCGTCGGCGCCGAAGCGCGCCACCTGGATGTCGCTCGCCGTGCAGAGCGCCGCGTCGGGTGGCGGCGGCCACAGTGCGTCGTCGGCCGGCTCGACGAAGGTCCAGCCGTCGGCGGTGACGAGCGGCTCCTTGCCAGTGCACACCGGCGGCGGCGCGCAGGCCGTCGTCGCCGCCAGCAGGGTCAGGGAGGCGATCGGCGTGGGACGCACCACCGGGACGCCGACGCCATGGGACCCCTGCGGGGCGGGTCTGCGTCCGTTCACGTCACTGCGGCTTGCGCCTCATGCCCCACTCGCCCAGCTTGCGCCGGATCGTGTGCTCGGACAGGCCGGTCAGGCGCGCGAGCTCGCGGTTGCTCAGCTCCTGATAGTGCGCCTTGATGTAGCCGTTCGGGTCGTCGATGGGGTTGATCTTGCCGCCCTTGGCTGGCGCAGCTGCCTTGGGCGCCGGCGCGGCCCTCCCACCCTCCGGGCGGCCCCCGACGGCCTTGCCGGCGGCGACCGGCTTCTCGGGGGCCTTCGCTCGCGCCTTCACGCCCTTCTCGGTGGTCTTTTCGGCCTTCGCCGGCGCGGGCTTCGCGGGCGACGCCTTCGGCCGCGGCGCCTTTTCGGCGAAGGGCGCGGCGGCGGTCTTCACCGGGTGCGCCTTCGCCGGGGGCGCCTTCGCCGGGGGCGCCTTCGCCGGGGGCGCCTTCGCGGGGGACGCCTTCGCGGGGGACGCCTTCGCCGCCGCCTTGTCGGCGCGGCCCGCCGTGGCGACCACCGCAGGAGCAGCGTCCTGCTCGTCCTCGGCGTCGACATTGACGGGCGTGGCCTTGCGGGCCCGGGAAACGGGTAATGGAGGCGCCGCGGGCGCGGCTGCCGCCGCCGCCTCCTCCCCGGCGGCCTCGACGACCTCCCCCTCGGCCTCCTCGAGCGGCGCGATCCCGAGGCGCTCGAGCTCGGTGGCGACGTCGCCGTCGTTCATTCCGAGCTGCTCGGCCAGCTCCGAGAGGCGCTTCTCGGCGCCGTAATCGCGCAGGTAGCCGGCGACGTCGAGGGTGCCGAACTCGCGGTCGCCGCCGGAGAGGTAGACGACCTTCAGGTAGCCGGGCACCGAACGCTGCACGCGCGCAAACCGACGGGCCTCCCGCTCGAACAGCATCGAGCCGATGGGATAGGTCAGGTGCGACTCGACGGGCCGGGTCTTGGCGCGCTTGATGTTCTCGGCGGCCTCTTCGATGAGCCCGCGCCGCCAATCCATGGCGGCTTCGCCGACCTCGTCGAAACCACCCTCGTCGTCGCCCTCTTCTTCGAAGGCCCCGGTGGAGTCGTTGATGTTCTCGAGCTCTTCGAGCTGCTTGCTGTTGAAGATCATGGGCGTGTTCTCTTCGGTGACGGCGACGGGGTCCCGCGTTGTAGCGGTCCTTGGCCCGGTGTCAACGAACCGCACCGACGCGCGGGACGTGCCGCGGTCGTTGGCAATGGCTCGTTCGGCCGGCGGCAATGGATCGGACGACGTGGGGTGTGTCAAGGTTCGAGGCGCATGACGCCGAAGTCCCTTGATGCGCAGCTCATCGACGCGCGGCTCGTCGACGAAGCCCAACTGCAGGCCGCCGTTGCCTACCAGAAACAGTACGGCGGACATCTCGTGCAGGCGGTGCTGCGGCTGCAGCTCGTCAGCGAAGACCGGCTGCTCCGCGTGCTGGGACAGCGGCTCGGGCTGGCCGTCGCGTCGCCGCCCGACGACGACCTGCACCCGCAGGTGCTGGCCGAGGTCGACGTCGACTTCGCGCAAGAAAACGGGGTGTTCCCGCTGGCGTTGCGACGCGACGAGCGGGGCGAGGTCCTCGTCGTCGCCGCGGCGGATCCCACCAACGTGCTCGTGAACCAGGCCCTCGCGCGGCGGTCGGGCAAGCGCATCGAGCTGCAGCTGACCACCGACGCGGCGATCGAGGCCTGGGTCGCTCGCCTTTATTTACGGGCCAGCCCGGCCGACGTGCCGGCGCCGGTGGCCCCGGCCGACGAGCCCATCATCGATCTGGAGGACTTCGAGCTCGACATCCCAGTCGTCACCGACCCTGCGGTGGCCACCGCAGGGTCGAACCCGCTGCCCAGCGGTGCCTTGCCGGGCTTCGTGTTGACCGAGATGGCGCCGGCCGCGCTCCCCCCCGCAGCTCCTTTGCCATTGGCGGCGCTCCCGCCCGCAGCTCCGTGGCCATCGACGCCGCTGCCCGCCTTCGCCGCGACGACCGCGCCCTCGCCGCTTGCCCCCACGCCGGCCCTCGCCGCGACGACCGCGCCCTCGCCGTCTGCCCCCACGCCAGCCCTCGCCGCGACGATGGCGCCCTCGCCGTCTGCACCCGACCGCCTCTTTGACGCCAGCGGCGCCTTCCGTGGCGCCGACGAGCACGAAGGCCGCGGCAGCGGCCCGGCGCAAACAGCGACGCCGGTGGGCGTCACCGAGGATGACCTGCCACTGGTCGAGCTGGCGGCGGTCGAGCCTGTCATCGAGCTCACCGACGTGATCGACGCAGGGGACCCGGCAGCGCCGGCTCCCGCGGCGCTCATGGCGCCGGCGCCCCTGCCCGAACGGTCTTCGTTGGCCGCCGACTGGACGGACGCCGCCGAGCCGAGCATCCCGCGACGCGAGTCGGATCGACGCAACGAAGTCGCGGTGGTCCCGGTGTCGCGCGAGTTCGGCCTCGTCGTTCCCGAGGCCGCGCCACCCGCCGAGCCGCTGTCGACGTACCGCCCCGCGGCGGCGGCCGTGCAGCCGCTCGAGGCCGTGCAGCCCGCCGCGCCGTGGGCTGCCTTCGCACAGGCTCCGTCTGTCGCGCCGCCGGTCGTCGATCATCCCATCGCCGCGCCGAGCATTGCCGCCGCGCCGGGCAGCGCTGAGGCGTCCTTCGGCGCCTGCGGCGCGGGAGCGCCCCGTGCCGAGGCGCCCGCCCTCGATCTGCCTCCCTTTCCGCCCGTCACCGCCGTCTCCGCAGTCGAGACGCTGATCGTCAAGCCGCCTGTCGAGCTGCCCCCACAGCCCACGCTGCCGTCCGCGCCCGTCGCCGCGGCGCCGGTCGTCGCGGCGCCCGTCGTCGCGGCGCCGGTCGTCGAGGCGCCGGTCGTCGAGGCTCCTGTCGTCGCGGCGCCGGTGATCGAGGAGCTGGCGCCGCTCGACGAGGCACCGCCGTTGGCGCCCGCCCCTGCCGTCGTCGCGGCCCCCGTCGTCGCGGCCCCCGTGCTCGAGGAGCTGG
>VGSZ01000391.1 GCA_016874845.1 Deltaproteobacteria bacterium
TTGAACGCGTACCAGTCGCGCAGCGGCGAGGTGGGGTTCTGGCGCGCCGCCTTGAAGAACGGGTGCTGGTCGCTGGTGTGGTTGGCGACGAAGTCCATGATCAGCTCCATGCCGAAGGCTTTTGCGGCTTCGGCAAGCAGCTCGACGTCCTCGGGCGTGCCGTAGTCAGCCTCGACGCCGAAGTAGCCGCTCGCGGCGTACCCGTGGGTGGTCGGACCGTCGGCCAGCGGCATCAGCCAGATGCTCGTAACGCCGAGGTCGGCCAGGTACTCGAGCCGGTCGATCATGCCGAGCAGGTCGCCCTCGCCGTCGCCGTCGGAGTCGTACAGCTCGCGGACGAACGCGAGGTACATCACCTTGTCGGTCTGGAAGCTCTTCGGCGGCCGCGCCAGATCGAAGCCATCGACGCTGCCGTCTTCGCGCACGACCACCATCGCGGTGGCCGGGTAGCTGTCGTCGACCGACAGGTGCACCAGATACGCGCCGGGCGTCGACGGACGGGTGAAGCGCGCCGCGAAGCCATCGACGTTCAGCGTGATCGCCGCCGGGTTGTCGTCGTCGGCGACGAAGAACGCGCGGGCGCCGCGGCCGTTCGGTCCCTGGCTCAGCGTGCCGTCGACGGTGATCGTGTCGCCGTCGACGGCGACCTCGACGCGGGCGCGCGCGCTCGTGTTGAAGGACGGGAACACGTGCACCGTGGTCGTCGCCTCCGGCGACAGCGCGCCGCCGTGGTCGCGCACGACGAGGCCGAGGCGGTAGACCCCCGGGGTCTGCGTGACGAAGCGCGGCATCGCGCCGAGGTCGCTGCGCGTGCACTCGTTGCCGCGCGGGTTGCCGTGCTCGTCGATCACCGGCTTGCCGTAGCCGTCGCGCGGCATCAGCTCCTCGTCGACGCAGCGCAGCCGCGGGTTGCTGCCGGCCGGCTGGTCGACGACCCGCCAGCGGTACTCGGTGAAGCCGATGTGGTCGGGGTCCTCCGACAGGCTGCCGTCGATGACGACCTCCTGACCGACCTCGGTGAACTGCGTCGTTCCGGCGTGGGCGATGGGGACCTGGTTGTCGCGGTTGATGAACAGGCTCGACTCGAAGCGGTCGGCGGCAAGGCCCTGATCGTTTGCCACCTCGAAGAACACGCGGTGGAAGCCCTCGGGCGGGTTCGTCAGCGTCGCGCGGATCGTGCCACCGTTCGCCGACGTCGCCAGCGTCGCTCCGGCGACGGGAACGAGCTGCGGCGCCGGCAGGTCGATCGTCGGCGCGTACCGCAGGTCGATGGGCTCCTTGTCCTCGAACAGCACGCGCACGCTGGCGGGGTCGAAGGCCCGCCCGTTGGCGCCCTTGCGCACGTCGACGGAGATCTGCACCGGCGCCGTGCTCACCAGCGCGCCGTGCCCCGGCGAGAACGAGGTCGCCACGAACGTCGGCCGGTCGGGGTTGCGCACAAAGAGGCAGTTGTCGGTAGAGAACTGTCCGCAGAAGCCAGTGTCGCGGGGATCCGGGTCACGGAAGAAGTTGCTGTCGGGGATGTCGTCGGGGTTCAGCAGCGGGTCGGTCATGTCGACGAACTGGTCGGCGTTGACGACGAAGACGTAGATCCAGTTGCCTTCGGCCACCGGGATGGTGAGCGAGCACGACAGCGGCGCACCGCTGCAGCTCATTCGGCGGGCGTTCGACACCTTGTTCCGGCCGCCCTCGATGTCGATCATCAGCCACGCCGAGTTGATCGGCGCGTTGAACCCCGTCTGGTCCTGCCGGAAGCGGAACGTGACGTTCTCGGTGAACTGCTGGGCGTGCGCCGCGGCGCCAGGCAGCAGCGAAGCGAGCAGGACGAGAGCGCAACGAAGGAGGTTCGCGGTGTTCATGGATTTTCCCGGCTCGGGGGGAAGCGGCCGATGAAGCCGTCGTCGTAGTCGGCGAGACCGAGGTCCACCGACAGCTGGCCGTCGATGATCTCCTGCGGCGTGCGACCGAGGTTCACGTCGCGCCACGTGCCCACGTGGATGACGCGCGTGCGGATGGCCTCGCGCGCGACGACGACGACGAGGTCGGGGACCTCCTGCTTGAACATGCGCGCGCCGTCGGGGGTGCCCGCCGGGTCGGGCTCGCCGCCGGTGCCGGTGCCGGCGTAGACGACGGCGTCGCCGTAGTCGCGCACCTGCCCGCCCGCCTGCGTCGACTCCGGCGCCAGCGGATCGACGATCCCCACGGCGGCGTCGGCGAAGGCGTCGACGTTGTCGGTGGCGAGATTCTTCATCACCGTCGCGAACGCCCGCCCCGACGACGAGACCAGCGCGTTCAGCGGCCCACAGCCGGCGGCGGCGGCGCAGCGCACGACCTTCCAGCCGTAGGGGCGACCGGGCGGCAACCAGATGGTCCGGGTCCACACCCCGGGGCGGCCGTCCAGCGGACGCATCCGCAGGCAGGTCTGCTCGCCGCCCGAGAACGCGTCGCCGCAGTTGGCCCCGAGCGCGTCCACCGCCTGCTGCCACTCGCCGGTCAGGAACACCGCCTCGCCGGCGCGCACGCCGCGCTCGGTGCCCGACGGGTTCAGGAACGCGCGCCCAGCGTCAACGCGGAAGGTCACCGGCGTCCACGCCGGGTTGCCGAGGCTCAGCCGCACCGTCTGCGGCGTCTCGTCGGGCGCCACCACCAACGCCGACAGCGCCTCGTACGGCACGCCCGCCTCGACCAGGTAGGTGATGTACGGGAAGGTGTCGGGGGCGTCGCCGTCGAGGCGGCGGGCCGGGTCGACGCGCACCGACACCGTCGCCTCCCAGAAGCCGGCGTCGTCGCCGCTCATCGGCGTGAGCGTCAGCGTCTGCGGGAAGCCGGCGTCGAAGTCGCCATCGGCGGTGAAGCTCGCCTTCAGCTGCGGCGACGACAGCTCGCGCGCGGCGCGGTCGTCGACAACGACGCGCACGCGCTTGACGCCGTCGCCGGGGGCCCCGTCCACCGGCGGGTCCGGCAGCCGGTCGAGCACCGGCTCGTCCACGACCTCGAGCGGCGGCAGCACGTCGAGCACCACGTCGGGCGGCGCGGGCGCGGTGACCACGAAGGGCACCAGCGCGCTCGCCAGACGACCATTTTCGTCGACGAGCAGCGCGGCCAGCGCACGGTTGTCGGCGGCGACGTCGGCGTCGTCGCCGGGATCGAGGGTCCGCGACGGCTCGACGAAGACCGGCAACGTCGCGGCGAAGACGTCGCCGTCGTCGGTCAGCGGCCACGGCACGAGCTCCTCGGAGAACGAGCCGTCTCCGGCGACGGTGGCGAGCAGCGTGAGCCCCGCGTGCCGGCGCGCGGTCTCGACGTCGTCGACCACGATCCGCACCGTCGTGCCCACCACCGCGCCGGCGCGGGCGGTGAAATTCAGCGTGCCCGAGAGCGTGCGTCCGGCGGCCGTGCGCACGCCGTCAACGACGACGGTGTAGCGCGTGCCGGCGACGAACGGCGTCGCCGCCGCCAGCACCGCCTCGTCGGGGGCGCCGGCGCTCGCCGTCACGGCCACGGTCGACGGCGGCGCGACGGTGAAGTCGCCGACTGCAAACGCGTCCGCAAAGCTGCCCGCATCGACCGGCTCGGCGAAGCGCACGACCACGCGGGCGTCGTCGATGACGACGACGCCGACGAAGCCGTCGCCCACCACGGACTCGCCCTCACCCTCGCCAGCGTCGCCGCCGCAGTCACAGGCGCCCGGGCCGCCCATGGCGGCAAGCGCCGCGCCG
>VGSZ01000392.1 GCA_016874845.1 Deltaproteobacteria bacterium
TCGCCCGCTACGTCGCCCAGCAGGCGCGAACGCCGACGGCGTCGTCGTCGCCGGATGAGCCGTGGGCGCCGACCGCGTCGGCGCGCCCGACGACGTTCGACGTCGCGGCGGCCGTCGGCGCCGTGACCCGGGGCTGGTCGAGCGCGCTGTCGGAGCTGCCATCGGTGTTCTTCTTCAACCTCGTTCCGTCAGTGACGGTGTTCGGGCTGACCATAGGGTTCGCGCTCGGCGCGCTGACGGCGGCGCGCGCCGGCGCGGGCCTGCCCGTCGTGCTCATCGGCCTCTTCGCGATCATCATGGCGGCGCGCGTGTCGGCGGCGTGCGTGGCCGGCTCGCTGCTGGTGCTCGACGACCACGCATCCGGGGGCCTCGCCTCGCGCGGCTTCTCCGACGCCTTTGCCGAGGGTTGGTCGATGGGCTCGCGCGTCGCCGTCACGCTCTGGCTGTTCGCGCTGCTGCTGGCGCTGCCCTTCGTTCCCGCGATGATGTTCCTGGTCCGCAAGGAGCTCGCCAGCGTGCTGCTCACCGCACCCCTCGGCCTCGTCGGCTTCTTCGTCGTCGGCATGCGCTCGTTGTTCGTCGTGCCGGCGGCGGTGCTCGGCGGCGAGGGGCCCTTCGACGCCCTGCAGACCAGCTGGGACCTGACCCGCGGTCGCGCCGGCGCGATGGTCGTCGCGCTTGGCTTCACCGGCGCCGCTTGGTTCCTGCTGGTCCTGCTCGGCGGCCTCGCGCGCCACATCCCGTGGGTCGGCTTCTTCGCCGGCGTCGCCGGCACCACCCTCGCCACCGCGTTCGCGCTGGGCGCCGTCGTGCACCTGTGGCGGGCCGCGTCGGCCGCCGGCCCGCGGGAGTAGCCCCGGGGACCGCTACGGCCGCGCGTGCTCGTCGAGCTCGATGATCGTCCACGCGTCGCCGCCGTCGTCGAGCGGCCCCGGCCCGTGCCGCGCCACGTAGCGGCTCTGCTGCAGGTGGCTGCGCACCGCCTTCTTCAGCGCCCCGCCGCCGTGGCCGTGCAGGATCCACCCGGTGGCGTGGTTCTTTCGCAGCAGCTTGTCGAGGAACGCATCGACCAGCTCGAGCGCCTCGTCGGCGCGCTGCCCGCGCACGTCGAGGCTGTTGTCGCTGGTGCGCGGCTCGGGCCCCGCGGTCGTCGCCGCCGCTGACGACGACGACGCCGACGCCGCGCGCGCCTTCTTCGCCGCGCCGCGCGCGCCCTTCGCCGCCGACGAAGACGCCGGCTCGGCGCCCGGCGCGCGCAGCGACGCGCGCGTCGCGCGGGTGCGCACCGGGCCGCGGGCGACGACGACGTCGTCGCCGTCGACCTCGACGACGGTCAGCTTGACCCCGGGCATGTGGGCCAGCTCGACGACGTCGCCGGGCGCCACCGACGACAGCGCCAGCAGCGCCGACGTCGACGCCGGCGTGCGCGGCGCCAGCTCGGCGCGGGTCGTCGCCTCGAGATCCTTCAGCCTCTGGCTGGCGTCGTTGAGCGCGCGGGCGTCGCCCTTCTTGGTGGCCTCGATGGCGTCCTTGACCTTCTGGCGCGCCGCCTCGAGCTCGACCAGGAACGCGCGCTTGCCCTCGGCGCGCAGGCGCGTGCGCTCGCTCTCGACGTCCTGCAGGCGACGCTCGAGGCGCGCCGTCTCGGTGGCGAAGCGGGCGCGCTCGTCCTGCGCGGCGGCGAGCTCCGCCGACAGCGCCTGCTTCTGCTCAGCGAGGGCGCGCAGCAGCGCGTGCAGCTCCTTCTGCTCGGGGGCGAGCAGCGACAGCGCGCGCTCGACGGTGCGCTCGGACAGCCCGTAGCGGCGCGCGGCATCCAGCGCGTTGGACGTGCCCACCTCGTCCATGACCAGCACGAAGGTCGGGCGACCGTCACGGTCGACGCCGACGCTGGCGTTGCGGAACCGCCGCGCGTGCCGGCCCGCGGCCTCGGCGGCCTCGGCCAGCGCCAGCGCCTTCAGCCGGTCGTAGTGCGTCGTGACCACGACGGTGGCGCCGGCGTCGACGAGATCTTCGAGCACCGCCTGCGCCAGCGCCGCGCCCTGCGCCGGGTCGGTGCCGCTCATCAGCTCGTCGAGCAGCACCAGCGTCTGCGGCGCCGCCGTCGCCGTCGCCGTCGTCGCCACGTCGACGCCGACTTCGGGGCCCATGGCGGTGTGCCGGTCGGCCAGCGCGCGGGCGTTGTCGTCGACGATGCGGGCGACGGCGGCGAGGTGGCCCGAGAAGCTCGAGAAGCCGCCCTGCAGGCTCTGCTCGTCGCCGATGCTGACGAACACGCCGGCCCAGGCGGGGATCTGCGAGCCCTCGTCGACGGGCACCGGGACGCCGGCGCGGGCCAACAGCGAGACGAGGCCGGCGGTCTTCAGCGCCACGGTCTTGCCGCCGGCGTTGGGGCCCGAGACGACGAGGCAGCGGGCGTCGTCGAGGCGCAGGTCGTTGGGCGTCACCGCGCTGGCGGCGCGGCCCTCGGCGACGGCGCGGGCGCGCATCCACGCGAGCAGCGGGTGGCGGGCGCGGCGCAGCGACAGCGCGCTGCCGCGGGGCAGCACGGCGACGCCGTCGGTGGCGAAGGCGAAGGCGCCGCGGGCGAAGGCGGCCTCGAGGGCGCCGGCGATGGCGAGGTCGCGGCCGAGGCGGGGGCCGAGCTCGTCGATCTCGCCGCTGAGCTCGCGCAGGATGCGCTGCTCTTCCTCGATGACCTCGGCGCGCGCGATCTTGATGCGGTTGCCGAGCTGCAACAGCGCCCGCGGCTCGATGAACACCGTCTGGTGGGTCTGGCTGGCGTCGTGGACGATGCCGTCGACGCGGCCCTGGAACTCGGACTTCACCGGCAGCACGTAGCGGTCGTTGCGGATCGTGAAGTTGCGGTCGCGCAGCACCGCCATGTCGTCGAACTCGCGCACGAGGTCGACGAGTCTTTCCTGCGCCTCGGCGCGCAGCGCGCGCACGCGCGAACGGCGGATGGCGAGCTCGGGGCTCGCGTCGTCGGTGAGCTGCCCGGCGTCGTCGAACGAGCGGAACACCCGGCGCGAGAACCGCCGCTCGTCGGCGAGCTGCTCGGCCAGCGCCGCCAGCCGCGGTGCTTCATCGCCCTGGAAGGTGACGACGTCCTTCAGCCGGCCGAGGGCGTCGATGGTGCGGGCGACGTCGAGGATGTCGGCGGCGGCGAGCACGACGCCCTTGCCGCTGGCGTCGAGGATGTGCCGGACCTCGCGCAGCCCGCCGAAGTCGGGGGCGACCTTTCTGGCGGTGGCCTCGCGCGCCTCGAGGGCGCCGTCGACGCGGTCGGTGAGCACGTCGCCGTGGACGGGGAAGACGTCGTGGTCGAGCGCCTCCTTGCCAAACGGCGTGCGACACAGGTCGCGCAGGATGGTACGGACATCATCGAACCCGAGGTCACGCAGCGCGCGCGGGTCGACGGAGAGAGGCAGCAGCGACGTCATCTGCCGGCGTTCTACGCACTCGCCGTCGCCCCGAAAGGGGAGATCTGGCCCCACCGCGCCGCCGCGTCTCGTCACACCCCGCCGCGCCCCGTCACACCTCGCCGCGCCCCGTCACACCCCGCCACGCCTCGTCACACCCCGCCACGTCAGCCACAGTCCGTCGTGCCCTTGCGCGCTGCCGACCCGCACGGCGTCGTCGCTCAATACGGCCCGTGGTCCACCCG
>VGSZ01000393.1 GCA_016874845.1 Deltaproteobacteria bacterium
GGGCGAGGGCGAGGGCGAAGGCGAAGGCGAGGGCGAAGGCGAGGGCGAAGGCGAGGGCGAGGGTCAAGGAGAGTTCATCCCCGGCGTATTGGGCGGCGAGCGCCCCGACCGGACGGCGCTGCGACCGCTGCCCGGCGGCGGCGAGGGCGGCCCGATGCTGGTGAGCAACAACCCCGAGCTCGTGACCGGGCGAGGCAACCTCTACAACAACGCGCGGCCCTTGCTGACCCGCGGCGGCACACCAGTCCGGCTGAGCGGCGTCTTCGGCGTGTACCTGCACCACATCGTCGACACGAGCACCGCCGGAGTGGGCGGCGGGCCGGCGCTGTTCTTGTCGCTGCTGTTCTCGAACCCGAACGCCACCCCGGTGACGATCACGGTGCGCGGCACCGGCCTGACGCAGACCGAGACCGGCGGGCTCGGCCTCGGCAACAGCCCCGACTACCGCGTCAGCGAGGACGCCCTGCTCGACACCCCCGAAGAGGTCCACACCGACGTCGTCATCGAGCCCGCGCGCGCCTTCCTGGCCTGGCAGCGGCAGGTCAACGACCGCGCCGAGGTCGACGGCCGCTTCTTCGTCACCAGCAGCGCGCCGGTCTTCGTCTACGTCGTCGCCACCGACACTGCGGCGCTGAACGAGGCGATCACGCTGACCTCGGGCCCCCCCGAGCAACGCCTCGACGCCCCCGGCGACTACCGCATCTCGGGCGACCCGCCGCCGCCGTTCGGCCGCGAGGCGGGCGTGTACGAGCACGACACGTGGCGCAGCGTCGTCGACCTCGACGTCCCCACAGGCCCTGCCCACACCGGCTTCGTCGTCAACACCGCCACCGGCAGCAACTTCGCGCAGGTGCAGGCGTTCCCGGCGTTGGCCCACCTCGACGGCAGCGCCCGCGAGGCGGTGGGCATGTACGGCAACTTCTACGACCTGACGGTGAACCTGCGGCACGACGGACGCTCATCGACACCGCGGCGCGTGCGGGTGTGGTTCACCAGCCTGAGCACCGACGCGGCCCTCTCGCGCCTCTGGGACGGCAAGGGGCTCGTCGACAACATCCCCATCGACGTGCGCCACCTTCCAATGAGCCCGTCGACGCTGATCGGCGAACGCACGCTGTCGGTCGGCGCGTCGTCGACGCTGCGCTTCCGCGCGATGGTGCCGGGGCTGACGTCGATCCCGCAGGCGCTGGTCGTCGAGACGCTTGACCCGTAAGGCGCCCGCGCGGCGCCCGGTCCCGTCCGGTCACGGCGCGGCGAGCGGAGCACCACCAGCGCGCGCGGCGTCCGCTCGGCGGCGATGGGGCCGCGTAGCGGGCGCACGGGGGAGCGCACCAGCTGCAGCCCGAGCGTGCTCGCCCCGGCGAGGTCGACGTCGGCGGGCAGGCCGAGGCCGCTGTCGCGCACCGCGAGCAGCAGACCCTCACCGTCGACGCGGACCTCGACTGCGACGTCGGCGGCGGCGCCAGACGCGCGCGCCCGGCCCGTCTCGGGCGGCAGCCCGTACTTGAAGGCGTTGGTGAGCGGCTCGTTCAGCACGAGGCCGAGTGCAACCGCGGTCTCGACGGCAACGGCAACGGCATCGGCGCCCTCGTACAGGTCGAGCAGCAGGAGCCCCGCGGCGTCGGAGCGCCAGACGCTCGCGCGCCCGACTCCCAGCGTGCGCGCCACCACCATCGTGACGATGCGCAGGAACGGCGCCGTCGACTCCGTGGGTGCCCGGCTGACCTCGAGCAGGGCGGCGGTGAACCGGCGCGCGCCGGCGGCGACCCGCTCGCCCTCGACGGCGCGCTGCGCGGCCTGCGCGCTCTTGCGCTCCGCCTCGGAGTGGCGCGCACGCTCCGCGTCGGCGCGGCGGTCGGCGCGCAGGCGGTGGTAGACGACGGCGGCCATGTCGCCGATGCACGACAGCAGGGCGCGGTCGTGGTTGTCGAAGGCCTCGGGGTGCGTCTACGTCAGCGTCAACGCGCCGAGGACCTCGCCGTCGTGCTGGATGGGCAGCGTCAGGCGCGTGCGGATGGCCGCGCGACGAAGCACTCCCGGGCTCGCGTGGTCGACGGCGAAAAAGGCGTCGCGCACGACCATCGGCTGCGCCGTGCGCAGCACCGTGCCCGGCGGCCGCGTCGCCGCCTGCGCCTCTTCACGCTGGCGCTGCGCCTCGGACAGCCCGGGAGCGTGCACGAGGCGCAGCGCGCCGTCGTCGAGGTCGGTGAGACAGAGCTGCGCCGGCTCAATGTCGATGAAGCGCGGCTGTACCGCCGCGCAGGCCTCGCCGATGGCGCCGCTCGAGCCCGCCGAACCGATGCGCGACGCGACCTCGGCCAGCCACGCGACGTCCTGCAGGGGCAGGTTCGGCCCGCCAGCGTCGTTTACGCGGCGACGCCGGCTCATGGCTTGTCGACGCCCGCCGGTGCCGTCGGCTTGATCGCGTCGAGAGCACGTTGCGCGAGCGTGCCGAGGGGGAAGGGCTTCCAGAGGACCTGCTCGGGCGGCACCGACAGCTCGCGCTCGCCGTCGACGTAGCCCGAGATGAGGATCGTCGGCATCTCGGGGCGGACGCGACGCGCGTGGGCCACCACCACCTTGCCGTTGACGCCGGGCAGCAGCACGTCGGTGACGACCAGCTTGACCGCATCGCCGCGCGCGTCGATCTCGCGGATGGCCTGTTCACCGTCGATGGCCTCGACGACGTAAAAACCCACCTCGGTCAGCGCCCGCGCGCAGGCCCGGCGCAACGGCGCCTCGTCGTCGACGAGGATGCACAGCGCCCCCTCGGCGCGCGCCGTCAGCTGCGACAGCTGCGGCCGCTGCGCGACGGCGCTGGCGTCGACCGCGGCTGCTACCGGCAGGTCGATGAGGAACGTCGTGCCGACGCCTGTGGTGCTCCGCAGGTCGATGGCGCCCCCGCTGCGCTCGATGAGCATCTTGCACGTCGTCAACCCGAGCCCCGTGCCCTTGCCGCGCGGCTTGGTCGTGAAGAGCGGCTCGAAGCTGCGCAGCCGGACCTCTTCGCTCATACCCTGCCCGTTGTCGGTGACCTGGATGCGGACGTACTGGCCGGGGGCGAAGCGCTCGGTGGCAAAGCCGGGCAACGACGCCGTCAGCTCGACCCGCCCCCCCTGCGGCATCGCGTCACGCGCGTTGGTGACGAGGTTCAGCAGCACCTGTTCGAGCGAGTGCGCGTCGATGGTGACCAGCAGCGGCTGCGCGGGCAGCTGCATGACGACTTCGACCCGCGGCCCAGCGACGCGGTCGAGGACGGCGCGGAACTGGGGCAGCACCGCCGCGAGGTCGGTGGTGACGCCGCGATCGCCCTCGGTGCCGCGCGGGAAGTCGAACAGCTTGCGGGTGAGCGCCGCGCCGCTGCGGGCCGCGCCCAGGACCTCGTCGAGGTCTTCTTGCGCCGTGCCGTCGGGCACGCCGTCGCGCGCCAGCTCGGCGAAGGCGACGATGGCGCCGAGCACGTTGTTGAAGTCGTGGGCGATGGCCGCGGTCAGCCGCCCCATCAGCTCTATCCGCTGGCTGACCTCGAGCGCGAGCTCGGCGAAGCGCTGCCGCGTGACGTCGGCGTGCAGCGCCAACAGGTGCGTCGTATTGCCCGCGCGATCGTGCACCGTCGACAGGCTGACGGCGTCG
>VGSZ01000394.1 GCA_016874845.1 Deltaproteobacteria bacterium
CGACGCAGCGTCGGTGCAGTGGGTGGCGGTCATCACGTGGTTCGCGTCGACGAGGGTCGCCGTGCAGAACCAGTTGTGATCCTGCGTGTTGGGCGCGGCGTCCGCGGGCACCTGCCCAAGCCACTTCGCGAACGAGAACGCGCCCACGGCGTCGTAGCGGGTGTCGTCGGTGTCTGGCTCGGTGCCAAAGACGATGGCGCGCGCCGTCGTCGCGGGGCCGAGGAGCCCGAGCAGCGCCAAGACGAGCGGCAGGCCGCGACGGGTCGGACGACGCACGTCAAACAGCAACCCCAGGCGGAAGATCAGTCTCATGCAGTGTGCCTCCCTTACTCCGTCCCCGGGCGTCCGGTGCTGAACGTCTGCGGTGCCGCGTACGGAGCTGGGCCAAAGCAGAACAGCGGCGCCGGGCGTTGGCGGGGGCCAGCGAGGGCCCGAGCGAGCGTCGAAGAGGGACAGCGACGAGCAGCCCACGACGGGAACGCCGGCTGGCCTCAGGGCCTCGTCATCGTCGCCACGCCGCCTCCCAGGCCCGCGGCCAGCGCCGAGCCGAGCAGCGCGCCGCTGAAGGCGCCGACGCCGATGGCGACGGTGGGCTGGCTGCGGTCCGGGGCGAGGGTGTAGCCGCCCACGACGCCGACGAGCCCGCCCGCCACCAGCCCGGCGATGGACGCCGCTGCCGTCCACTCCGCCGGCCGATCGGGGCCGGGCATGCGCATGCAGCTGTTGGGCGCGCAGCCCATACCCCCGCCGAGCAGCGAGCCACCAACCGTGGCGAGGCCGGCGCAGTAGCCGCTGGCCGCGCACTGCAGAAGCCCTTGCCACTCCTCGGGACGACTGCGCGGGTCGGCGAGCAGCACGCCGGCGCCGCCGCCGAGGCCGGATACGAAGGGCATCGCTACGCCGATGCCCGCCGCCAGCGCCGCTGTCGCCAGCACCACCTCGGGGGGTTGCGGGCCGTTCAGCTGCGTCGCGAACACCCCGGCGGCGCCGATGCCGGCGAGCCCCACCGCCGTGCCGATGGCGGCGCCCGCCGCGCCCGCCAGACCGACGTTCACCGGCGACACCTCGCGCGGATCGGCGCGCTTGTCGGGGGGCGGGGACCGCCGCACCGGTCGACGGCGCATCGACGAGCGGGCCTCGGGCTCGAAGGGGGCGTCACCGAGGGGCAACGAGAACGACGGCCGCACCGGCGCCACGTCGACCGCCGCGACGGTGACGGGCATTGGCGGGGCTGCGGTCTCGGCGGTGAGCGCGGGGACGAGCAGGGCAAGGGCGAAGGCGAGCATCGAACCACCCGGGGAACAGGGACAGGCGACAGACGATCGCACAGTCCCGGATCTTCGCGTTGAACCAGCCCGGGACGGAACAAACGACCGCGCGCTTGCGGGACCAGACTAATTTCACAAGAACTATTCTTTGCGCTGCGACGCGAAGAACTTTCGAGTTGATTTTTACCATAGTCGGTGTAAGCCGAAGCAATGGAGTCCACCTCGTCCGTCGCGATCGATGCCGGCTCGACCGCCTGGATGCTCGTCAGCTCGGCGCTGGTGTTGCTGATGGTCCCCGGCCTGGCGCTGTTCTACGGCGGGATGGTCCGGCGCAAGAACATTCTCTCGACGATGATGCATTCCTTTGTCGCGATGGCAGTGATCGGTGTGCAATGGATCAGCATTGGATACTGTCTGGCCTTTGGCTCCAGCTGGCACGGAGTCGTTGGCTTCGATCCGTCGCTCGTGGCGTTGCAAGGCGTGGATCACCTGAAGACCTACGGCGACAAGCGAATCCCCGAGCTGGTCTTCATCATGTTTCAGGGCAAGTTTGCGATCATTACGCCGGCGTTGATCAGTGGTGCGTTGGCTGAGCGACTTCGTCTGCGTAGTTATCTTGTCTTCATCGCGCTGTGGGCCACCGTCGTGTACGCGCCGCTCGCCCACTGGGTGTGGGCCGCCGACGGCTGGCTGTTCAAGCTCGGCGTGCTCGACTTCGCCGGCGGCACGGTGGTGCACATCGCTGCGGGCGTGTCGGCCCTGGTGTTGGCGCTGTTGCTGGGTCCGCGGCGCGAGCTGCGCGGCCGGGCGGCGGCGGTCCTGTTGCCCAACAACCTGCCGTTGACGCTGACGGGGGCGGGCCTGCTGTGGTTCGGCTGGTTCGGCTTCAACGCCGGCTCGGCGGTGGCGGTGGAGACGCCGGTGGCGGGCGCGGTGGCGGGGCTCGCGTTCGCGACGACGCAGGCGGCGGCGGCGGCGGCGGCGCTGTCGTGGATGCTGGTGGAACGGTGGCACTCGGGCAAGGCGACGACGCTGGGGATCGCATCGGGGATCGTGGCGGGGCTCGTGGCGGTGACGCCGGCAGCGGGGCACATCAGCCCGGCGGCGGCGCTGGTGCTCGGGGTGCTGTCGGGGGTGGTCTGCTACGGCGCCGTGCAGTGGAAGCATCGCGTCGGCGTCGACGACACGCTGGACGCCTTCGCCGTCCATGGCGTCGGTGGCCTGCTCGGCGCCGTCCTCACCGGCGTGCTGTGCGTGACCCCGGTGGCCGGGCTGCTGGCGTCAGGGGATCCGACGCAGCTCGGCAAGCAGCTGGTGGGCGTGCTCGCGGCGGTGGTGTGGTCGGGCCTCGGCACGTTCGCCCTCGGCAAGCTGGTCGACAAGCTGTGGGGTCTGCGCGTCAGCGACCAGCAGGAGCGCGACGGCCTCGACATCTCGACCCACGGCGAGCGCGGCTACCACCTCGAGCAGGCCTGACGGGCGCTGGCCTCGCGCGGGGCGAGGCCAGCTCGGGTGTCGGTGACAACCCAGACGGAGTCGGTCATGAAGCTCATCGTCGCGATCGTCCGCCCCGAGCGCCTCGACGCGGTACAGGAAGAGCTGCAGCGCGTCCTCGACGAGGAGGACCGCTACCGCCTGACGGTGGACAGCGTCGAGGGCCACGGCGCGCAGGCCGGCGAGGTCGAGCTGTTTCGCGGGCGCGCGATCAGGCCGCGGCTCGTGCCCCGCACGCGCATCACCATCGCCGTCAACGACAGCTACGTCGACCGCACCATCGACGCGATCGTCCGCGGCGCGCGCACCGAGGGCGCAGCGGGCGCCGTCGGCGACGGCAAGATCTTCGTGCAGCCCCTCGAAGAGGTCGTGCGCATCCGCACCGGCGAGCGCGGCGAGCGCGCGATCTGATCGATCGACGCCTCAGGTATTGTCTCGTGCGCCGGGCTCCCATAGCGACGATCTTTCTTTCTTGAGGTCATCCATGTGGTCGCGTCCCTCGCTGTTCCTGCTCACGCTGCTTGTCGGCCCGCTGGCGGTCTCGTCCGCCTGTACCGACCCACCGCCCGCCCCCGGGCAAGACGAGGTTTGCGACGACACCGTCGACAATGACGGCGACGGCGACGCCGACTGCCTCGACGACGACTGCGTCCGCACGCCGGGCTGCGCGCTGCCGAACGAGGGCGAGGGTGAAGGCGAGGGTGAAGGCGAGGGCGAGGGCGAGGGTGAAGGCGAGGGCGAGGGTGAAGGCGAGGGCGAAGGCGAGGCCGGCGGCGGCGGCGACGGCGGCGACGGCGAAGGCGAAGCGCCGCGTTGCGGC
>VGSZ01000395.1 GCA_016874845.1 Deltaproteobacteria bacterium
TCGGGTGGTTCCAGCAGGACGCGCTGCGCATCCGTCGGGCGGCGGCCGCCGCGGGGCTCGGGCTCGACCACGTGCTCGTGACGTCGACGCACAACCATGAGTCGAAGGACACGATGGGCATCTGGGCCGTCTCGGTGTCCGAGAGCGGCTACGACGAGCCCTACATGGAGATCATCGCCCGGCAGACCGTCGACGCGCTGGCCGAGGCGGTGGCGGCGTTGCGGCCGGTGACGCTGCGGACGGCGCGCGGCGACGCCAACCACCTGGTCAACGACACGCGGCTGCCGCGGGTGCCCGACGGCGGGATCACGATCGTCCACGGCGACGACGACAGCGGGGCGCCGGTGTGCTCGTGGCTGGTCTGGGGCAACCACCCCGAGGCGCTCGGCTCGGACAACACGCTGATCACGTCGGACTACCCGCACTCCCTGCGCGCGCCGGTCGAGGCCCGCCTGCCGGGCACCATCGCCGTGTTCTCGCCGGGCACGCTGGGCGGCCTGACGCCCCCCATCGGGGTGCGCGTCTGCCCGTCGGCCGACGACCCCGCCGTCGACGAGTGCCCGCCGGGCACGTTCGCCCGCGCCGAGCGCCTCGGCCGCGCGGCCGCCGACATCGCCGTCGACGCCCTCGTGCAGGGCGGCGTGGTCGCGCCCGACGCCCTCGCCTTCCGGCGGCTGCCGCTGCGGGTCGACCCCGACCACCTGACGCTGTTCCTCGCCTTCAACCTCGGGCTGATGCCGCGGTCGATCGACGAAGACGACGGCACGCTGCTGCCGCGCGAGACCGTCGCGCTGCTGACGATCGCGCAGCTGAAGGAGCGCGGCGCCCACCTGATGACCGAGGTCGACGGGCTGCGGCTGGGCGACGTCGAGGTGCTCGGCGTGCCCGGCGAGCTGTACGCCGAGCTCTTCGTCGTCTCCGACACGGGCCAGTCGCTGGTCGAGCGCCCGGCGAACGGCGACTTCGCCGACGCCACGCCCGAGGCCCCGCTGTCGCCGCTGCTGCCCGCCGACGCCCGGCTGCGGATCGTGGTGAACCAGGCCAACGACGCCCTCGGCTACATCATCCCGCGCTCGCAATGGGACGCCGACGCGCCCTGCGCCTACGACGACGAGAGCCAGTACGGCGAGCAGAACTCCGTCGGCCCGGCGACGGCGCCGTCGGTGGCGGCGGCGGTGGCGGCGCTGTACGCCTTGACCGTGCAGTAGACGGCCCGCGCCGACGACCGAGCCGACGACCACGCCGACGACCGCGCCGCCGCTCCGGCATCCAAGCGGCATGAGTCGCAAGCGCTCCGTCGTGCCGCCCCCTGCCATCGCCTCGCCTCGCGCCGTCGCCATCGCCCTGCTCGCGGTCGTCTTCGCCGGCGCCGCGGCGTCGTGCGCGCCGACGCCGTCGACGGTGGCGCCGCCGTCGGCCGACGCGGCGCCCACGCCGTCGACCGAGGCCGGCCCCTTCGCCGTGCACCACCGGACCCTCGCCGACGACCACGAGCTGTACGTGCCGTCGACGACGACGACGGCGCCCGATCGGGCGCTGTTCCCGCTGCCGCTTTTGGTGTTCACGCCGGGCTTCTCGGCCAGCCCCACCGACTACGAGGACACGCTGCGGCACCTGGCGTCGCACGGCTTCGTCGTCGTCGGCGCCCGCCACGGCTTCGACTTCGTGTCGGCGACGTTCTGCGCGACCCAGCGCGACGGCTACGCGCGCGCGCGCGCGGCGCTGCATGAGGTGCGGCGGCTGTCGCGGCTGCCCGCCGGGCGCGGCGACCTGCACGGGCTCGTCGACGAGCGCGCGCCGGCCGGCGCCGTCGGCCACTCCTACGGCGGCAAGCTGGCGCTGTGGCTGGCCACCGAAGAAAACGGCGTCGGCGCCGTCGTCGCCCTCGACCCCGTCGACGGCGGCGACGATCGCCGCCCGGGCTGGTGCCCGCCGGCGCCCGACGGCTTCCCGCAAGTCACCGCGCGGCTGAACGACGACGACCTGCCGCCGGCGCTGGTGCTGATGGCCGGGCGCGCCGGCGAGTGCGCCCCCGCCTCGGGCAACGGCGACGTGCTGTACGCGGCGCTGGCCAGCGACGCGGTGCTGCTGCGGCTGCCGCAGGCGGCCCACACCGATTTCGTCGACGCCGCCGGCAGCGACGACTGCGGCGCCTGCGGCCTGTGCCCCGCAAGCGGCGAGGACGGCGCGCAGGTGCTGCGGCTCGTGCGCGGGGCGACGACGTCGTTCTTGCGCGCGCGGCTGCTCGGCGACGACCGCGAGGCGCTCTGGGTCGGGGCGGGCGACGTGCTCGACGGCAGCGTCGACGTCGAGGTGCGCGAAAAGCCGTGAAGGCCCGCGGCCCCCGGCGCGCCCGCCGCATCGGCCGGATGACGGTTGCCCCCGCACCACGCGCGCTGCACGGTGCCCGCATGCGCTGTCTGATTGCCGTCGTCGTCTCGCTGTTCGCCCTCGCCCCCCGCGCCGCCGTCGCCACCGACGTGTGGACCGAGCCGGCGCCCGGCCTGCGCTACCTGCACCGCAGCACCGACGAGCCCAAGGAGATCCACGCGCTGCTCGTCGACCTGACGCAGCCGGGACTGCGCCTGCGCGCCACCCGCGCCAGCGAGAAGGGCCAGACCGTCTCGGCGTTCGCCGCCGCCGTCGGCGCCGTCGCCGCCGTCAACGCCGACTTCTTCGACGGCACCCAGACGCCCATCGGCCTCGCCGTGGGCGAAGGCGAGCGCTGGCAAGACGACCGCAACGACTGGTTCGCCCTCGCCTGCTCCGCCGACAACGCCTGCACCCTCGAGACCACGGCGGGGCTCGTCGGCGACGGCGTGCACACGGCGGTGTCGGGCAAGAACGTGCTGGTGCGCCCGGGCTTCGTGCTCTCGGCCGCCGACGACAGCGCCTGCGGCGAGTTCTGCACCATCGCCCACCCGCGCACCGCCGTGGGCCTGACCGAAGACGGCGCCACCCTGATCCTCGTCGTCGTCGAGGGCCGCCAGGACCCCGTGTTCGGCATGCGCCTGTCGCAGCTGGCGCGCCTCATGGTCGAGCTCGGCGCGACGGAGGCGGTCAACCTCGACGGCGGCGGCTCGTCGGCCATGGTGATCGAAGGCAGCCGCGTCACCGGGCGCCCCGCGAACGAGCCCGCCGAGCGCCGGGTCGCCAACCACCTGGCCATCATGCTCGACGACACCGGCCCCGCCACCGGCCACCTGAAGGGCTTCGTCCGGCAAGGCCGCATCGACGCCGCTGACCAACCCGTCGCCGGCGCCACCGTCGCCCTGACCACTGGCGAGACCACCACCACCGACGAGCGCGGCTTCTACGAGTTCCCGCGCGCCCCCGCCGGCCCCACGACGATCACCGCGACGAAGGACGGCTTCGCCGCGGCCAGCCTCGAGCGCGACGTCGCGCCGAACACCACGACGTGGGGCAGCATCGCCCTGCAGCCCGCACCGCCGCCCCCCGACGACGACCCCGACACCGTGCCGCCCGACGACGACACGAGCCCGCCCGACGACGGAGTCGACGCGCCGGCGCCGCTGGCGCTGCCGACGAGCACGGCCGGCGGCTGCGCGTCCACGACGGAC
>VGSZ01000396.1 GCA_016874845.1 Deltaproteobacteria bacterium
CAGCGTCTTCGCGCGGGCAGCCACGGCGCTGGATGCGCGCTTGCTGCTGCTGCTCGACGTCGGCGGCTTCGGCGACGCCGCGCTCGTCACCGCCCGGCTCGTCGACGTGAAGCTCGGCGAGGCCGAGACGCAGCGCGCCGAGCTGGTGGTCGACGACCCCGGCCAGATCCCCATCGCCATCGACGCCGTCGTCGCGCAGCTGTTTGGCCACATGGTGAAGCTGCCGGCGCCGAAGGCTGCGCCGTCGCGCTTCGAGGCGGCGGTGAAGCGCGTGGCGCGCGGGCTGACGCCCGCGTTTCTCGACGCCAACGGCAAGGCCGTCGCGGTGCTGCCTTTCGACGAGCGCGGCGCGGTGCCGACGTCGATGAAGGTCGGCGGGGCCACGGCCACGCTGTTGTGGAAGACGCTGTCCGACGGCTTGCCCGGCCCCACGTGGCTGCCGGTTCCGCCGTCCGCCGCCGGGTTCGACGACAAGGGCGCCGCCGTCGTCGTGCGCGGCGTCGTCAGCGACGTCGGCACCGACCTGTTGATCGAGGCCACCGCCGTCGACGTCGCCGACGGCAGCGTGCGCGCGCGACAGACGGCGCTGTTCCCCAAGGGCGACCAGGCCACGCTGATCCCCGTCGAGAAGCTGGTGCTGAAGACGCGCGGCGAGGCGCTGTTTCGCGCCCTCGTCCCCGGCGGCGGCCAATTCTTCAATGGCCCCGAGCACACGTGGAAGGGCGTCGTCGTCGCCGCCGGCACGGGGCTCGGTGTGCTCGGCGGCGCCGCGCTGCTTGGCGCCTCGACGTGGGCGGCGCGGGAGTCGGCGCGCTACGACGTCGGCGGCGATCAGGCGATCGACCGTGGCTGCGCGCTTGACGCGGACAACAAGCTGCCCGCCGAGTGCGCCGACCCGCTCGCCGCCTACGCCGGGCAGTCGGCGACCTTCCGCACGCTTGGTTTTGCGTCGTTCGCGGTCGGAGCCGTCGTGTACGCGCTCGGCTTCGTCGACGCCGGCCTGAGCGCCGAGTAGCGGCCCGACGCGCGGGCATCAGCGCTCGAAGTGCGGGTACACGTGCTGCTCGAACAGCGCCTGCAGCTCGGGCGACAGCTCGGCGACGGCGGCCTCGTGATCGGCGCGGACGTCGACGTGGTAGCCGGCGGTGTGCGGTCGGATCGTCGGCAGGAACGCCGTGTGCAGCGAGAACGGCAGGTCGAGGTCGGGGTGCGCCAGCCGGCACAGCGGCCCCTGCGCGAGGTTCTTCGCGTCGAAGATCCACACCTCGTCGCCGCTGCTGCCGGCGGTGCCGTCGTCGTCGGACAGCATCGTGACGACGACGAAGCCGTCGTCGGGGGCGTCGGTGCCTTCGTGCCGGGGCACGAACGTCGGTGACAAGGCCACGCGGCCGTCGGGCATGGTGAAGCCGTCGACGATGGCCAGCGGGTTGCTGCGCACGCGGAACAGCGTGCCGGGTCGACCCTCGGACAGCGGCAGCGCGTCGATGTCCATGCTGCGGCCCTGCCAGTCCCGGTACATGTCGGCGACGCGCTGCACGGCGAGCTCGGCGTGCAGGCCCATGCCCACCCAGTACACGTCGGGGATGGTGTCGCCGGGCGCGCGGAACGCCGCCAGCGCCGGCCCGCCCCACGTGTAGCGGTCGTCGCGCACGAAGCCCGACGTCGTCACCGTGCCGGTGTCGGGGTTCACGACGTAGCGGCCGAGGGCGCCGATGTCGGAGGGCGCGGTGTTGGCGCCGATCAGGTCGGCGCGCAGCGGCTGCCCGTCGACGCGGCGGTCGTCGGCCTGAAGGAACTCACTCGGGTCGCCGCTGCACGAGTGCGCGACGTGCAGCACGATGCCAAGGGCATCGTCGTAGTCGGCGTGGAAGTGCACGCAGTCGAGGGGCACCGTCACGCGCCGCGCGCGCACGTCGCCGCCGCCGGCGACCAGGTCGTCGCGGCGGATGATCCACGCCGTCGTCTCGGCGGCCTGCGGGATCTCCTTGTCACCGATGCCGGTCATCTTCGCGACCTCGGTGACGAAGGCGGTGTCGACGATCACGATGAACCGCCGTGTGACCACCATCTGGTGCGCGCTCTGCACGATGGCGACGTCGCCGCCGCGGTCGTCCTTCAGCATGAACCGCTCGAGGTCACCCTGCCCGTCCCAGCGGACCAGCGCCGTGCGCCCGGGCAAAAGCGGCATCTGCAGCGTGTAGTTGACGAAGAACAGCTCGCGCGTGCGCTCGTCGACGGCGGGGTGCGCGGTGGTGAGCACCGTCGGGAACGGGCCGCCGCCGACGCCGAACCGCAGCAGCAGCTCGGGCAGGCCGGCGATCCACTCGTCGTTGCGCCCCACCGCCGTCACCAGCGCCAGCGTCGTCGGGTCGATCTCGTAGGGGCGCCCGCCGTCGTAGGTCACGAGCAGGCGGTCGCCAAACGGCGCGAACGCGGTGTTGGCGAAGTTGCGCGCGCCCAGCTTCGACGACGTCCGCGACAGGTGCTTGTTCTCGAACGCAGCGTCGGTGCCGCGGCTCGCCTCGTCGGCGTAGAAGCACGGCGTCTTCGCGAGGCGCGACAAGAGGCGCGCGCGGCTGCCGTCGAAGTCGAGGCGGGTGAGCATGCCGTCGCCGTTGAACTGCGGCGACCCGTCGCCTTGCGGCAGCGCGCACACGAGGAACACGTGCCCCCGCAGGGCCGCCGGCAGCGCGCCGCCGACGACGCGCAGCTCGAGGTCGAGCTCGGCCCGGCTCGCCGACGTCAACGACGATGGCACGCGGCGCGCGAGCGCAGGCCCGGTGTCGGCCAGCGAGGGCGGAGCGACGGGCGGATCGACGGGCGGATCCGTCGTCGGATCGGTGGGCTCGTCTTCGTCGTCGCCCGTGTCCTCGTCGGGCGACCCCGGCACCCGCGACGAGCCGCAGGCCGCCACCACCAGCGTCGACGCCGAGGCAGCCAGGAAACGACGACGATCGAGCGGGCGCCTCATGGCAAAGAGGCTGGCCCGCGCCAGCGCCCCATACAAGTGGGACGATTCACGTCGCATAAAAGCGACGGTGCGACCCGCGGGTGCTGCGGCCGCGGAGCCATCGGTCGCTTGTCGGATGGGTGGCAACCGGCGACCGGGTCGCGCCGAACGCTGGGCCACTTTTCCTTACACCAGAGCACATCCATGACCACGGTCCGCACCGCCCCGACGTCCATCCCCCAGCGCTCGCGCCTGGCTGCCTCGTCGCCCGCTGGCTTCTCTGCGACCCCGCTCGGGCAGGAGTGCCTCGCCGCCCGCGACGCCGGCGACCGCTGGGAGCGCTCGCTCCCGGGGCGGATCCTCGGTGGTCCCGTCGGTGTCGTGGTGGCGGGCGCGGTGCTGTGCGCGCCGGGTGCCGCCGTGGGGGCCGACGTCGCCGCCGTCGTGGGCGGGGCGGCGCTGACCGGGGCGGCGATCGGCACCGGCTGCTCGGCCTTCGCCTTGCTGATGGCGAACGTCGACGGCCACCGCGGCGAGGGCTGATGACCTCCTGAAGAGGGGGCGAGGGGGGCGAGGGGGGCGAGGGGGGCGGAGGGGGCGATGACTCGC
>VGSZ01000397.1 GCA_016874845.1 Deltaproteobacteria bacterium
GGCCAGGGCATCTACAGCGAGCCTGTCTCCGACCGGAACCAGTCCCTCGACGATGCTCAGTTCTTCTACGCGAAGGTCGGCGCGTTGATCCTGCTGCGCGTGCTGCCGTTTCGCGAGACCGCCTGGCGGCACATCGTCTTCAACACGCGCACGAAGGAGGCGGTGCGTATCGACGCCATCGCCGGCTCCTGCGTCGAGCTGCCCGAGGACCACGGGATCATCTTTCCGGGCGGCTACGCGCTGTCGACCGGCGAGGTGAAGACCTATGACCTCGGCGGCGTCGACGGCGCGGTGTTCACGCGCGTGCTGCGGGCGGACAACGGCGAGGACATGCTCTACGTGTTCTATGACGCGAAGAGCAGTCGGCGGGTGCTGCTGCCCTACAACTTGATCGACAAAGAGGTGCGTACGCCCATCGTCGCCCACGGCTGGACGCTGTTCGACGACGGCCGGCTGGTGGCCTTCCGCGCCGAGACCGACGAGCCGGTGCGCCTGCACCCGATGCGCATCTGGCAGACTCCGTTCTTTTCCGCCGAGGAGGCGCAGAAGCGGCGGGCAACGTCGGCGCACCAGGGCTCGCTGTTGTGGAAGACCGGCAACCCCGAGGCAGTGCGGGCGATCTCCGACGTGCAGACCGTCCGCCGGATGATCGCGTCCGGCAAGCCGACCCTGCGCATCTACGAGGACCTGATCACCGCCATCGATCGCGTGCTCGACGCCTACCCGTGGCTCGGCGACCCGACCGAGGCGCGCGACATCAAAGCCTCGCTGGTCGAGCTGCGCGCCACCGCCGACCTTGTCGTCGACGAATTCGAGAAGGTCCTGGCGCTGCAGCGTTCCGCGGCCGCCGCCCTCGCCCGCGCCGAGGAGCAGCAGCGCGCGCTGTTTAACGACATCCGCCTCGATTCATTCACCACCATCGACCCCTTCGTCGCCCTGATGACGCGGCTACGCGCGCAGCGCGGCCACCTGATCACGCTGAAGGAAGAGCGCTACATCGACGTCGCCCGCCTCGCTGTCCTCGAGCAGCAATGCGGGGAGCGCTTCACCGAGGTGACGACGCGGGCCGGTCGCTTCCTGCAGGGTCCCGAGGCGCTCTTGCCCTACCAGCAGAAGCACGACGAGGTCATGAAGCGCGGCGAGGAGGTCGCGCGCGCCGCCGACGTCGTGCCCCTCGTGGACGAGCTGGTCATCGCCACCGGCGGGCTGCAGCTGCTGACCGAGGTCACCGGGCAGCTGAAGATCGACGACGCCAACGCCCGCACCGCGATCCTCGAGGCCATCGCGGCGATGCTCGGCACGCTGAACCGCGCCCGCGCGGTGCTCGACCAGAAGCGCAAGGCGCTGCTGCAGAAGGAGGGCGCCAGCGAGTTCGCCGCGCAGATGCGCCTGTTCGGCTCGGCGGTCGAGAGCGCGCTGTCGCTGTGCGACACCCCCGAGCGCTGTGACCAGGAGCTGGCGCGGCTGCTGGTCAGTGTCGAAGAGCTCGAGGGCCGCTTCGCCGAATTCGACGGCTTCGTCGATCAGATTGGCCACAAACGCGAAGAGGTGTTCGAGGCGCTGTCGAGCAGGAAGCAGCAGCTGCTCGAGGAGCGCAACCGCCGCGCGCAGAGCCTGCTGTCGTCGGCCGAGCGGATCCTCGACGGCGTCAAGCGCCGCGCGCTGGCGATGAAGGACGTCGAGGAGCTGAACGCCGCGTTCGCCGCCGACCCGATGATCGAGAAGGCGCGCGCCCTGTCGTCCGAGCTCGCCGCCCTCGGCGACGCCATGAAGGCCGAGGAGGTGCTGGCGCGCCTGAAGGCCGCCCGCGAGGACGCCACGCGCGTGCTGCGCGACCGCGCCGACATCTACAAGGACGGCGGCGACGTCATCCAGCTCGGCCAGCATCGCTTCGCCGTCAACAAGCAATCCTTCGACCTGACGATGCTCGTCCGCGACGATCGCGAGGCCCGTCCGCAGCTGGTGCTGCACCTGACCGGCACCGAGTTCTTCGAGGTCGTCATCGACGACGTGCTCGAGTCGCTGCGCGACCTGTGGGACGCCACGCTGGTCAGCGAAGACGCCCACGTCGCCCGCGTCGAGTACCTCGCGGCCACGATCCTCTTTGCCGCCCTCGACGGCCGCGACGGCGCGGTCGGGCTCGACACGCTCGAGCAGGCGCGCCAGCGCGAGGGTGGCTTGCAGCAGATCGTCAGCGACGTCGCCCGCGCTCGCTACGACGAGGGCTACGACAAGGGCGTCCACGACGTTGACGCCGCCCGCATCCTCGACGCGCTGCTCGTCCTGCGACGGCAGGCCGGGCGGCTCGCCCACGCGCCGAGCGCCCGCGCGCTGGCGGCGCTGTTCTGGGCCCACACGCCCGACGCCGACCGGTCGACGACGACGGCGCGGGTGCGCGGTGCGGCGCGGCTGCTGCAGCGCTTCCCCGACGCGGCGTCGACGCGGGCGCAGGTCACCGCCCTGGCCGCCGAGCTGCGGGCGGCGCTGGTCGCGCACCTGCCGCGCGACCTGATCGTCGACGATGACGACGCGCAGGCGGCGGCGCGCGCGCTGCTCGAAGAGGTCGGGACGGGCCCCGGCGAACCCGAGTTCGTCGTCTCCAGCGACGCACAGGCCATCGTCGACGAGTTGTGGTCGACCCTCGACAAGGCCGCCGAGCGCGCGGCCTTCGACGACGAGCAGGCGGCGCTGGCCTCGCGCCCCGCCGATCGGCTGGCGCTCGCGCTGGCCTGGGCGCAGGCCGTGCCCGGCGCCGCCGCCCCGGGCAGCGCCGTCGCACGCGCGGCGCCCGCGGTCCTCGAGGCGGCGGTGCACGTGGTGACCCGCGGGCGTCTGCGGCGAGCGCCGGCGGCGGCGCAGTCCAATATCGTCCTCGAGGGGCTGTTCTCGCAGCACGCGCGCGTCGTCGATCGCCGGCTCGAGGTGCGCCTCGATGACCTGCTGCCGCGCCTGCGCCGCTTCGTCAGCGAGCGGGTGCCGCGCTTCCTGCGGCTGAAGGCCCGTCGTGCCGAGCTCATCGAGGAGCGACGCCGCGCGCTGCGCATCGCTGAGTTCCAGCCGAAGGTGCTGGCCAGCTTCGTGCGAAACCGCCTGATCAACGAGGTGTACCTGCCCCTCGTCGGCAACAACCTCGCCAAGCAGATGGGCGCCGCGGGGAACAAGAAGCGCGCCGACCTGATGGGCCTGCTGCTGCTGGTGTCGCCGCCGGGCTACGGCAAGACGACGCTCATCGAGTACGTCGCCCAGCGGCTTGGGCTCTTCTACGTGAAGGTGAACGGCCCCTCCCTGGGCCACTCCGTGACGTCGCTCGACCCCGCCGAGGCGCCCGACGCCACGTCGCGGCAGGAGGTCGAGAAGCTCAACTTCGCTTTCGAGCTCGGCAACAACGTGTTGCTGCTCATCGACGACATCCAGCACACCTCGCCCGAGCTGCTCCAGAAGTTCATCTCGCTGTGCGACGGCACGCGGCGGGTCGAGGGCGTCTGGCGCGGTCGGTCGCGCTCCTATGACCTGCGCGGCAAACGATTCGTCATCTGCATGGCCGGAAATCCCTAC
>VGSZ01000398.1 GCA_016874845.1 Deltaproteobacteria bacterium
GCGCGCGGCCACCGAGGCGCTGCGGCGCGCGTACCCCGAGCTGCCGCTGTTTGCCGACGTATGCCTGTGCTCGTACACGACCCACGGCCACTGCGGGCTCGTGCACGACGGCGTCATCGACAACGACGCGTCTCTGGCGGTGCTGGCGCGCATGGCGGTGCTGCTCGGGCAGTGGGGCATCGACTTCGTGTCGCCGAGTGACATGATGGATGGACGCGTCGCCGCGATCCGCCGCGCCCTCGACGACGCACGCCTGCACGACACCGGCATCCTGTCCTACGCGGTAAAGATGGCGTCGGCGTTCTACGGGCCGTTTCGCGACGCCGCCCTTAGCGCGCCGCAGTTCGGCGATCGTAAGACGTACCAGATGCCCGCCGGCAACCGCCGCGAGGCGCGGCGCGAGTGGATGCTCGACGTCGACGAGGGCGCCGACGCGCTGCTCGTGAAGCCGGCGCTGACGAACCTCGACGTGCTGCGCGAGGCCCGCGACGGCTGCGACCTGCCGCTGTTCGCGTACCAGGTGAGCGGCGAGCGGGCGATGCTCGTGGCCGCCGCCGAAAAGGGGCAGCTCGACCTCCGCCGGGCGATGGACGAGTGCCTGGTGTCGATGCGCCGGGCGGGCGCCGATGCGATCGTCACGTACGAGGCGCGGGAGCGGGTCCGACGACCGTGACGGCGGCGACGGCGACGGCGGCGGTGTTCCACAGCTCGCGAGTCGGCAGGCGTCGCGGTGGCCCTTGGCGCGGCCTGATCCACGTTGTCTCCCCGCCGGCCACGGATTTGCCTCCGCGCGTCTGCGGCGCGACCGTCGCTGCGTGTGCCGCCCTGCCCGTGCCTTCTCGTTGAACGAGGACCTGATCGCCTCGGCCCTGCCTTGGTTCGGCGTAACGGCCATGATCTCAGGCTACCGCACGGCGTCGTCACTCGAGGCCCCCCAGGAGAAGATCTCGGTGGCGCTGCACGTCGGTGAGCGCATCATCGAAGAGCTGCTCTTGCGCTACCGCGACGGCGTCGACATCGCCGTCGGCAACAACGTCCGCCCGGCGCCGCCGCTGCGCTTCGGCGCCGACGGCACCCCGGTGCCCGCCGGCGGCTTGTACAGCGTGACGTGGCGGGCGACGCCGGGTCCGGTGAGCGGCAGCCGCAAGCTCGACGACACCGCCACCTGGACCGAACAAGCGTTCACCGGCGCGCAGCCGTTGGTGCTGGCGGCGCACCGGAACTGACATGGTGCGCAGCCCTCGCCCGCGCCCTGGCCACCGACGCGCGTTCTCGGTCCTCGAGTTCGCCATCGCGCTGTCCATCGCCGGCGTCGCCGTGGCGACGGCGGCGTCGCTGGCGGTGGGGCTGGCGCGCAGCATGCGCCCAGAGAAGAAGCGCGCGCAGGTCGACTCGGACGCGCGGCGCCTGGTCGACTTCCTCGTCGGCAGCGCGCAGGTGGCGGGGGGGCGGCGCGATGCGACCGTGGACGGCCTTCTCGCGCGAAGATGACTGCGGCACCCGCAACGGTCTGCCGACGTACGAGCACTCCGACCGGCTGACGCTGCTCGACGCCGACACGGGGCGGTCGGCCTGCCCGATCACCGCGCTGACTTCGACGACGGTGACGGTGCAGCAGAACGCCGACCAGAGGTGCTGCTCCGACAAGAGCGGCTCGCCGACGAGTGACGCGCCGAATCAGTATCACGATACGCCGGGGTCAAGTCCCCGATCGTGTGTAACTGGGTTTAGGGGGCAGCTCCACGGAGGTTCAGGCGGCCTTGGCTGCGGGTGGGTACAGCGAAGACATGGCAAGGTAACGGCGGTCGTCCCAGATGCCGGTGCCCTGGAGGGCGACGGCGGTGAAGAGGCGAAGAGAGCTGGCGCGGTCGGGGAAGGCCCCGACGCTGCGGATGCGGCGCTTCACCTCGCCGTGGAGCCGCTCGAGGCCGTTGGTGGAGCGCAGGCGCTTCCAGTGCGCTTTGGGGAAGGCGAAGAACTGGGTGGCGGCGGCGAAGCCCTCGGTGAGGCACCCCATGGCCCCTGGGACCTGCTTGCCGAGGCCGGCCACGAGCGCGTCCAGGCGAGCCCTCGCGTCCTTCGGCGTCGCGGCCTCGAAGATGGCGGAGGTCTCCCGGCCGAGGCGCCCACGGAGGCGCCAGAGGGCCTTGGCGAGGACGTTCCGGGTGAGGTGCACCGTGAAGCGCTGCAGCTTGGCCTCGGGCAGCGCCTGGCGGGCGGCGGCGGCGAGGCCGGCGTGCCCATCGGCGGTGACCAACCGCACGCCGGAGAGCCCGCGCTCAAGCAGCTGCCGCAGGAGGTCCGCCCAGGAGGCCTGGGACTCGCTCGGCCCGATGGTGATGGCGGGGAGCTGCCGGTGCCCGTCATCACCGACGCCGTAGGCCACCAGGGCCGAGACGCCCTGCACGTAGGCGCTGGTGATGGCGTCATCGACTTCGGCGCTGCGGCGCTTGTACCGGCCCAACACCTCGCCGGCCGAGCCGCTGGCCCTCGTCCGGGGGACGGCCAAGTCGAGGTGCCCCATCGAGGTCATCGGCCCGCGCAGGTAGCTTTCGTTCAGCCGGTCCTTCCGAGCGAGGGGCTTCTGCCAGCGGCCGACGCCGGCGAGCTCGCGCACCTCCTCCTCGAGCAGCATCTCGAGCGTCACGCGAATCGCACCGAGGAAGAGGCTTCGAACAACGGTGCGCACGTCCTCGTGCGAGGGGAGGTCAATGTCTGGTACGTCCACGTTGGGGAACTGCTCGGCTCCCCTATAAGGGGGAGCACTTGTCGGTTGTGTTCACCGAGGAGCTTCCCCCTTCTTCTTCCGCTCACCGAGCGGTCAGTTACACACACTACGAGACACGACCCACCGGCCCGCAGCCCGCGCTCCGAACCTGTAGGCCTTGTCGTCTTACGCCTCAAACGATCGCGCCCGCCGCGATCGATTCGCCGCGCTTTCCGGAGATCGTCTCCAACTCGAGCGATGGACGTCAGGGACTCAACGCCGACCGACCAGGCGGCGTGCCATGAGCTTCAGGCCCGTGGCCAGGAGCGCAAGCGCAGCGAGTACGCCCGCCACCTGAAGGGTCCGACGAAGCCCTTCGCGCTCGAGCAGCCAGCCGACATCCCACGTGTGGAGGCCCTGATAGAGCCACCGCTCGGCCCGTCCACTCGCTGTCAGGACTTGCAGGAGTCTGCAGCTGCGAGGGTCAGCAGCCAATCGCACGTCTCCAACATATTGGACCAGCGCTGCCCTGGCGGTGAGGTAGGCGTCGTGCGCCCCCAGGGGCTCCCATCGGCCCTCGACCGGTGCGCCGAGCAGCCGAGAGGCCGCCGCGGAGAGGTCGGCCTCGGTCGGAGCAACGCCGAACGCCTCCTCGCCAGGTCCCTCACACTGCACGCCGCGATGCGTGCCGACCTGCCAGAGAACGAGTCGCTTCGGCTGAACGAGTCGGGAACAGACGGCCCAGTCGTCGGGCGTCGCCGCCACTGGACTTGCGCCCCACTTCCCGAAGGCCTCTGACGTCGGCCGCACCCCGGCGCTCCAATGGCCTGGGTT
>VGSZ01000399.1 GCA_016874845.1 Deltaproteobacteria bacterium
CCGGCGTCGTCGAGCTCGTCTGGTCCACCGTCTGGTCCACCGTCTGGTCCGCCATCCGGGCCGGCATCCGGGCCGTCACCGGCGTCGACAGCGTCGTCCGCGTCGGCGGGGTCGTTCGCGTTGGTGGCGCCGTCGCCGTCGGCGTCGCACACGCCGACCGTCGCGTCGGGTACGCAGGCGTCGTCGTCGTCGGGGTCGCCGCCGTCGTCGGTGAGCCCGTCGCCGTCGCCGTCGCGCGGCAGCGTGAAGTCGACGGTCAGTCGATAGCTGCCCACCGCCGCGGTGGCGGTGCGATCGACGGTCACGTAGAGGGTCTGGAAGCTCGTCGACGTCACGGTCACCACGGCGCCCGCGGCGCCGGTCGCCACGGCCTCGCCGTCGGGCAGCGTCACCGCCGGGCTGTTCAGGTTTGCCGCGCGGGTACCGACCCGCAGCCGCGCCCCCGTCAGGCCGGTCACGCGCACGGCGATGGTCTCGCCGGCGAGCGCGAGCACCTCGTAGACGTCGACGTCGCTGCTGGCGCCGACGCACAGCGAGGCGTCGACGACCAGGTCATCCTGGTCGAGGGCCGCCATCGGGCGGAGCTGCGTCGACGTCGCCGGCGTCGCGTTGCCGGGGCTGACGGTGTCGTTGGCGTCGGCGGTGCACACGCTCGAGAGGTCCACCGACAGCGCGTACAGCTGCGCCTCGTGGCCGGTGGCGCCCTCGGGCTTGACGATCACGACGTACTCCGACGTCGCGCCCGACGTCGTCGCCTCGAACTCGATCGTGCCGTCGCGGTCGCTGTCGCGGCGCACGCCGCCCACCGGCGACGGCGTCGCGCCGTTCATCCGCGCCAGCTGCACCGACAGGTCGCCGGCCGACTGGTCAAAGCGCAGCGCCGCTCGCACCGCTCGGCCGCTGGCCAGCGAGCCGAGGCGGTAGAAGTCGGCGTCGCCGTTGCCGCAGCTGCGCGCGCAGCCCGGCGCCGCGCCGTCGGCGACGCACCCCGGCAGCGTGGCCACCAGCGGCAGCGGGAGGCGGTCGCCGTTGCAGACCGGCGTGGTCGCCGTGAAGTCACCGACGCAGCGGGCGGTGGCATACGTCCCGTCGGGCGACGGCTCGCTGGCGAGGCACTGCGCGCCGTCGTACGTCGACAGCGTCAGCGCCCATTGCTGCGCGGTGATCGACGTCGCCGTCGTCGAGCCCAGCTGCACGCGGGCGACGTAGGTCTTGTCGACCGCCGCGCTCGGCACGTCGACCGCCTCGGCCCCGGCCGCCGCCGACGACGTGTTCGACGTCGCCAGCTGCACGCCGGCCTCGTCGAGCAGATCGAGCCGCAGGTCGCCCGCCGAGTGCTCGAACGACAGCCGCAGCACGCCGCCGAGGTTCGCCGGCACGACGAAGCGGACGTGGTCGATGTCCTGCGGGTTGCAGCGCAGCGCCGCGTAGCTGCCGCGGGCGAGCCCGGCGTCCACCGGCGTCGGCATCGCGCCCGCGGTGGCCACCGTGCCGTCGTTCTCGGCGACGTCGGCGTCGCAGGCCGCCGGCCGCGGCACCGCGCGGGCGCGCACGGCGTAGCTCTGGCTTTGCAGAACGCCGCTCGTCGTCGCCAGGAACACGCGCACGAAGTACGTCGCGCTGCCCTCGGGCGCGTCGACGGTCTCGGTGTTCGCCGTGGTCGTCGCGCGCTCGGCGAGCTGCGTGCTCGCCGGGCCGCGGAACAGCTCGACGTTCAGGTTGCCCTCGGCGTTCTGGAAGCCCTCGACCACCACCTCGACGCCGTGCTGCTCGGGCACGGTGACGGCGAAGAAGTCGACGTCGTCGGTGCCACAGCGGGTGAAGGGGACAGCGACGTCGTCGGCGGCGAGGACGACGGCGCTGGCGAAGTCGTTGTTGGGCTCTTGCCCGGCCTGCGCGCCGGCGGAGCAGTCGGCCTCGGGGGACGCCTCGTCCTCGCGCAGGGTCACCGCGTAGGACCACTCGTCGCGGGCGGTGTTCGCGCCGCTGTTGATCACCAGCTCGAAGCGGCCGGACTCGTCCTCGGCGGTGACGCCGACGACCACCACGTTCAGCGGCGACGACGCGAACGTCGCCGACGACTCCACCGATCCGGTGGTGTTGAACAGCGTCACCGCGAGACCGGCGACCGGCGACGACGACGACGTGACCGTGACCGTGTAGCGCTTGCGCGGCTGCACCGGGAACGACAGGTAGTCCTGGTCGCCGCGGCACAGCTTGCCGCCATACGAGTCGGTCAGCGACGCCAGCTCGATGGCCTGGGCCGGCGTGTTGTTGGGCTCATCGTCCTCGTTGCACACCGCCGGCGGCAGCACGCAGCTGTAGTCCTCGCAGCGCTCGCGACTGTCATCGCAGTCGCTGTCACGCTCGCAGTTGGGCGCGTCGCAGCGCTCGGCGATGCAACGCAGCGTCGCCGGGCAGTCGGTATCCTCGACGCAGCGGGTCGCCGCGCCCACGCACAGCCCCGACGCCGGGTTGCACTCGGTGCCCGGCCCGCAGTTGTCGTTGTCGATGCACTGCACGCAGCGCCCGTTGGCGTCGCACAGCTGGCCGGCGCGGCAGTCGTCCTGCACCGTCGCTTCGGTGCACTCGCGCTCGCCGACGTCGACGCAGGTGCCGCTCTCGACGTCGCAGACCTGGCCGTTCTCGCAGCACAGCTCGGGGAAGTCCTCGCCGCAGAAGCGGCAGCCGCCGTTGTCCTTGACGCAGAAGAACTCGGTGCGGTCGCAGCGCTCGTCGGGGGCGCACTGGAAGTCCTGCGAGCACGGCGTCAGCCCCGCCTGCGCGAAGCAGCGGCCGCCCGAGCAGAACGACGAGAAGCCGAGGTCGGCGACGCAATCACGGTTCTCGGTGCAGGGGATGCATTGATCTTCGCCGGGCGGGCAGCCGATGCCCACGGCGGCGGGGTCGCGCTCGCAGGTCAGCGTCAACCCGTTGCAGTTCTCGAACACCTTGCAGCAGGTCGCGGCGCGGTCTTCGACGACCTCAACGCCGCACTGCGCCTCGAGCGCGGGGTTGCAGGTGCCGAGCCGGCACTCGCCGGCGATGCACAGGTTGCCCGTCGGGCACTGCTCGTCCGCCTCGCAGGCGACGAGCTGCGGCGTGTCGACGACGTTGGTGGTGGTGCGCGGACAGCCAGACACGGCCGCGACGAGCAAGGTGACGGCGGGGAGCAGCGAGCGCAGAGGAGCGGAGATCATGGACGTTCTCGTTCGGAGAATGAGAGGGTCAGGCGGTGCGGAGGCGTCGCCGCGGGCCCGGCAAGGCTGGCCCGTCGGCAGGGGCGCCGCTCAGTCGTCCGGGCACTGGTCGTTCGGATTGCCGTCGGTCAGGTCCTCGATGCACGGCTGGAACAAGTTCTCCTCGCGGAAGTGGACGATGCCGACCTCCCAGAACTCGTCTTCGATGGTGGCGACCCACTCGCCCTTCAGCTGCCCGTAGATGAACAGGCGGATGAACATCGTGTGCGCGCCAGAGCCCCCGAAGAAGTCGGCGCCGAAGGCGTAGCTGCCGGCGACCACCTGAT
>VGSZ01000400.1 GCA_016874845.1 Deltaproteobacteria bacterium
TCGGCGGGGTCGTCGGCGGGGTCGTCGGCGGGGTCGTCGGCGGGGTCGTCGGCCACGCAGGCGAAGGCGCCCTCGCCGTCGTCGGCGCAGCGGAAGCCGTCGGCGCAGGCGAAGGCGGCCTGGCGACAGTCGTCGGCCGCGGTCGACGGGGCCTCGCCGCAGGCGAGGCCGGGGAGGAGGGCGAGGGCGGCGGGCCCGATGAAGGATCGAAAAGTGGTACGCACGACTTGCTATTTGCCGAAGCGTCGCGGCGCGCGCAAGCGGGACCGGCGCTTGCCGCCGGGGGTTCGACGGGGCGAACGTGGAGCCATGGGGTTCGCATCCACTCTTGCCGACGCGCCAACGCCTTGGGCGCGGGCGCTGGCGGCGGCGACGGCGACGGCGGCGCTCGTCGCCTGCGTGACGCCCGCGGCATCCACGACGACGACGCCCGCGGGCGCCGTCGCGACGGCGCCCGCCGCGACGATGACGACGTCGCGGCCCCGCCTGGCGGTGGCGGCCGAGCCGCGGCCGCCGGCGCCGGTGGTGACGCCAGCGGCGCACCCGCCAACGTTGCTGCGGGGCGGGCGGGTGATGACGGCCGCCGGCGTGACCTTCGCCCGCGGCCACGTGCTCTTGGTGGACGGCCGCATCGCCGCGGTGGGCGAGGGCGATGGCGATGGCGTGGCCCCCGCGGGCGCCGTGGTCGTCGACGTGCGCGGGCGGACGCTGACGCCAGGGCTCATCGACACCCACAGCCACATGGGCGTCTATTCAACGCCCGAGACGGGGGGCAACAGCGACGGCAACGAGGTCGGCTCGCCGAAGACGCCCGAGGTGTGGAGCGAGCACGGCTTCTGGCCGCAGGACGCCAGCCTCGTACGGGCTCTGCAAAAAGGCGTCACCACCATCCAGGTGCTGCCGGGCTCGGCCAACCTGATCGGCGGCCGCGCCAGCACCTTTCACCTGGGCCTCGTGGGCACCCCCGCGGCGACGTCGGCGCGGGCGCTGCGCTTCCCCGACGCGCCCCAGGGCCTGAAGATGGCCTGCGGCCAGAACCCCAAACGTGTCTACGGCACCCGCGGCGGTCGACCGTCCACCCGCATGGGCAACGTCGCCGGCCAACGCGCAGCGTTTCAAGAGGCAGTGGAATACCAAAGACGCTGGAACAAGTATCACCGTGATCTCGGCTGGTGGCGCCAGAAGAGGGACCAGGCCGACAAGGCCCTGCAGGAGGCGAAGGCCGCCGGCAGGCCCACGCCCGAGCCATTCGTCGACGACCCGCCCGACGCCCCCGGCCGCGACCTCGGGCTCGAGACGCTGGCCGCCGTGCTGCGCGGCGAGATCCTCGTGCACGTGCATTGCTACCGCGCCGACGAGATGAACGAGATGCTGGACATCGCTGAAGAGTTCGGCTTCAAGATCCAGTCGTTCCACCACGCCGTCGAGGCCTACAAGCTCGCCGACCGGCTCGCCGCCGAGGGCGTGTCGGTGTCGACGTGGGTCGACTGGTGGGGCTTCAAGATGGAGAGCTTCGACGCCGTGCGCGAGAACGTGGCGCTGCTGCAAGCCGCCGGCGCGCGCCCGATCCTGCACTCCGACAGCGACCTCGAGGTGCGCCAGCTGAACCAGGAGGCCGCCAAGGCGCTGGCCGCCGGACGCCGGCTCGGCGTGGGCGGGCTCGACGAGGACGTGGCGCTGCGGTGGATTACGGCGAACCCGGCGTGGGCCCTCGACATCGACGCCGCCGTCGGCTCCCTGAGCGTCGGCAAGCGCGGCGATGTCGTCGTCTGGGACGGCTCGCCGTTTTCGACCTACAGCCGCCCCGTCGCCGTCTACGTCGACGGCGCCCTCGCCTTCGACGCCGCGCGCCCCGCCGAGCGCCGCACCGACGTCATGGTCGGCACCAGCCGCGTGCCGCCGCCACCCACGGGGACGACGGCGGGGACGACGACGAAGACACTCCCCGCCGCCGCCACCACCACCACCCCCAACCCCGCGCCCGCCGGAGGCCCGCGATGACTCCGCTGCTCGTCGCGTCGCTGGCGGCGCTGTTGTCGTCGTGGTCGCCCGGCGCGTTCGTCGTGCAGGGCGCCACCGTCGAGGTCGGCGACGGCACGCGGCTGGTCGAGGCCAGCGTCGTCGTCGACGAGGGCGCGATCGTGGACGTGCTGCCGTCGTCGTCGCCCCCGCCGGCCGGCGTGCGCCGCGTCGACGGGCGCGGCAAGGTGCTGACGCCAGGGCTCGTCGCCGTCGGCAGCCAGGTGGGCCTGTTCGACGTCGGCATGGAGCCCGACCACGACGACAGCGACCACGACGGCGCCGCCACCCCCGGCTTCGTCGCCGGCCACGGCTACAACCCCCACGCCGTCCACGTCGCCGTGGACCGCGAGGAGGGCGTGACCACCGCGGTGCTCGCGCCCGCCGCACGCAAGCTGTTCGCCGGCGAGGGCGTCGCCGTCGCGCTGTCGGGCCGCCTCGACGACCGCCCCGACACCAGCCGCCCGGTGGCGCAGTTCGGCGCGTTCGACGGCGCCGTGGCCGGCGCGTGGGGCGGCTCGCGCGGCGGGCTGGTGCTCGGCGCCCGCGAGCTCTTCGATGACGTCCGCCTGTACCGCGCGCGCCCGCGCGAGTTCGACCGCGGCGACAGCCGACCGCTGAGGCTGTCGCCGGTGCACCTCGCCGCCCTCGGCCGCGTCATCGACGGCGGCAAGGTGCCGTGGGTCGTCCACGTCGACCGCGCCAGCGACCTCCTGACGGTGCTCGATCTGGCGGCCGCGCACCGGCTGCGCGTCGTCGTCGACGGCGGCGCCGAGGCGTGGCTGGTGGCCGACCGGCTGCGGCAGGACGGCGTGCCCGTGATCGTGCGGCCGTCGGCGGCGGGGCAGCTGAGCTTCGACGCGCTGTCGGCCCGCGACGACCTCGCCGCCGCGCTGCACGCAGCCGGCGTCCGCGTCGTCGTCGCCGCGTGGGCCACCGACATGGGCACCAGCCGCCTGCGGCAGGAGGCCGGCCTCGCCGTGCAAAACGGCCTGCCCCGCGACGCCGCCCTCGCCGCGATCACGGCGACGCCGGCGGCGCTGTTCGTCGACACTCCCGGCCAGCCGCCGCGCGGCGTCGTGCAAAAGGGGGCCCGCGCCGACCTCGTCTTGTGGTCGGGGGATCCCCTCGAGGTGCTCACCGTCGCCGAGCACGTGTGGGTCGCCGGCGTCGAGGATCCCACGCCGTCGCGCCCGCGCCAGCTCGCCGAGCGGTACCGCCCGAAGAAGAAGCCCTGAGCGGCGCCGTGGCGCCGTCGCCGCCCGCCGGACACGACGCGGAGCTCTCTTGCGTCCTGCGCCCGCGCGGTGTCGGATCGAGGTCCTCACTTCACGGAGCAGCCGATGCGCGTCGTTCCTGCCCTCGTCACCTTGCTGCTTGGCGCCGGCCTCGGCGCCACGGCCGGCGCCTGCCCCCATCGTGATCGCCCCGCGGACGGCGACGATCCCGACGAAGGTGAAGGCGAAGGCGAAGGCGAAGGCGA
>VGSZ01000401.1 GCA_016874845.1 Deltaproteobacteria bacterium
TGCATGGGGCCCACGGCTACCTGCTGTCGCAGTTCCTGTCGGCGACGATGAACCCGCGCGACGACGGCTACGGCGGCGACCTCGTCGGGCGCGCTCGGCTGCTGCGCGAGATCACGCGTCGCGTGCGGGCGGCGTGCCCGGCGCCCTTCGTCGTCGCTGTCCGGCTGAGCCCCGAAGATCGCGGCAACGCGCGCGGCCTCGACCTCGACGAGACGCTGCAGGTGGCGCGCTGGTTGGCCGACGACGGCGTCGACCTCGTGCACCTGTCGCTGTGGGACGCGGCGAAGAGCACCGTGAAGCGCCCCGACGTGCACGCCGCGCGCTTCTTTCGCGACGGCCTGCCCGCCGACGTCGCCGTCGTCGCCGCCGGCGGCGTGTGGACCCGCGACGACGCGCTGCGGCTGTACGACCACGGCGCCGACGTCGTTTGCGTCGGCCGCGCGGCCATCGTCGATCCCGAGTGGCCGCGGCACGTCATCGAGCAGGGGCTCGAGCCCGCGCGTGGGCCGCGCACCGTCGCGCAGCTCGCCGACGTCGACGTCAGCGAGCGCTTCGCGGGGTATCTGCGGCGGTTTCCGGGGATGGTGGCCTGACCCGGGCGATCGCGCGGCCCGTGCTCGTTGGCCACGGGCCGCACGGAGGTGACCTTCAGACGCTCGCGAGCCAGCGTCGCAGGTCGTCGGCGCCCTGGAAGTCGAGCAGGGCTTCGCCCAGCGCGTCGAGCCGGTCGGGTGGCAGGGTGGCGATGTCGTTCGTGACCACGTCGTCGAGGGGGCCGCAGCGACGCAGGAGGAGCCGCAGGACGAGCTCGCGCCGCCCGTCGAGCCTGCCCTGCTGCATGCCTTGCTGCATGCCTTGCTGCATGCCCTGCTGCATGCCCTGCTGCATGCCCTGCTGCATGCCCTGGGCGATCAGGTCGCGCTCGACGGTGCTGATGTACGGCATGCGCTTCTCCTCGCGGCTCCTGGTGACCGTCGCAGTGTAGCGAGCCCGCAGCGACGTCGGCAGGATCAACACCCAGTCGATGAAGCGAAACAGTCGCTGGATTCTCGCCGGGCTCTCGCCGCGCTCCTGCAGCAGCCGGGTCAGCTCGACCTTCCACGTGAAGCGGCGCTCCGGATCCTTGCGTGAGGCGCGCGCCCGCAGGTGCGCCACCGCCGCCAACCCGAAGACGTTGTCGCTGCGCAGCAGCTCGTCGGCCCGCGGCGCCAGATCGAGCAGCTTGAACACATGGAAGACGAAGTCGACGCGGTTGCCCCACAGCTCCTCGCGGTACGCCTCCGGTCGCCACGACGGCGCATCGTCGACGAGCAGCGCCATGCTGAAGACAGGGTGGCTCCACTGCTGGCGGATGCGCCAACGGTACATGGCCATCCGCTCCTCGAATTGTGGGTCGCGCTGGCCCTGCACCTCGACGTGCACGAGCACCAGCACGTCGTCGCCGCTGCGGCTCTTCACCTGCACCAGCTTGTCGGCGTAGCGGCGGCCCGTCGCGGCGCTCAAGGACAGGGCCTGCAATTCGGTGTCGCGCGAGATTGTGGGGTGGCTCCAATCGATCTCGCGCGCGGCCTGCGGGGCGAAGAAGCGCAGGAAGGATTCGAACTCGGCGTCGATCAGGTCCTTCCAGGGGCTGTCGTTGTCGGTCAGCCATTCGGGCTCGTCGGGCAGCTCTTCTTCGGTGGCTGCGGGGATCTCTTGGGTGGGCATCGTGACCTCGGGACACCCTTTGGTTCGTTCTTGTCCCCGTCTTTGTGCAGCGCTCCGTCGTCATGGGCCCCGTTTGTCTCTCTTGTTATGTAGGTGATTCTTTCGTGGTTCGACCCGGGCCGGGCCCCGCTCTCGGCGATTTCTCTTTCGGCTCTTGCCTGGTGCTTGCCGTGCTGCATGGCTGTCGTCGCCTTCGGCGCGACCCAGGTGGTGCGTTGCGCCGCACCCCCTGGGAACCCCCGGCGCCAGGGCTCGCTGCCAGCACCGGTCGACGGCCCAAGCGCCGGATGATCATTGTCGTCGTCGCCGTCAGCCGGGCCGGCGACAGCGGGCCGTCGACCTTCGGGAATTGACCCTGGTGGACTGCGCTTCGGGGCTATTCGGCCGCCGCCACCGCTTCGACGATTCCGGCCGACCAAAACAGCGTGCCCGTGGCGAACGACGCCCAGGCGGCGGTCAGCATCGTGGCGCCCGTGGACTCAAGCTCGGCCACCTTCGCGTCACACACGGTCTGGTCGGCGTCGCAGCCGTTGCCGATGAAGTTCGCTGTGCCGCGTCCCCATTGGCTTCGGCCGTCGAGCACCGCGACCCGGGCCGCCAGCAATGCGCCGCCGGCCACCACGCCGAGCCCCGTGCCGACGGCGACGACGACGCCCTTCCACGTGTGCTCGGGGCCGTTCCAGAATTGCCCGCCGCCGGGCACCAGCCCGTGCATCCCCGCCTCGAACCGCGAGCGGCGCACCCGCGGCGGCGGCAGCTTCGCCGGCCGGCCAAACAGCTGCGCGACGACGACGTCGATGGCCTCGGGCACCTCGCTGGCGTCGCCCACCAGCACGTCGGCCCGCGGCGGCGAGCCGTTCGCCAGCGTCACGTCCACCAGCGCCGCGCTGACGACGACGACGTCGCCCACCACGCCGACGTCGACCCGCAGCAGCAGGCGGGCGTCCAGCGCGCGCGCCGCCGCCTCGTAGGCGTCGCCGTTGTCGCTGCCCGCCAGCGCGCGGTTCGCCTCGTGGTCGAGCACCGCGGCGACGTCGGCGGTGGCCACCGCGACGAACCCCGGCTCGCGCGCCACCAGGCCCGCCGCCCGCGTGCCCAGCGCGCTCCTTGTCGCCTCGTCCTTCGCCAGCGCCTCGCTGATCTTCACCGGCGCCACCACCACCCGCACCGGCGCCCCGCCCTCGACCGGACCCGCCCGCGCCGCCGTCGCCGCCGCCGCGTCCTCGGGCAATGGCTTGCCCAGCGCCGCGCGCACGCACCGCGCCAGCGCGCCGTCGACGTCGACGGCGCGCACCCGCTCGCTGCATTGCCCGGTGGCCCGCTGCGCCGGCAGCGCAAACACCAGCGCGCCCACCTGCACCGTGTCGAGCAGCGCGCTCGTCTGCACCACCAGGACCCGCGGCGCCCCCGACGACGCGGCCGAGCGCAGCCGGCAGGCCAGGTCGCACGTCGCCGCCGGCGGGGCGGCCAGCACAACGTCGCCGTCGACGACTCCCTGGCTCGCGGCGGCCGCCCGCCCGGCCAGCGCGTAGGGGTCGACGCCGGCGGCGCCACTGCCGGGCGGCACCACCAGCAGCGACGGCGCGGCCGGGGTCAGGCAGGCGAGCAAGAGCAGGGCAGGGGTCATGGCGTGTCCTCGCAGCCGTCGCCGTCGACGTCGTTGAACAGCGGCCCCAGCCGGAACGGCACGGGGCTCCACCCCGACGGACTGATTGCCGGCGCCGTCAGCAGCGCCGTGTTCGTGCCGTTGCCAAGCTGGCCTTCGGCGCCGCGGCCCCAGCAGCTGAC
>VGSZ01000402.1 GCA_016874845.1 Deltaproteobacteria bacterium
CGACGATGTTCGCGCGGACGAGCGTCGCGTTCGGGGTCGCCGCCTCGACGAGCTTCACCGACGGCAGCGTGCCGAGCGCCTGCTGCAGCGCGTCGCGCACCCACGCTGCGGCCCCGGGGATGTTCGTGGCAAGGGTGACGCTGTCGACGACGACGGTGGTCTTTGCGCCGCTTGCCACCATCGGCACCACCGACGCGAGGCGCTGCGCGATCGTGCCGACGAAGTCCCGCGCCGAGCCGCCCGCGCGCCATTCGTCGACCAGCGCCGTCTCGAGCACGGCCATCGCGCAGTGCGTGGTTGGCGCCTGGCCGGCCGACCACACCGTCGAGCGCGCGGCGAGCTCGGGGCAGGGGCTGCCCTGGCAGACCCGCGCGATCAGCTGCTGCAGCGCCTTCGTCTTTGCCGTCGCCACGTCAGGGGCAAAGGCGGTCTCCTGCTGGTAACCCGACGGCGGGACGAAGGGCCCGTTGCAGTCGAGGGCGGCGGGCGCCGTCGCGAGGCCGAGCGTCATCAGGGTGGTCGCAAGCAACATGCGCGCTCCTTCGCAGTGGACGCTTCTACCCCGTTGGCTGCTGTGCGCGCTGGCTGTGACGACGCAGAGGACGCCGCCGGGCGCGCGAGCTCGCGCAGGCTGTCTTGCAGCGCGGCGCCGGGGTCGCGCCGGCCTTTCAGCGCGGCAGGTGCCGGGAGCAACGCGCGCGGAGCACGACGAGCGGACACACGCGAAGCGCCCCCGTGGCCGCCCGCCGCCGCCGCTAGCGCGCGACGCAAAAGGCCTCGTACCTGACCTCGACGATGCTGCCCTGCGCCGGGACCGAGCCATCGTTGAAGCGGATCGAGTTGCTGTCCGACAGGAAGACCCAGCCGAGGTCGTCGGCGGTCGTCGTCCACGGAACCGCCTCGCACGGGGCGGTGGCCGTTGAGCGGACGCAGACCGCCAGCGTCGCGGGGGCGGCCTCGCGCGACAGCACGAACTCGCGCTGGTCGGCCAGCGCGGCCAGGCCAAGCTCGCCCATGAGCTCGCTCCAGTCCTGAGAGCAGATGGGCTGCAGCAGGCCGTCCGTCGCCTGCACGACGCTCTGGTACCGGCACTCCGGCGGGACGACGTCGTTGGCAAACGGTCCGGTGCAGTCGACCGCCGCCGAGCATTGTTCGGTGGTGATGATCCCGTTCACCGACACCATGCCCTGCCCCCGCGGGCCCTTCACCGTGCGGAAGAAGTCGACGTACGGCTCGATGGCAAGACCCGGCGACTGGTCGGACTCGTCGCTGACGACGATCACGACGAGCTTCGCCTGCTCGCGCAGGAAGCCGCCGTTGACGTTGGGGTCGACGATGCGTGGCGGGGTCAAGAAGTTCATCGCCGCGCGCAGGCCGGCCTCGGCGGCGTCCGACGCCGACCGCGCCGGCGTCATTCGCGCGCTGACCCGCGCGTTGCAGGCGAACTGCTCCTCGGGGTTCGGCGACTGCGGCGTCAGGAATCGTTCACCCGCGGAGCACGAGGTGTAGTAGCCCGACAGCGGATTATCGGGGCACGAGCTGGTGTTCTCGCAGCCAAGACCCACGGCCAGCGTTGACGTCACGGCGATGTGGTAGTCGGTCTCGGCCACGCCCGACACGGTAAAGAACCGCGCGAAATTGTTCGCCAGCTGGTCCTGCTCGTCGCTCATCGAGCCCGAGTCGTCGATGACGAACAGGATGTCCACCATCGGCCGCCCGGTGCGGTCGAAGGTGTCCTGCTGCTCGTTGATCGTCGTACCGCTTCCCTTCAAGGCCACCCGGCCGACGCGCTCGGCGTCGGCGGTCGCTCCCGGGATGACGACCTGCGCCAGGGCCAGGGGCGTGGCGGTGGGTACGAAGCGGATGGTCAGCGTCAGCGCGGCATCGGGCGCAAGCGTCAGCGGCCAGGTGCCGGAGTTCGACGTCGACACGATCGAGAACGGCGCGCCCGGCGGGTCGATGAACAGCTCACCGATCACCATCGCTCTGGATGTCGAGTTGTACAGGGTCGCCAGGCCCAGCGGCGACGCACAGTTGAGGGTGACCGCGCCGAAGTCGAGGGGCGGCACCGGACCCGGCGCGCACGAACCCGGGCCGGCGCCAAGGCACTCGTAGCCCGGCTCGGCGCCGCAGCCGGCGCTGCAGCCGTCGCCGTCGGCGTTGTCGCCGTCGTCGCACTCTTCGCTGCCGCGCCGCAGTCCATCTCCGCACACCGTCGTGCAGGGCTCGCCCGGCTGCGCGCACAGCCAGCCCGACTCGGTGGTGCACGCCGTGCCGCAGCCATCGCCCGGCAGGATGTTGCCGTCGTCGCAGGCCTCTGAGTAGGTCGCCACGCCGTCGCCGCAGGTCTCGTTGCAGACGCCGACGATGGAGCACCGCTCGCCTTCGGCGCACTCGCCGCACGCGAACCCGGCGACGCCGCCGCACTGGCGGGCTCCGCACTGCACCGCCAGCGCGTCGAACGAGCAGCCGCTGGAGAAGCCGGTGGTGCTGAAGCGGTATGACGCCGCCGGGCCACCGCGCACGCTCACCGACAGCACGTGGCTGCCCGACCGCGAGGGGCTGCAGTAGCCGATCACGTGGAAGCCGCGCGCGTCGCGCTCGACGCTGGCACGCACCGACGCGAACGCGGCGACGATGTCGGCGCCGGCCGTCGTGGACGACAGGCCCGCCTGGCCGACGCGGGCGAGGGCGTCGAGGTCGGGGGCTGCGCCGACGCCGACGGCGTACACGGCGCTGTCCGACGACGCGACCGCGGCGGCAAGGTCGTCGAGCGAGGCGCGGGCCACGCCGTCACGCCCGGCGGAGAACACCACCAGCGCGCCACCGTGGACGCCGGCGGGGGACGCGTCGACGGCGGCGTCGAGGGCGGCGAGGGCGTCGAGCGTCCCGCCGTGCAGATCGACCAGCGGCGCCGCGGGTGCGGCGCCGACGTCCTCGAGCGCAGCCTCGAGCCGGGCGGGATCGTCAGAGAACGGCGACAAGAGCCGCACCCCGGTGTCGCCGAGGGTGGCCACGGCCACCCGGTGGAGCCCGTTGGGGCGGACGACGTCGTCGATGAAGCCCTCCACCGCGCGGCGCAGGCCGTCGAGGGCGTCGGCATCGGCGGTCGCGGGACCGCGCTCGAGCACGACCAGCGTGAAGCGCTCGACGCCCGATGCCACCGGCAGCACGCGGGCCACGCCGCCGAAGGGCGCCGTCGCCTGCCCATTCTCGAGCACCGTGAAGTCGGCCAACGTCAGCTCATCGACGGGGTCGACGCCGCAGCGGGTCGCCCGGACGAACAGGTTCACGTTCGCCGGCAGGCGCGTCGTGCCGGTCACCGTCGTCAGACCGACGCTGGAACGCGACCCCTGCGCGGGATCGCTGTCGTCGCAGTCATCACCGGTGGGCACGCCGTCGCAGTCGGCGTCCGCCGCGCGATCGCAGACCTCGCCTTCGCCTTCGCCCTCGCCCTCGCCCTCGCCCTCGCCCTCGCCCTCGCCCTCGCCCT
>VGSZ01000403.1 GCA_016874845.1 Deltaproteobacteria bacterium
GACCTCGGCGACGCTCGTGGCGTCGGCATCGCGGAGCGCCTTGACCATCTGTTCTTCGGTGAACCGGCTCTTCTTCATCGGACCTCCCGAGCGGCGGACCCGCTCATGTGATCGGTGGTCCGAAATTTCCGGGGCAGGTCAATCCTGCCGGTGGATTCAGGATGAGAACATTTCTCTGTCGATTCCAGTCATGCGTGTCGCTGCGCCGAAGAAACTCGCCAGACCAACATCGACGTAGTGCTCGTGCGTCGGAGCGACAGCTGCAGCATGTGGGGCCACGGCACTTTGGGCGCTGTTCGAGCGCCGAACGAGCGGCTTCACGATCCTTCCGACTGAAAACGGGGACGCCCTGAGGGGCCATTTGAAGACCGGCAACATGATTTTCCGGAAGTATCTCAGCCCTACGGCGCTGAACCCGGAGGTCTTGCCTCGGCGCTCGCCGAGGTCGCCGCGACCGGTGCCTTCGTCGCGGAATTCGTGCCGGACCGTGTGACTTCATCCTCGGGAGTGCCCTTGACGAAGAGCCCGATGCCCGCGCCAGTCAGTACGCCGCCAAGAATGACCAGCGCTGCGCCCACGACAGCGAGTGTGACGGCGCCGTCCACAACGCGCTGAAACTCACGCTGGTCGCGCACGACCGCCTCGGACAAACCGAAGCGCTCGGCAAGGTACGCAAAACGCTCGGCTCCCGGCACAGAGCTACCCCCGGGAAACGTCTCGTAGTCGACGCGAAGCCCGGTGTCCGTCTGGTTCAGCTGGAGCTCGAGCACCGGGAGCCCCTGGGTCACGGTCAGCACGGTGCCGCCGCTCAAAGCGAGCGCGCCGAGGCCGGTCAGCCCCCATGCCCACGACGACGTGGATGAGGTGACCTCGATCGGGGGTGGGGCGGCGTCGGTGCCGAGGGTCGGCGCCATGATCGTGGCCGGGCCGGAGGCGGCGAGCACCAGATTCTCGCGCGACGTCTCTCCGGCTACGACGGTCACGGTCCGCAGCAGCGGAGCCCGGCCGGGGCGCCGTACCTGCAGGCGATGCGGACCGGGCGCAACGTCGACAAGGGTGACGGGTGTGCGCCCCGCCGGCAGGTCGTCGACGAGCAGGTCGTCGCCCGCTAGGTCCGTCGTCACGACGAGCACCGCCGGTCGCGCGCCGCGCACCAGCCCCACGACCCAGGCGACGGCGGCCTTGCGATCGGTCTCGTCGGTGCTCGACAGCGTCAGGCGCTCTACGCTGCTTTGCACAACGGCGTCGCTGCCGATGACGCGCGAGTCGACGACGACCGCGCCGGCAGCGGCGACGTCGACGACGACAGCGGCACTTGCGCCGGCGGCCTCGGCGATGAGGGCGGCACAGGCGTTGTTCCAGTGATCGCACCCCAGAGCCAGCTGCAGCTCGTCGAGGGTGGCCGTCGGCGGGGGCACGAACCGGCGGGGCGCGCCTGCGGTGCGTACGGCGTCCTGCAGCGAGGCAACCCAGGCCGGCGGCACGTCGCCGGTGGAGCGCACAAGCACCACCCATGCCGCCGCCGGCGGCTTCGCCGTCGGCGCTTTCGTCACCGCAGGCGCCTTTGCCGCGGCGGCAGGCACGGCGGCCAAGAGCAGGCCACCCAGCGCGACCAACGCGCCGAGCAACGCAGATCGACGCACGACGAACCGCGAGGACGGCAACATCACCCCAAGTGTTCCACGCGCCAGCGCCAAGTCAAAATCGACAGCAACCCTGACGCCGCAGGCGTCGCGAGCCCGTCAGCGAAGCACCCTCAAGGCGCCGGCGGCCACAGCGCGAGGGGACGGAAGTCCAAGGCGTCGCAGGCGATCAGGTGGTAGCGCACGCCCGCCCGCTCGCCGACGAACGCGGTCTTGTGCGCGCGACGGCCATGCAGGTGCCCGTAGACGCACAGCGCGACGCCAAACTCCTCGAGCAGCGCTGAGTAGGCCGTCGGCTGCTGCAGCCGGTCGAACGGCGGATAGTGGATGGCGGCGATGAGCGGACGCGCCCCCGCGAGCTTCCGCGCGGCGACGAGGCTCAGCTCCAGCCGCTCGACCTCGCGCCGGTAGATCTTCTCGTCGTGCTCGTCCCAGTCGAGCGCGCCCGGGCACGACCACAGACGCGAGCCACATACGACGACGTCGCCAACGTCGACAGCGTCGTTCTGCAGCGCCAACAGCCCCGGCGGCAGCGCGGCGCGCACCTTGCCGATGGCGCTCCACCAGTAGTCGTGGTTGCCGCGGGTCAGGATCTTCAGCCGCCCCGGGCGCGCCGCGATCCAAGCCAGATCCGCGGCCGCGCCTTCGAGCTTCATCGCCCACGACAGGTCACCCGGGCACAGCACCACGTCGTCGGCGCCCACCGTCGCGTCCCATGCCGCCGCCATCTTTCCGGCGTGGTCGGCCCAGTGGTCGCCGAAGATGTCCATCGGCTTGTCCGCCGAGAACGACAGGTGCAGGTCGGACAAGCCCCAGATGCGCATGCGTCGTTGTCGCTTTCGTCGTCGACGCCGACGTCGTCAACTGGTCCGGCGCGTGGCGAGCGGCGCGCCTCTCAGCGTGGCCGGCAGATCTTGAACGCCGCCGTGTTGCCACCGCACGTCGTCGTCGACGGGTTGCCGCAGGCCATCGTCGCGGGGCAGTCGGCGTCGGCGACACAGGGCTGCGAGCACACCGACGGCGACGAGCCCGCCGACAGGCCCGAGCGACAGTCGCCGGCGTCCTGCCCGGCGGCGAGGACCGTGCCGGGATCGAGGGTGCCGATGGGCGGACCGCAGACCAGCTCGAAGCGGGTGTCGACGTCGTCGCACCGCCGCTTGCAGATGCGGCTGTCGGGATCGCCTAGCGCAAAGCCGCACCCGGACATCGTCGTGCACGGCTCGGCGCAGAAGCGCCCGGCCAGCGGACGGCTTACGCCACCGGTGGTGAAGTTGCCGAGCGGCGCGTCGGTGCAGATCAAGCCAAGGCTGCAGTCGGCGTCGCCGTCGCACAAGGCGATGCACTGCCCGCGCTGCGGGTCGTCGCACAGGCCCGACGCGCAGTCGACGTTCTCGGTGATCCGCTCGTCGCAGGCGGCGCCCAGCTCCCCCGGTCCGTCGGTGCGCGTGCCGCAGACCGTCGTCGACACGAGGCCCACGCCCAGATCCACCGCGCCGATGGCGTCGCAGGCCTGGTTGCGCGCCGCGCAGTCGGCGTTCGTCGTGCATGCCAGCAGCGGTAACGAGTTGTCGCCCGTGCACACCTGCTGGCCCGGGAACGTCGCGCCCCCGAGGCTCACCGAGCGGTTCGCCGTGCAGTTCTGGTTGGTGGGACAGTCGCCCTCGTCGAGGCAGAACGCCGAGCACTGCCGCGTCGCCACGTCGCAGATCCCTGTCGTGCACTCGCTGCCCAGCGCGCACCGAACGCCCGGGACCTTCGTGGTCGGTGCCGGACGCCCACAGACCCTCTGCAGCACGCCGCCGACGTTGCGCGCCCGACAGACTTCACCCCCGACACAGTCACCGGTTT
>VGSZ01000404.1 GCA_016874845.1 Deltaproteobacteria bacterium
TCGCCGAGTTGAAGCCGGTCATCGTCGAGGTGCCGCTGTTGAAGTGGACCGCCTCCATGACGCTGCGGGGCACGATCAGGCACGCCGCCACGTTCTCGAGCCACTCGAAGCCGCGCGAGCACTTGATGCCATTGGGGTTGTCGAGCGACTGCCACGGCCGGCCGTTCTGCGTGTCGACGCTGCGGCCGCTGCCGGTGCACTGCCGCACGACGTCGGTGACGATGTTCCACGCGCGGCCCGACGTGTTGACGGGGCCGTTGGGCGCCGCCCAGTTCGGCGGGTTGATGCCCGAGGATGTGCTGGTGCCGACGTTGCCCTTGATGCACTCCTCGACGGCGCTGAGCATGTCCGTTCGGTTCGACCGGCAGGCGTAGAACCCCATGTCGGCGCGGTTGTCGTTGCGCCCCTGCCACTCGGCCTGACCAAGCAGCGTCGACGCCGACGGCGATCCACCGGGGGCGCTCATGTAGGCGATGACCGGCAGGCCCTTCTTCTGCGTCAGATCGGTGCGCCCGGTGTCGACTGAGTTCAAGAACAGGCTGCCGTCCCACACGCCGGCGGGGAGGCTCGTGACCGAGTTCATGCCCAGGCCGCGGGGCACCGACGAGGCGCTGCCGAAGGCGTCGGCGATGCGCGGGTCGATGGCCAGGTAGGCGTTGGCGGCGTAGCCGTCTTGCGGACCGGCCAGGTCGGTGGTGCCGAACGGTCCCTTGTAGTCGTTCAACAGGCTGACGCGGCCGTTGCCGCCGAACTGGTTCTCGAGTCCGACGCGGATACCGGGGATCCCCTCGGCCAACGCCTCGACGCGCAGGCTCTGCGTGCCGCGCCACAGGCGGCTCAGCGGGTACGCCGACGGGCGCGTGATGCTGACCGACGATCCCGTCGTCGGCAACTTGGGGAACCCGTTGATCTGCGGCGCGTCGTTGGAGACCGCGATCGGGAAGCCCGGGCCGCCGTCGAAGCGGTAGTTGGCGATGTAGTCGTAGGGGCCGACGTTGTCGTTCCAGTCGATGCGGGTGTTCGAGTTGAAGCAGCCGACGAAGCCCGAGGGCACGCCCTGTGCGGCGTTCAGCGTCAGGCTCGACTCGAGCACCACCTCGCCGTCGGTGACGAGCCCGATGCTGCGCAGCACCGTGCTGCGCGCCGGATCGAGGGGGTCGACGTCGGTGAGCAGCGCGTAGTGGCCGTTGCCCACGGCCTTCCAGGTGTCGTTCGAGACGCCCTTGGCCGGCGGCGCCGCCGGAACGCCGGCGAAGCGCCCGTTCTGGTTGAACGGAAAGATCCGCTGGCCGTTCAATACCTGACCCGTGGTCTGCCTCAGGGCGACGATGTCGGTCATCGCCTCCTTGGCGTTCTGCGACGCGAGGTTGCCGAGGCCCCACTGCAGGCCGGCCAGGGCGATCCCGTAGGCCTCGGTGTTCTTCTTCTCCTTGATGCCGGCGACGCTCGCCTCCTTGGCGACGAGCAGCAGCACCGACGCGCCGAGCAGGATGAGCACTGTCAGGATGACGATGGTCAGCAGGACGTAGCCGCGCGGGCCTCCCGGGCGGGGCGGGACGGCAGCCGAGGCCGAGCGACTCTCACTGCATGGCATTGGGGGTCCCCAGAAACATGAACACCAGCCGGCGGGCGCGACGGTCGCTGCCGGTGGGGCCGGTGCGGTTGAAGATCAGGGGCCACGGACGCGGCGTGGGCTCCGTCTCGATGCTCGACCGCAGCGTGAACCCGGCACGCAGCCCGAGCACGCGGATCAAGTGGCGCCCCGCCGTCGCGTTGGCCTCGCGCACCAGCGGACCGCCGCACGACGGGATCGTGCCGCCGGCGAAGAGGTCCGAGGTGTCCGAGGTGCAGAACGAGCCAGTCTTGGAGGACGCATCCACCCGCGCCATCTCGAACTGGAACTGCAGGTCGTCGACGTCGGGGATGACCGTGCTCCAGATGAGGGGGCCCGCCGACGTGTTGCGGACGCCGATCATCAGGTTGCGGAAGGTGGGCGAGCCGGGCTTCTCGTCCAGCGTCAGGATCACCTGCTTGATGCGGATGATGCTCGCGCCGAGCAGCGAGTCGCGGGCGCTGCAGGACGCCGTCCGTCCGCCATCGTCGAGCGCGAGGCCGGCCGTGGCCGACGACCTCCCGAGATCCACCGCGATCGTCCGCTGAATCGTCGCGCTCGTGTGGACGGCCAGGTTCGTCTTCAGCACGCCGATGCTCGCGTGGTTCGCGCGCGACACGAGCACGAGGTCGCCGTCGGACCACGCGACGGTGTTGGTGCCAGCGACGCGCAGCGACGCCGGGTTCGTCGTAAACGACGTGCAGTCGGCGGGGAGCGACAGGCCGTCGCCCTTGGAGCGGACCACCATCGACTCGACGACGGGATCGCGGGGCATGTACGAGACCACCGCGTCGGCCTCGGTCGCCGACGGCGCGTCGCAGATGGTCGAGGTCACCGTCGACGACTTGCAGAGGCGGATCGGAAAAAACGCACCGTTCTGCAGGTTGCAGACGCCCGACGAGATCGCGCAGTTGCCCGGCCCGAACGAGCCCGTGTTCAGGCCGGTGGTCTCGTTCGTGGTGTTCCAGTTGAACGCCATCGGGGCGAGCTCGCGCTGCATGAACCCGTGGGCGATGGCGGTGCGCACGCCGAGGTCGGCCTGCGACTCGATCTTGCGCACGCTGCGGCCCATGGCCGACGACATCTCGGCGGCGGCGCCGACGAGGATGAAGGCGATGGTCGACGCGACGATGACCTCGAGCAGCGTGAACGCGCGGCGGCGGTGGTGCGGGCGGGTTCCCATCAGCATCACCTGCGCACCATCGTCGTCGTCTCGACGTAGCCGGGGGCCGGCAGCTGCCCGCCAGTCACCCGGACGGTGATGATGTAGCCGGACACCGCGCCGAGGGGCTCGGCGTCGATCTTCACGTCGCGCTTCAAGGTCGACCCGGGGATCTTCATGTTCTGCACGACCAGCTCGGGGCAGACGCCGACGGTGGTGCCGCCGAGCTTGTCGAGGGGGCCGTCGGGGGCCGTCAGCAACGAGCAGAACACCGTGCCCATCTCGGTGTCGTTGGCGATCAGCGCGCCGGCGGTGGACACCAATTGATCGAGGGCCATCACGCGGTCGATGACCGTCTGGGACTCGAGCGCGGCGAACGTGCGGGCGCGGGTCTGCGCCGCCTGCTGCGCGGCCATCTGGATCGCCGTCAGCGACCCGGTGCCGATGAGGCCGAGCAGCGCGCCGGCAATCATCACCTCGATGAGGCTGAAGCCGCGCCGCGCGCGCGACAGGCGAGGGGGGGCATCAACGGACACGGACGTCTCCTGCGGCGCTGACCTCGACGGTTCGTACGCCGGGCTGCTGGGGGTGATCGACCCTGTAGCTGACTGACGTCTGGCTCTCGAGCGACCCGTCGGTCGAGAATACCACCGTCGTCGGCGGCGCGGTGACGCTCACGCCTTTGAAGTCGCC
>VGSZ01000405.1 GCA_016874845.1 Deltaproteobacteria bacterium
CCCGGCTCGTGTCGCAGTAACGTGACCGCGGCGGCAACGGCGCCGTCGACATCGCCGAGATTCGTGCGCAGTCGCAGCTCCTTGCGACTCAGCTCGGCGTGCCGGGCCGACTCGACGGTGCTGCGGCGCGCGTCGGCGAGCAGCGTCAGCGCCTCTGGCGTCCCCCAGGCCATGTCGATCAGGCGGTCCCACGCCTTCGCCGCCGACTCGGGGTCTTCAACCGCGCGGCGAAACGCGATCCGCGCGGCCACGACGTCACCAGCGACGACGAGCGCATCACCGCGCACGAGATGCAGCTGCCCGGGTAGCCGGCTCGCGTCGCCTCCGGCAAGCTCGATCTGCTCCATCAGAGCGGCAACGCCGTCGACCTGCCCGACGCGCACCATCCACACCGCCTTTGCGACCATCGCGTCGACGTCTTCGGGGACGAGATCGAGCGCACGGTCGACGAGCGCGAGCGCCGCGCGCACGTCGCCAAGCTGATCAGCGTCGATGACGGCGATCTCGCGCAGGAGGCCGGCGCGGGCGTGCCGAGCGGTCGTCGTCTCGCTCGCGCGGAGCAGCGCTGCGCGCAGGATGTCCCACGTGTCCGTCTTGCGCGCGTCGTCGCGTGCCATCTCGAGCGCGCGGGGATGATCGGGCACCAGTTCGAGCACGCGAGCCAGCGCTTTCCTCGCGCCAGCGTCGTCGGTGGTTCGCTCGCGTCGGACGACGGCGCGCTCCATCCAGATGTGCGCGGCGCGGCGTGGGTCGTCGACAAACGTCAGCTCGCGTCCGAGGAGCTCGTCGACCGCGATCCAGTTCTCCCGCGAGCGATGCCAGGCCTCGGCGACGGTGATCACCTGCAGGTCAGCGAAGCCGACGTTCACCGCCAGGTCGGCCAGCGGCCCAGCGCGATCGAGCGCCCCTACCGCGGCCAGCAGCACCGCCGCTTCGCGGGCCGCCGGGCCGCAGACCTCAACGGCCAGTCCGGCGACCCGTGCGGCGCTCTCGTAGGCCAGCGCCGCGTCGAGGACGCGGCGGTCCTCGAGGTACCAGCGGCCAAGCTGCAGTCGCGCGTCGACGTCCTGTTCATCGGCAACGGCGTGGGCCTCGAGCAACGCGAGCGCCCCACTCCAGTCGTCGAGCTGTCGCAACAGCTGGGCGCGCTCGAGGGTGAGGCCGCGGCGCGTGAGGTCGTCCTCAATGTCGCGCAGTCGCAGGTCGAGGACGCGGGCGAGGGCCGACGGACCCAAGCGTGAGCGCGCGAGGGGCTCCGCCTCGGCGAGCGCGGTGGCGTCACCCTGCTCGTGGGCGAGGCAGAGCGCGGCCACGGCACGCTCGACGCTCTCGGCGTCGCCGTGGGCAGCCAGGACGGCGGCCGCCGGCCGCAGCAGCTGCAATCGGCTGGCGGCGTCGAGGTCGCTGGCCTCTGCGGCGGCCTCCAGGTCGGCCAGCGCTGCGGCCCGCTCGTCGTTCAGCGCTGCACGCGCGAGGCGGGATCGCTCGCGAAAGAGCGCCGCCCGTGGCGTCCGCCGTGCGGCAGCGCGCAGCAGCGCGACCGCACGCGCCGGGTCGGCGCCGTCTGTGGCGACGATGCGGGCGTGCTCCAACGCCGCCGCCACGCGGTCGTCGGCCGCGGACGCGTGGGCTCCCCACGCCGCGAGCGCCTGCTCGCGCCGCACCGCGATGCCGCCCACGTCCGCCAGCACCAGCAGCAGGCGTGCGCTCTGCTCACCGGGATTCAGTTGATGCGCGGCCACGGCGCTGCGCCAGCTGCGCTCGGGCTGCCGTTGTCGCAACAGCTCGGCGCGCCGGAGGAGATGGTGCGCGCGCTCCGCAGGCGTCGGGGCCAGACAGGCGAGGTGATGCAGGCTCTGCGCGACGATCGTCGTTCGGCCGAGGCGCTCGGCGATGGCGAGGATCTCTTCTTCGACGTCGAGGCGCGGACCGCCGAGCTGCGCCAGGCGCAGGCGGCCGAGCCGGACCACGTCGTCGATCTCCCCATCGGTGCCCGGGGCGCGCGCGGTCCGCGGCGTCGTGACCGGCGGGGGCGAGCTGACCGTAGGCATCACGGCGGCGGCAAGGGGCTCGAGGCCGAGCAACGCGAGAAGCGCCGCCGCTGCCGTCCGTGTCGACGCGGGTGGTCGGCGGCCGAGAGAGCGGAGCACCGCTGGCACGTCCACGGCACGGCCGAGGGCCGCGTCATCGATGGCGATGTCGACGACCGCGCGGGCTCGCGCAGCGAGCGCGTCGACCTGGCGCCGCTGTCGCGCGCTGGTGGCGCCGGCGGCAGACAGCCGGTCGAACTCGTCCACGATGGGGCCACGCAACGAGGGGGGGACCGACGCCAACCCATCGGCGATCGCCCGGGCGCGCGCGGGGCCTGCTGCGAGCACAGCGTCGAAGGCGAGGCGCACGACGAGAGAGCACGCGGATGGCGAGCGGCCGGACCGCGCCAGAGCGCGCGCGGCAGCGGTCTGGTCGGCGAAGGCGAGCTCCGCGGCGTGGTCCGCCCACGCGTCGGCGCGTGACGGACGGCGGTTCAGGCGCGCCCGCTGTAATGCCGAGCGGTGGGGCGAGAGCGCGGGCGCGGGCGGCAGCCGCTTGAGGCTCTCGCGCCAGCCGGCGATCGTGGCGAAGCCTGGCGGAGCGTGGGGCGCGAACTGCTGAACGCCGCTGCGGAGCGCATGCCACGCGCCGAAGAAGCCCTGGGCGGGGCTCTGCTCGAGGCAATGATGGGCCAGCAGCGGCAGCGCGCGCACATCCCGCGCGGCGAGGCACCACCGCCCGACGTGCAGCGCGACATCGCCGCCGGCGGCGTCGGCCATCCCGATGGCTCGCACGCGGAAGCGGTCGTCACCGGTGAGTCGCGCGACGCGGGCCGCGAGCAGCGCCGCGTCGCCCGTGGCACCACCCCGCGCCGCGGCGAAGATCACGTCGCAGGCGAGCCGCAGCGTCGCGTCGTCGAGATCTTCGGCGCGTGCGCCTTGCAGGAGCCGCGCGGCCGCCCCCGCCGCGTCGGCGTCCTGCAGGAGCACCGACGCGCGACGGAGCGCCTCGCGCCGCGGGAGATCGGACGCCGCCGGGTCGGGGCCGACGGCGCGGAGCGCCCGCTCGAGCACCTGCGCTGCCTCGCGCGGCTGGCCCGCCGCTTCATGGGCCGCTGCGAGCGCGTCGACCACGGTCCACGGCAGCCCGGGCTGGTCGGTCAGGGCGCGGGAGACGCCATCGTCATCGCCTTCGACGATCGCCGCACGGATCACGCCGGCGAACGCCGCGGCGCGTAACGGCGTGTCGAGGCGACCGACAACACCGCGCACAACGCCGGCGCGCGGCCACAGGCCGACGAGCGTCGCGCGGAGGCTCGCGATGTCACGATCCAGCGCGAGATCCACGACGTCGATCCACGCCGCGTCGGTGTCGACGTGGTC